>JAIKYA010000075.1 GCA_024683645.1 Lachnospiraceae bacterium
CACTGTCGGCAAGGAATATCATTTCGTTGCTGCTGTAATCAACTCCTTCGGTAAGTTTGGCAAAGTTTTCAAGAAGACCATGGTCTCTTATTGCCTGTTTTGCAGCATAATCCGCCTCGGTAAGCGCAAAACCTTCAGATGAATATTCCGTTTCATCTTCACCGGCTTCGACTGTCTCCTCCTCCGGAGTACTTACATCAACAGCTGTATCTTCCGATATTTCATCCGTTTCTTCTGCTGCATTACTGCTGACCTCTGTTTCCACAGTATCGGCTGATTCCACGGATGTCTCCTCTTCATCCGCAGATGCTTCTGCTACGATGTCTTCAGTCATCTCCCCTGCCATTGCAGTGATAGGCGACTGGGCTCCGACTGTGATGACGGTCATTATCATCGCGATCAGGCGCCTTACTCTCTTGTTGTGCATCCCCTATACCTCCTTCTCTTTTCAACACAATAGGAAAAAAGTGTCCTGGTCTGACACTTTTCCCATCTTATATTTATATTCACTTTAACACAAATGGATAGTTATGTAAATAGAGTTTTGGGGCTCATTTTATCCCTTTTGCAGCATCCAAGCTCACACCGTTATCGCCCAGCGCTATCTTATGATCCAGCCCGACAAACTTTCCGTTTTCCTGCCAGAGCACTTCTTTGACAAAGTCATATTTATCGGAATCCCAGGTAGTGAAGTCATCCAGCAGCAGTCCGCCTGTATCTCCGGAGTTGGCATTCAGACACCAGAAGGTATGATTAAGATGGTATTTCCCTATCAGTGTACGCATATGCGTCATCCACGTAAGATTGGGTTCACGCATGAAGCCGCCCCATTCACCGATCAGCAGCGGTGCCGTATCATTCTCATAGATATAGAACCAGTTGTCATGCCAGCAGTCCTTCATCAGCGAATCATAGTCATAGCCATCCTTAAACCAGGGCTGTTCATATACCGTCGGACCGTAATCATGGGGTGAATATACCAGCTTGTCCTGATACTTGCCCAGATCCACCGGATAATCAGCCACGCCGCGGAGATTCCCGCCCCACCAGTTGAAATCATAATCCGCGCTGTCCTGGGAATGATAATCTCCGTTGCTCTTAATGTCCTTCGGATATATCTCGGTACCTTCCACCATTATCAGTACGTTGGGATTCTTCTCAAGTACGGTCAGCGCAGCCTTCTCGGCTATATATTTCCAGTTATTGGCATCCTTGGAATCATTCCAGATAGCAGCCTTCTTACCTTCGTTGGGTTTGCCGTGAGGTTCGTTCTTCAAGTCAAAAGCTATCACGGTATCATTATTCTTATACCTGTCAGCAGCCCAGGCCAGAGCCTTTAAGTAATCCGCTTCCGATACCTTGTCGGTGCACCACATATTTGTATTATGACCTGCTGCATCTGTCTCGGCGCTGTGGATATCGATCATGACCTTGATCCCGTTAGCTTCCGCAAGGGACAGGAAGTACTCAAAGATCTGCAGACTGTTCATCGAGTTAAGCTCGGGATTATAAGCATTATTGTAATTTGCCTTCGGATATGTCCCCGCAGCCCATTCGTTCAGCAGCTGGGCCGACATGGGAACTCTGATCAGATTGAAGCCGTGATCTGCTATAGCCTTCACCGTAGGTGCCAGCTGGCTGTTCCAGAGCCCATCAAAGGTATTCGTTCCCGTATTGTATCCGAACCAGTTAACGCCTGTCAGCCATACTTCCTTATTGTTCTTATCAAGTATCTTATGGCCGTCGGTATGCAGCCAGTCATCTCCCTGTACGGCATCATCACATCTGGTGAGCAGTTCTTCCACTTCTTCGGCGCTCATGCTGCCGTTATTATTGTTATTATTCTGCGCATTATTCTGAGCATTGGGGTCCACTTTGCCTGCGATCACCGTGCAGGCTTCGCCGTTAAGTGTAGCGGAACTTACTACCACTTTATCACCCTTTATGCCCATATTGCAGCCGCAGTTAACACTGCCGCCCCTGGCAACGGAAGCGTTGTAATCCGCATTTGTTATGCTAAGTGTTTCTCCCGATATTTTGAAAGTGCCGTTCCAGCCGTCAACCTGCGAAAGACCTTCTATCTCCAATTTCAGTTCCCAGCCGTTTATATCAGCCCCGGAGTTGTTTGTAAGCTGAAAATCCACACCACTCATGGTCAGGCCGCTGTTTTCCCAGCTGTTATTGGTGCCGTAGATCAGGATATAACCTTCTTCAGGCTGATCTTTTTCTTTTTCCTCTTCAGCTGCAGGCTTATCTTCTTTCTTATCTTCCTTCTTTTCTTCGGCCTTTTTATCACCGCCTACAGCCATTCCCGCAGCGGGCACTTCCTCTGTTTCTGCAGACTCTGTCTTTTCTTCAGCGTCCTTACTCTCAGTGGCATCATTTTCCGCGTCTTCATTCTCATCCGTCACTTTTACTGCTACGGAATTGCCAAGATCCGTCTTCTCGTTATCTTTGTCCTTAGCATTCTTCATGATCCCTTTAAATGCAAGGATCACTACTATCATAAGACACATTGTTATTATGGATCCGATCGCTATGTATTTCAGTTTATTTATATTCATCTCATTCCACCGTTATCACTGTTTTGTATTCCGCTCCGTCCAGTACAGCTTTAACAGTTGCCGTACCCACACTGTTTGTACTAAGTTTTACGATATTATTCTTCTTTGTGGGCGTAAGGCTTACTGCACTGCCCTCAACACTCCACTGTATCTTATCTTTGTTAAAGCTGCTTACATTCTTAAGGGTCAGCTTCTTGTTCTTGCCATTCTTTATAGTAATTGTTTCCTTAAGTTTGGGAATTTTGACTTTCAGTTCTGCGGTATACTTTGCTGCCTTGTCACCGGTACCGATATAAGCACTTATCTTTACGCTGCCGCTTTTATCTCCTGCAGTTATCAGGCCGGTATTTTCATTTACCGTCATTATCTGCTGCTTGGATTCCGGGATCGTGAACCTGATACTCTTGCCTTCGGGAATATTAGTGATAAAGCTGCATGCATCCAAGCTCATTCCGCTATGGGTAAGCTCAGCTTGAGTAAATTTGAAAACCGGCTTGTATACCGATACTTTTATCTTGCCGGCAAGTACCTGCCTTCCGCGTCCGTCCCTGACATATGCATAAACATAAGTGCTTTTCACTTCATCCTTCTTACTGTTCTTTCCGGTGATGATGCCGTCCTTGTTTATGGCTGCAACGGATTTCTTATCTGTCTTATAACCGGCTATGGGAACCGCATTTCCCAGCTGTGCCCTGACCAATGCAGAGAGATCATATTTTTCCTTATTTACCAGAGAGATTTCCGTAACAGTCATCAGAGGATTATCTTCATCAGGCTTAGGATCGTCAGGATCATCCGGTTTCGGATCTTCAGGATCAGTACTGTCTGCCCCGGTGATCGTCACTTTACCGTATTCGTCGATAACAGCCTTGTAATCACCGTCTGCAGCGGTATTCTCGGCTTCGCCCGTATTCACGGAACCGAAATCCTGTACCCAGTAATGTGTTCCTTTATATATCACATGGCCTATACCTATATATTTAAAGTTGCTGCTTAGCATGTTACGGCGGTGTCCCTGGCCGGCATATTTATCATCATCTTCTCTCCAGCCGATGAATACCTCTTCCTCCGTAGAATAACCATACGCTATATTCTCGCCTCTCCAGCCTGTTGCCTCATATCCGAGTTCTGCCCAGGCGGAAAAGCAATTGCCTCCGTTAGGTCTTGTATGTGAAAATTTCTGAACTATTTCAACAGCCCTTAACATAGCGATCTTTTCAAGACCATAATCGTAGGTGTAATCCGCAAGACCTGCAGCTTTTACTTTTTCGCTGTCATCCTCGCTCCAATACCAGGCCTCATCTGATTTCCTGAAAGAGTTGATACGTGAGAGCATCTTCCTTGCTTCAGTCTGTCCGTATTTGAATTCATAAGTATTTGATGCCGTATCGAAGCCATCATTTACAAGCTCAATGCTGTCTTCTTCATCGTAAAGGATCTCGGCGATTTCCGTACCTGAGCCTTCACCGGCGATAACAGCCTCATACGAGACATCCTCACCGACATTATCTTCACAGTATGCCGCTTCTTCAGACACCCCGGTTTCCGGCATATCTTCGCTGGCTCTTGCAGGCAGTACGCTGACTGCCATTACGATAGTCATCAATGCGGCCAATAATCTGCTCTTCTTCATGTTCCTCTCCTTATTGAATGGTAGATAAATAGTTTATCTCTATGCTTTTCCAGCCGTTATCCTTTCCGCGCTGTACTACTGCAGCGGGGTCCTCGTCGGTCGTAAATGAGGCTATACCATATTCAAAATCCACAAAAGTGATACCGTACAACGCTGCTATAGCACGTGCTTCCTCTTCTGAATCAGCTGAGCAGAACAGTTCCCGTCCCTTTGCATAATCAGCGGCGTTACCGAGATCTATATTGATAGGATCATTCGTCTCATTACTTGGGATCACTTCCGTAATTTCCTTATCTCCCGGAGTCGGTGTAGGCCCGATCTCATCCGTTGCCTTACCGGCGTTATCTTCTTCTTTGACAGCAGTACCTGTACCGCTTACTTTTCCTTTATTATCGCTATTACCCGAAGCATCTTCTTTAGTGCCTTCATTCCCCGTATGAAGCTCTGTCGCTTCTTCGGTATTTCCCTTTTTTGTACCGGGAGCTTCACAGGCACAAAGAGCAGCCATGAGTACAAAGACAAATAAAAGCTTCTTCATAGAGTTCACCTTCCAATCTTTAATTCTACCACTTATCCGGAGATTTCTCAAATAAAAAGCCCCCGCGTACTGCGGGGGCCTGAATACTTAACTTACTTTATTACCCTTACTCTGATAACGCCTTCAGCCTTCTCAAGCTTCTCAACTATATCAGCACTTACTTCGCTGTCCGTATCCATAAGAGTGTAAGCATATTCACCCTTGGACTTATTCATCATGTTGTCGATGTTGATACCTGCAGCACCCATAACAGCGGTGAACTGTGTGATCATATTTGCCTCGTTCCTGTGGCATACGGCAACCCTGCCCTTGGTCTGGCATACGCCCATGTCGGCATTGGGATAGTTAACACTGTTCTTGATATTTCCGTTCTCAAGGAAATCCTTAACCTGCTGTACAGCCATTACCGCACAGTTGTCTTCTGCTTCTTCTGTGGAAGCTCCGAGGTGAGGCATAAGGATAACGCCGTCCTGTCCTGCTGTGGTAGGGTTAGCAAAGTCGGAAACATACTTCCTGATCTTGCCTGCATTGATGCCTTCGATAACTGCGGGCTCATCAACAAGCAGATCTCTTGCGAAGTTGAGGATGATAACGCCTTCCTTCATGTTATCGATGGCTTCTTTGTTGATCATGCCCTTGGTTGCATCCATCAGAGGCACATGGATGGTGATATAATCGCACTCTCTGTAGATATCGTTTACATCAAGCACATGCTTTACATCACGGCTTAAGTTCCATGCGGCATTAACGGATACGTAAGGGTCGTAGCCGTAAACTTCCATGCCCAGATGCTTAGCAGCATTTGCAACCTTTACACCTATAGCGCCAAGGCCGATGATACCCAGCTTCTTGCCTTCGATCTCGGTACCTGCGAATTTCTTCTTTTCCTTCTCGGCTGTCTTTGCGATGTTCTCATCATCAGCATCGCTCTTGGCCCACTGTACACCGCCGATTATATCTCTTGCTGCCAGCAGCATACCTGCGATAACCAGTTCCTTAACCGCATTTGCATTGGCACCGGGAGTATTGAATACCACGATACCTTTCTCTGCGCACTTATCAAGAGGGATGTTATTAACGCCTGCGCCTGCTCTTGCAACAGCCTTTAAAGACTCGGGCAGTTCCATCTCGTGCATTACCGCGCTTCTTACCAGTATGGCATCAGCCTCGTTAATATCCTCTGTCTTTGTATAATTATCATCAAAATTGTTAAGCCCTACAGCCGCAATGGGATTCAGGCAGTTATACTTAAATGCCATGATGACACCTCCTTATTTATTCTCAGTCTCAAACTTCTTCATGAACTCAACCAGAGCCTTAACACCCTCGATAGGCATAGCATTGTAGATACTTGCTCTCATGCCGCCCACGCTTCTGTGGCCCTTAAGGTTCTCAAAGCCTGCAGCTTTTGACTCCTTAACGAACTTGGCATCCAGTTCTTCATTACCGGTAACGAAAGGCACGTTCATGAGTGATCTGTCTTTTGCTACGACAGTTCCCTTGAAAAGTGAACTCTCATCAAGGAAATCATAGAGGATCTTGGCCTTCTCTTCGTTGCGCTGCTTCATTGCCTCAAGGCCGCCCATCTTCTGTATCCATTTGAATACCTTGCCGCAGATGTAAATACCGTATGCGGGAGGTGTATTGTAAAGAGACTGTGCATCTGCATGAGTCTTATACTTCAGCATGGTCGGTGTGCCGGGAAGCACATCTTCGGTGATCAGATCTTTTTTCATAATAACAATGACAACACCTGCAGGTCCGATATTCTTCTGTACGCCGCCGTATACCACACCGTACTTTGTCACATCCATGGGCTCGCTTAAGAAGCAGGATGAAACATCGGATACAAGAGTCTTACCCTTCGTATTGGGCAGGGTCTTGAACTTGGTACCGTAAATAGTATTGTTCTCGCAGATGTAGACATAGTCAGCATCGGGAGATATGGGCAGATCCGAGCAGTCGGGGATATATGAGAAAGTCTTATCCTCGCTGGATGCGATCTTGTTTGCCTTACCGAAAAGCTGTGCTTCCTGGTATGCTTTCTTTGCCCACTGGCCGGTTACGATGTAATCAGCCACTTTATTCTTCATAAGGTTCATGGGGATCATTGCGAACTGCTGGCTCGCACCGCCCTGCAGGAACATTACCTCATAGTCATCGGGTATGTTAAGAAGACTTCTCAGATCAGCCTCAGCTGTTTTGATGATATCATCATAAACCTTAGATCGATGACTCATCTCCATAACGGACATACCACATCCTCTGTAGTCCATCATTTCATCTGCTGCTTCCCTTAAGACCTCTTCCGGCAGTACGGCCGGACCTGCGGAAAAATTATAAACTCTTCCCATTTCCTTATCCTCCAATTGTTATTCAGGGACTTTCCCCTTTTATCTGTCAAAACAGATATTGATTATATACATTTTTTAGGATAACGTCAAGGAGGGAGAATAGATTATGCGGCTATGATTTTTGGTATTAAAAGGTCAAATGGGCATACGATCTTCGATCGTATGAAATATGCTGCACAAAAAATCGTCGCGGCAAGCTGGCTTGCCAGAGCGATTTTTCGTGCAGCATATACAAGCAGCAAAGCTGCTTGGGCCCATTTGACCAGTGTTATTAAAAATCTCACTTCACCAGGCTTTTGATCTCCGCCGCTCTGATAGTAAATTTGGATATTATTACCCCCGCATACTTATCGTTCTTCGGGACAAGTATCATATACGCGGTTCCTTTTCGATCATTATCCGTATAGATGATATTGAAGTTTCGCTCTATCTCGGCTTCATCATCTATTACGATCTCTTTGCTTACCTTGATCCTGAAATCCTTACCGGGGATAAGGGTGACGTCCTCATCACGCCCCTCATAATCCTGCTTATCAGCGCCCTTATTGTAGACGATCTTTGCCTTATTAACATCAATCCCCTTTGAAACAATATTGTAGCTTGCGCTTATCTCGATCTTCTCGTAATTCTTTTCTTTCGAGCTCACAGATAGCTCCAGTCCCGCAACAGGACCTTCTATCTTATCCTTATAAGGGTAAACCATACGGTATTCTTTCACATCCACCAGCGAACTGCCCAAGGTCACAACTACCTTAGGCTTATATTTCCCGGGTTTTATATAAGCGATATCACCGGCATAGACTCTTGCGTTCTGCAGGCTTTGTTTGTTTATCTTATATTCAAGCACAGGATAAGACGAACCCTTATAATTTCCCTTAAAAGTAAGCTTTATCTTTGCAGTGCCGCATTTCTTATACTTACTGTAGCTGTATTTTATATCTTTCCCTTCCTTAAGGACTTCGCCGGTGGCCTTGCATTTAATGCTTATATCTTCCGGCTTAGCCCCGCCTCTCTGATAAGTCACCTCTCTTTTATAGCTGATATCAAAAGCATCTGTTCCTTTAACCTTACAGGGTTTTATTCTGAAACTCTTTTTCACCACGCCATGATATTCACCTGTACCGCAGATTATCATTTTAACAGTACCTGCATTGATATTTGAAGAATAACTTACGGTATAAGAAGCATTTCTTCCGTTCTTATCACTGACTATCAGCTCACTGCCGTTTTTGAGCTTTTTCTCCTTCCCGTCATAAACCAGTTCCGGAAGATCCAGCTTAACTTTTATCGTATTTGTTTTATAATCCCCGGCACTCTGTACTATCAGATTTCCGCTTATCTCACCGCAGTAATTTCCTATGCCCCTGAAGGATACGCTGCCTTCTTTAGCTTCACAGCTGTAATCATTGTTTTTCTTAAGCTTTCTGCCTTTATATACCAGTGTCGGATCTGCCTTGGCCTCATAGCCTTCTTTTACACAGAGATTTCCCACAGTCACATATTTCAGATCTGCGCGGTCGATGACAAAATCCAGCCTGTAGGATCCTATCATATTCCCTTTGCCCTTTATCACCGCGTAAGCCGTTCTTCCGCTCATTTCGAAAGCCTTTAGATTATTAACGTACTTCAGACTGTAATCAACGCCCTCCGTCAGAAGTTTACGGTTATCATATACCCTGACCTCCGGAGTAAGCTTCTCTCCGCTGTATACCGCGTGCCACAGACCGTTAGCATCTTTATACATGCAGTCGGCATAGAAGCTTGCATAGAAGCCGTTTACACTTACGCTGTCTTTATCCTCAGGCTTGTCTGCCTCATTTCCGCTGGGAGTTGAAGGCTCGATATCAGGCGTAACGGGATCATTATCCGAATCAGGTACGACTTCCTTCAGTTTCCACTGTGCATAGAGTGTCACATCCCTTGTGATAGCCTGGGCTATGTCATATTCCTCCCCGCCTTCTTTAGCCGTAAACCAGCCAACAAAATCATAGCCGGCTCTAAGCGGGGTGTATTTTGAAGGATCCTTCAGACGGCTCAAAGCATTGTAGGTAATGGCCTTTCCTTTAGTGGAACCGTCGGCAAACTCTCCGCCGTTAGGAAATAGTGTAAGTTTATATCGTTTTAATTTCCAGCCTGCATAGATATCACTGCCTTTTCCGGTATCAAACAGTTCCTCCTCTTCTATCAGTTGATTGGCACTACAGCTTTCATTTTTATACCAGCCGGTGAAATCATAGTGTTCAAGTACAGGTATCTCAAAAGCCTCATAATAAGGCTGACCTTCATACATCTGCTCAGTCCTTGATACACTGCTATCAGCAAACGTCCCCTTTCCCGAATGGGCCGTTACCGGATATTTATCAAGTTCCCTCCATTTAGCGCAGAACACACAGCTGTTATCGCTGACTGTGACATGAGAAAGATCTTCGAGATATACGCGGTTTTCACTCAGGGCATACCAGCCCTCAAATGCATAGCCTTTTCTTACCGGCGTCTCTGCCAGCAGCTTGGCTTTTGCGTCCTCATTCTGATATACGCTTATCAGCTTCTTTCCGCCTTCCGCATAATTCATCGATAAGGTCACGTTACAGGTGGTTCTCGCAGAAGAAAGATCATAGGCCGAAGTATTATACACAAGTACGTCGTCGTCATAAAGCGACATAGTCAGATAATCATAATAGTAGTTGTATTCACAATAGTAAGAATATGTCGTATATGCAGGATCACCGTTACTCTTTTTCGGTATACTCAGAGATTTATCCGTTCTGTATTCGGCACCACCCATAAAATTCCGGGCATTATCAGCACGTGAGTTCGTTATATCCACCAGATATGATTTACCGTCCTCCATCAGCACGTTGTTCCACATATGTTGTCCGGAAGAACTTGTAAGAAAACCGCTTACCAGATAGCAGTTCACATCACCTGCAAAGGAACTTAAGTCGCAGAGGAACTTAAAGGCCTTGGAAAAGCCCTCACACACAACCTTCGTGGACGGATCGCCGTCAAATACATGTATCATCTGCCAGGGATCACCGTAAGGAGTCCCGGATGTCAGGGCTGCGTTGTTATACTGTGAATATCCCTGTATCAGTGTCTTATATGCATTTAACTTGGCGTAATCACTTGAAACACTCTCTGCCACGCGCACAACATCCTCAGCTGCCCTGGCAGCGGATTCCCCGGCTTTTACGGCAAGTGTTGTATTAAAATCATATGTTTCCTGTTTTCCGCTTACACTATAATTACTTGATACAAAAAAAGATATACGCCAACAGGGTTCATCAAAGTCACCCGGCTTGGAATAACTCAGGTATTCTACGCCATCTACGGATTTATACTTAATTTCTACATCTCTGAAGAATCCATAACCCTTTACTTTATCAAACCAGTACAGTTCATAGGGCATATCCATCATCAGGCTGCGTACGACTTTTTTGTAATCAATAGTCAGGATATCATTCATGGCCGCTTTCGCTTCAGCCGTAACACTTCCGCTTTCATACAGACTGCTGACTCCCAGCATTTCAGCCGTGTATTCTATCCTCAGGCTGTCAGGCAGCGGTATATAAAAACGGGTATAAGATATTTTGCCGGCAACAACACGTTTGCATTTTTCTTTCAGGAAGTCATAACAGAGCTTATCATTACCCGCCAATAAGGCACCGCGTTCCACATATACGCCGCTTTCATCTTCCTGTATTTCTTCATCGCTGTCATTTACTATAGCTTCGGCTTCCTTAAGCATATAGCCTTCAAAGAGATCTTCGTTACTGAACTCGTCTTCCGGAAAACTGTCCCATTCTTCTGCCGTATCAGCTTCAAATATCTCTTCTTCGCAATTATCCGTGTACGCAAAAACTGACGTGCATGGCGACGTCACAAACATCACCACACACATCAGCATTGATAATAATCTTTTAAAGCGGTTATTTATCATTTTTTACCGTTTTTCATATCCTCGTCATCAAAGACGGCTTCCAGAGGCTGGCCGCCCGGAACCATGGGATAAACCTTGTCGTCTTCCTTTATCACACAGTCCAGAACTACCGGTCCTTTAGCTTTTAATGCTTTCTTAAGTATCGGCGCCAGTTCTTCTTTCTTGGTGATCCTGTATGCTTCGCAGCCAAGGCCCTCTGCTACCTTTACGTAATCAACCGAATCCTCCAGCACGGTCTGGGAATATCTCTGGCCGTAGAAGAGGTTCTGCCACTGGCGTACCATACCGAGAACATGGTTGTTAATTATGATCTCTATGATGGGTACCTTATAGCGTGAAGCTGTTGCCAGCTCGTTCATGTTCATTCTAAAGCAGCCGTCACCCGCTATATTGATGACCGGCTTGTCGGGACGGCCGTACTTGGCTCCTATACAGGCACCGAGGCCGTAGCCCATGGTACCTAAGCCGCCGCTTGATAAGAAGGTACGGGGCTCAGTGTATTTATAGAACTGGGCTGCCCATATCTGATGCTGTCCCACATCGGTGGTGATGATAGCCTTCCCCTTAGTTACTTCGTAAAGAGTTTCGATAATATAGGGGCAGGTCAGCCTTGAATGAGGATATTTTAAAGGCATCTCCTCTTTCATTTCCTTTATCTTGTCCAGCCATTCCTTGTGATGCTGTACAGGCAGCATCTTGTTGAGCTTGCCGAGCACTTCCTTTAGATCACCTACGACAGATGCCGTGGTCTTGATATTCTTATTGATCTCGGCTGCATCTATATCGATATGCAGTATCTTAGCCCTGGGAGCAAAAGTTTTGGGATTGCTTACCACACGGTCGGAAAATCTCGCTCCGAGAGCGATAAGCAGGTCGCACTTGCTGACACCTATATTGGTGGTCTTGGTACCGTGCATACCTATCATGCCCGTGTAGTTATCCGCAGTACCGTCATAAGCACCTTTACCCATCAGGGAATCACATACGGGAGCATCTATCTTCTTGGCAAATTCTGCCACTTCTTTGGTAGCACCGCTCATGATGGCGCCGCCACCCACATAGATGAAAGGACGTCTGCTCTCGAGTATCAGCTCTTTAGCGGTCTCAAGGTCATCCTGGGTATACTTTGTCTCCTGAGGCAGCATATAAGGCTTAGCCGGTGTATACATGCATTTTGCCGCGGTCACATCCTTGGTGATGTCCACGAGCACGGGACCGGGACGTCCGCTCTTTGCTATCGCAAAGGCCTTCCTTATGGTATCTGCCAGTGTAGTCACGTCTTTAACCATGAAGCCGTGCTTGGTGATAGGCATCGTCACACCGGCGATATCCACTTCCTGGAAAGTATCCTTACCGAGCCAGGGCAGCACAACGTTTGCCGTAATGGCTACTATAGGCACCGAATCCATATATGCCGTAGCTATACCGGTCACGAGATTGGTAGCGCCCGGGCCTGAAGTAGCCAGACATACGCCGACTTTTCCCGTTGCTCTCGCATAACCGTCAGCAGCATGAGCCGCCCCCTGCTCATGACTCGTCAGCACATGATTGATCTCATTCTGATGCTTATACAGTTCGTCATAGATGTTCAGTATGGTTCCTCCGGGATAACCGAATACCGTATCTACTCCCTGTTCCTTCAGACATTCGATCACTATCTGTGATCCGGTCATTTCAATTGCTTCTGTCTTTTTTGCTGCCATTTCTTATTCCTCCCCAGGCACTTTCAGTATTGCGCCTCTGTTTCCGCTGGTCACCAGTTCCCTGTATCTTGCAAGATAGCCGGTAAGTTTCTGCTCCTTCGGCCTCCACTCTGCTTTTCTCTTTGCCAGTTCTTCGTCGGATACTTTCATATCCAGCTTGTTGTTGGGGATATCGATGGAGATGATATCTCCTTCCTTAACAAGGGCAATAGGTCCGCCCACTGCTGCTTCGGGAGAAACATGTCCTATGGAAGCTCCGCGGCTTGCGCCGGAAAAACGTCCGTCAGTGATCAGAGCCACGCTGCTACCAAGTCCCATACCTGCTATAGCTGAGGTAGGATTCAGCATCTCTCTCATGCCGGGACCTCCCTTAGGTCCTTCATATCTGATTACTACAACGTCGCCGGCAACGATCTTGCCGCTCTTGATGGCATCGATCGCATCTTCTTCACAGTCAAATACCCTTGCAGGTCCCTCATGTACCATCATCTCGGGAACTACTGCGGAGCGCTTAACTACGCCGCTGTCCGGAGCCAGGTTACCCTTAAGCACTGCGATACCGCCTGTAGGGCTGTAAGGATTATCTATAGGTCTGATGACCTCGGGATCAAGGTTAACGCAGCCTTTGATATTCTCGGCAACAGTCTTGCCGCTTACTGTCATAAGGTCAGTGTAGAGCAGGTCCTTCTTGCACAGCTCGTTCATTACCGCATATACGCCGCCTGCTTCGTTCAGGTCTTCCATATAAGTAGGGCCTGCCGGAGCTAAGTGGCACAAGTTAGGTGTCTTTGCAGACAGTTCGTTTGCTATATCAAGGTTCAGGTCAACACCTGCTTCGTTAGCGATAGCGGGCAGATGCAGCATGGAGTTGGTTGAGCAGCCAAGAGCCATATCCACGGTAAGAGCATTCATGAATGCCTTCTCTGTCATGATATCCTTGGGTCTTATGTTCTTTTCCACCAGTTCCATTATCTTCATGCCGGCATGCTTAGCCAGTCTGATCCTGTCAGAATATACCGCCGGGATGGTTCCGTTGCCCTTAAGTCCCATGCCCAGAGCCTCGGTCAGGCAGTTCATGGAGTTTGCGGTATACATACCGGAGCAGGATCCGCAGGTAGGACATACCTTTTCTTCGAATTCTTCCAGATCAGCCTCTGTGATCTTGCCTGCAGCCAGCTCACCTACCGCCTCAAACATTGAAGAAAGACTGCGCTTGCGGCCTTTTACATGACCTGCCAGCATAGGGCCGCCGGATACAAAGATCGTAGGTATGTTCACACGTGCTGCAGCCATCAGAAGACCGGGCACGTTCTTGTCGCAGTTGGGTATCATCACCAGTCCGTCAAAGCCGTGAGCCATAGCCATACACTCGGTCGAATCGGCAATAAGATCACGGGTCACCAGTGAATACTTCATTCCGATATGTCCCATTGCGATACCGTCGCAGACAGCGATAGCCGGGAATACCACCGGAGTACCACCTGCCATAGCCACGCCGAGCTTTACTGCTTCGGTGATCTTATCCAGGTTCATATGGCCGGGTACTATCTCATTATAGGAAGAAACGATACCGATCATCGGCCTTTCTCTCTCTTCCTTTGTAAAACCAAGTGCATTGAACAGACTCCTGTGAGGCGCCTGCGCCGTTCCCTTCTTCACACTGTCGCTTCTCATCTTAACCGTCTCCTTTTCTTTATATCTCGTTTGATCTCATGTATGACCGCCAAACTGAGTAATACCAGTTTCAGCAGGTCCCATTTGTTTTCTTTAAGGAAATCTTTCATCATTTGATACGTTCTGTTATCAGCTCTCCCATCCTGGTACAGCCGACCTTCTCGCAGCCCTCGCTGAAGATATCGCCGGTCCTGTATCCGTCTTTCAGCACGGTATCAACAGCCTTCTCGATGGCATCCGCTTCCTTATCAAGGTCAAAGGAGTACCTGAGCATCATTGCTGCCGAAAGTATGGTAGCTATGGGATTTGCAATATCCATGCCTGCTATATCGGGTGCTGAACCGTGGCTGGGCTCATAGAGACCGAATTTGGTATCATTGAGTGATGCGCTTGAAAGCATACCGATGGAACCGGTAACCATGCTGGCTTCATCCGAAAGTATGTCACCGAACATGTTCTCGGTAAGTATCACATCAAACTGGGAAGGATCTCTCACAAGCTGCATTGCACAGTTATCAACCAGCATATGCTCAAGTTCCACTTCGGGATAATCCTTAGCCACTTCATTAACAACAGCTCTCCACAAACGTGATGAATCCAGCACATTGGCCTTATCGACGCTGGTCACCTTCTTGCGGCGCTTCATTGCTATCTCAAAGCCCTTGATGGCGATACGTCTGATCTCCGCCTCGGTATAGGTCAGAGTATCAATGGCTTTCTTCATGCCGTTCTCTTCCACGGTCTTTCTCTCGCCGAAATAAAGGCCGCCGGTCAGCTCGCGCATGATCAGCATATCAAAACCTTTTGCGGATATCTCTTCCTTCAGGGGACATGCGCCTCTGAGCTCGGGATAAAGAACAGCAGGTCTTAAGTTTGCAAACAGGTTCAGGGCCTTCCTTATCTTAAGAAGTCCTGCTTCAGGCCTCTTCTCGGGAGGCAGTTTATACCAGGGCGATGTGGATGTATTACCGCCGATGGAACCCATCAGCACCGCATCTGCAGCCTTAGCTGTAGCGATCGCCTCATCCGTCAGGGGCTCACCGCAGGCATCTATGGAAGCTCCGCCCATAAGTATGTCGGTATACTTCATCTCATGTCCGTATACTTCCGCCACCTTATCAAGTACCTTCTTGGCCTGAGCTACTATCTCAGGGCCTATCCCGTCTCCGGGTATGCATGTGATATTCAGTGTCATCTTATTTGTCCGCCTTTTCTACCTGTGCTATGGCGCTCTTCCTCATGGGAATGCGGCAGTTCTTATTGCTTCCGAACTCGACGATAACATCTTCTTCGGTTATATCTATAAGCACACCGTAGAAGCCGCTTGTGGTCACTACCACATCACCGACTTCCATATCAGCCAGCATGGCTTCAACTCTCTTCTGTTCCTTCTTCTGGGGTTTGATCATCAGAAAATAGAAAATCGCAAGCATAAGGACTATGGAAATGATATAGGAAAATCCGAGTCCGCCTGTCATGCCGGCATTTGTGCTTGCATCTCCGGTAAGTAAAATAAATAAATCCATTTTGTTTCTTCCCTTCTTTTAATTTATTACGGAGCCGGAACGGTATGCCGCCCTGATTCCGTCAAACTGCTATTTTATCAGAAATCCCGCAAGCATGCAAGGATATCATTCACCGGCAAGGTCCTTAAGTTTTTGGTTTTTAAACTCCTTATAACGCCCTTCATCTATGGCATCCCTTATCTCTTCCATCAGATGGTTGTAGAAATAAAGGTTATGAAGCACCCCGAGCCGCATTCCCAGCATCTCTTTAGCTTTCAGCAGATGCCTTATATATGCCCTGGAATATCTTCTGCAGGCAGGACAGCCGCAGCCCTCCTCTATGGGGCGGTCATCCTTCTCATATTTGGAATTCATCAGGTTCAGCTTGCCGTGATTCGTATACATATGGGCATGTCTGCCGTTTCTGGTGGGATAAACGCAGTCAAAGAAGTCCACACCGCGGTCCACGGCCTCGAGTATATTGGCCGGAGTACCAACACCCATCAGATATACAGGCTTATTCTCAGGCAGGTAGGGCACCGTTTCGTCCAGTATGTAATACATCTGCTCATGACTCTCACCTACTGCCAGTCCGCCTATGGCATAACCCGGCAGATCAAACTCGGAGATCCGCTTTGCATGCTCTATCCTTATATCAGCATAAATAGCGCCCTGGTTGATACCGAAAAGCAGCTGTTCTTTATTCACCGTATCGGGTCTGCCGTTAAGCTCCGCCATTTCCTTAATGCAGCGTTCCAGCCATCTGGTGGTACGCTCCACACTTGGTCTTACATATTCCCTCTCAGCCAGAGCCGGCGGGCACTCATCAAAAGCCATTGCAATGGTGGAACCGAGATTTGACTGTATCTGCATGCTCTCCTCGGGCCCCATGAATATCTTCCTGCCGTCGATATGGGAATTGAAGGTCACACCCTCTTCCTTTATCTTCCTTAATCCTGCAAGTGAGAATACCTGAAAGCCGCCCGAATCTGTAAGTATAGGCCTGTTCCAGCTCATGAACTTATGGAGACCGCCCATTTCTTTGATCAGCTCATCACCTGTCCTAACATGCAGATGATAGGTATTGGAAAGCTCCACCTGGGTACCTATCTCTTCAAGATCCGCAGTGGATACAGCGCCCTTTATGGCTCCTACCGTACCTACATTCATAAAGACCGGAGTCTGGATCGTGCCATGCACCGTCTCCATCTCCGCCCTTTTCGCTCTACCGTCTCTTTTTAATACCGTATACTTCATACTATCCTTTCTCTAAGCCTATACCCTTGTAATATACACCATAGTAATATCATCCGCCTGATCCGCTTCCCCCGCAAATTCATCTATTGCCTTATACAGCTTGTCCACCAAAGCTTCCGGCTCCGCAACAAGACCCAGATTATCATTCAGAGCCTTCTCAAGTCTTTCATTCCCGAACATTTCCCACTTGCTGTTAGTCGCCTCGTTGACTCCGTCGGTATAGATATACATACTGTCTCCCGGCTCCAGCGTCAGTTCCTGCACCCTGTACTTTATGCCCTCATATATGCCGAAAGCAATATTGGTCTTCACCTTCGGCGACGAGAACTCTCCTCCCGCTTTGCTTATAAAAGGACTTCCGTGAGCAGCATTGATAAACTTAAGTTCATTTGTCTTCAGATCCAGCACGCAGAGGAAGACGGTAACAAACATCTCTTCTTCATTTTTATAACAGAGCTGGTCATTTGTCCTTATGGCGACCTCATCAAGGGGCAGCCCCAGGGTAGCATAATTCCTGATATGTATCTTAGCCATGCTCATAAACATTGCAGCCGGAATGCCCTTACCGGAAACATCGGCGATAAGAAAACACAGATGATCGTCATCGATCATAAATACATCATAGAAGTCCCCGCCCATTTCTTTTGCGGGTCTTGTACAGGCATACATATTTATATTCTCAAGTGCATTGAAGGCCGAAAAATCATGTTCAAGTATGCCGTCCTGTATCCTTGCCGCCACGGACAGCTCTGCCCGCACCCTCTCCTGTTCTTTTACCAGATGGGTCGTTCTGTGATAAAGCATGGTCATAAAGGAACCGTAGATCTTCCTGTTCACGCTTCCCAGCTCTTCAAACAGTTCCTTTGATATATTTGCACAGACCACATCCGTAAGAGCCCTTACAGTCGCTCCCCTGGGCTGGTCGTTCATCAGTCCCAGTTCGCCTACTATATCACCCTTGGACAAAGTAGTATTGATCCTGCTACCGTCTTTAGACAATACATCACAGGTACCGGACAGTATGATATACATTCCGTCCTCGCAGTCGGCTCCGTAGGTCACCACATCCTGCCCCTCGGGAATGCTTACTTCC
Source organism: Lachnospiraceae bacterium (assembly GCA_024683645.1). Taxonomy (GTDB): domain Bacteria; phylum Bacillota; class Clostridia; order Lachnospirales; family Lachnospiraceae; genus NK4A136. Next base: position 18,262 of record JAIKYA010000075.1, read on the forward strand.
TTCATTGAAGAAAGCAGGAGTCTCACACCTTCCGGTATTTCCTTGCCTTCCTCTATCTCAAAGAATTTCCGTATTGACGGCAGTTCATATAAACGTTCAATATCCATGATCCATCAGCTCCTCAGACAGTTATTTGATCCTTTACATTTTACCTTATACGGAATAAATAGACAATATAAATTACGCTCTGCTTTAAGTAAAAACGCCCCCGGTTTTACCCGGGAGCGCTTTCAGGATTTTGTCAGTTTTTGACATTTACGGTTATTGTTATGGTCTTTCCGTTGAGCTTCGTTGTCAGCTTTGCTTTGCCCTTTCCGTTGGCAATAACGTTTCCTTCCTTGTCCACGTAGGCCACAACGCCCTTGCTGCTCTTGAAGACAACCGGCCGTGATACGTTGTTAAACTCAATCTTTGCCTTATCACCGGCCTTGTCAAGCGTAAGCTTGTACTTGTTCTGTCCCTTTGCAGCCTCGATCTTTCCGGTCTTTATCGCAATATCTTCAACAAACACATGGAAAGTAAATACCTTGTTGGCGATCGTACCTGTAACAGTAGTCTTACCCGCTGTGGACTCGGCTATAATCTTGCCCTTTTCAACTTTGGCAATAGTGTTATCGCTAACTGACCAGGTCATCTTGTTAACTTTATAGCCCTTGAGACTGATCTTCTTTTTCCCCCTAAGATTGAGATGGATCGTTCTTTCAGCAACCGCTGTCGTTTCCTTGATATTAACGGTACAACTGTATGACTTACCGTTAACATATGCTTTTATTACAGCCTTACCCTTGGCAACTGCAGTAACGGCGCCATTCTGTGAAACGGTGGCAACATCGGGATCCGAGGTAGCCCACTGTACAGCCAGAGGAGCATCCAGCTTGAATCCGAGTGACTGATCCTTATCTCCTGCGTTAAATGTTACCTTTTTCTTTGCGAAGGAAGGCAATACTACGTATACCTTGATCTTTCTGTCCGAACCCTCAAGCGATATCTCTACCGGCCCGCTCTTGGTTTCCTTCTTAGCGCTAAGCACATTCTTCTTAATGGTGACATACTTTTTGTTTGCAGTCTTCCAAGTCCCTTCGGGAAGAGGGAATGACTGGCCTTTTACAAGATAGAGCTCTTTTGTATCATCGGTGATCTCGGGTATGGGGTTCATAGCTGAAGCAGCCCACTTAGCATAAAGATTGATATCCGCAGTTACCTTTGATGCTTTCAATCAATCAGGGGGACGGTTCTGTGATCGGCAGAATAAGCAGGCAATGTAAGAGATTCAGAGCTTGCACCATTAGTGGAGCACTTGATGAGAACGAGCAGCAAGTCCGGGCTTCTTAACATTGACTGCGTATTATTTCGAAACCGACCGGAGAACCGTCCCCCTGGTTGAAGGTTAACAATCACGGAACCGTCCCCCTGATTGACCTGATTGATGCAATACTTAAATTATGATAAAATGAATCCGTTAGTCGATAAATTGGAGGTAACGATCATGGCAGGTTCGATATTCGGTGATATGTTCAGAGTGAGCACCTGGGGTGAGTCCCACGGTCCGGCACTGGGCTGTGTTATAGATGGCTGTCCGGCAGGTCTTGAATTATCAGAGGAAGATATACAGCCTTATATGGACAGGCGTAAGCCGGGTAAATCGAAACTTGAGACTGCCAGGGCCGAGGCCGATAAGGTAGAGATACTGTCAGGTGTTTTTGAGGGTAAGACTACCGGCACTCCGATATCGATGATCATCAGGAATGCTTCCCAGCACAGCAGTGACTATGATGAACTCAAGGATGTTTATCGTCCGGGACATGCCGATATGACCTTTGATGCGAAATACGGTTTCCGCGACTACAGAGGAGGCGGAAGGTCTTCGGGACGTGAGACAGCTGCCAGGGTTGCTGCCGGTGCAGTGGCAATGAAGATATTGAAGGAAATGGGTATCGATGTCAGTGCTTATACTGCTTCCATCGGAAACATAAAGATTGAAAAGAATAATGATATGCTGGAGCGGCTCAGTAATCCGGTGGCAATGCCCGATAAGATCGCCGCTTCGGAAGTTTTTAAGTTTATGGATGAATGCCGTGCAAAGTTGGATTCCGCAGGCGGTACTGCCGAATGCCTGATCAAAGGCGTTCCGGCGGGTCTCGGAGAGCCTGTATTTGATAAGCTTGATGCCCTGCTCGGTCATGCCATGATGTCGATAGGTGCCGTAAAAGCCGTGGAGATAGGCGACGGCATAAACGTCACTTCCAGCTATGGCAGCGAGAATAATGACGAGATGCATATGGAGAACGGCCATATCGCTTTCGGCAGCAATCATGCCGGCGGCATGCTCGGCGGTATCTCCAACGGCAATGATATCTTTATGAGGGTGCATTTTAAACCCACCCCTTCTATATTCAGCGAGCAGAAAACAGTAAATAAAAAAGGCGAGGATGTTAATCTCGCCATTAAAGGTCGTCATGATCCTGTCATAGTCCCGCGTGCCGTGGTGGTCGTGGAATGTATGGCAGCTCTCGTGATCACCGATCTGCTGCTGAAGAATATGTCCTCGCGCATGGATCATATCCATAAGATTTACGACAACTTATAAAATACAACACAGTTTGGCATCGGTATTTTGATCTCTTTTGCGCACATGACAAGCGTCTTCTTTTCGGGATCTACTCCGAAGAAGGTCATGGTGTTGTTTTCGTGGTTTAAGCTGACCAGATGTCTGTTGTCCGGGAACAGGGCCGCATCCTTGGGATAAAGGCCGCTGATGGGCAGACAGAATATCTTGTCCAGTTTGCCGCTTATATCGTCTATATTATAAAGAGTCACCGAATTATCACCGGCATTTGAGCACAAGAGATACTTGAAATCATCCGAGAGATTGATGGCACTGGCCGCGGAGTCCCCGGCATGATAATCGTTTACCGTGGATATGGACTGTATCTTCTCGAATTCCGGATTGTTATTCTCTTCTATATAACGGTATACATCTACCATGCAGGTTGCTTCATGTATGATGTAGATGTACATACCGTCTTTTGATATCTTGATGTGCCTGGGACCGGAATACTGCTCGGAATGGATGATATCAACCATCGCAAGCTTCCCTGTGGCATGATCGAGGCGGTATACCTTTACATGGTCCAGGCCCAGATCGGCTGCCAGCAGATACTTGTTGTCCCTGGTCATCTTTACACAGTTTACGTGAGGCCTGAAGTTTCTGTCCGCTACAGATCCTATACCCTTGTGATAGACTTCGTCAACGATGTCTCCGAGACTGCCGTCTTCTGCAAGGCTTAAAACCGTGATCTTGCCGTCATGATATCCTGCAACAAAGAGATATTTGTCTTCATAATCGGTGGACAGATAACAGCCGCGCATACCGTTTATGGAAGCCTGGGAGATTGTCCTGATGCGTCCGTCAGCTTCTATGTCATAAGCTTCCACACCGTAATCGGTGATGGAATACAGATGCTTACGGTTATGCGAGATGGTCATGTATGAGGAATTGGATATCTGCACTTCATCTTTTTCAGTGAAGGTGCCGGCTTCCATATCCACATCATAAACACGTATACCTATCTTGCTTCCCTGTGTGTAGCAGGAAACATATGCGACATACTTCTCCATTATCTGTCTCCGATCTCTGTATATTCCCTGTGATGTCCAACATACTTATATGCGGGACGTATTATCTTTCCGTGGTTGACAAGCTCTTCAAGGCGGTGTGCACTCCAGCCGGAGATACGCGCAATCGCAAACATGGGTGTGAAGAGTTCTTCGGGTATCTCAAGCATTGAATACAGGAAACCGCTGTAAAAATCTACGTTTGCACATACCGGCTTAAATACTCTTCTGCTCTTGGTGATCAGTTCCGCACTTATCCTCTCTACCCTGTCGTAAAGCATGAACTCGTCCATGCGTCCCTTCTCTTCCGCCAGCTTCCTTGCGCCTTCTTTAAGGATTACCTTTCTGGGATCAGACAAAGTGTAGATGGCATGTCCCATACCATAGATAAGCCCCGACTTGTCAAAAGCTTCTTTTTTCAATACTTTATCGAGATATTCGGAAAGTGCCTTTTCATCTTCCCAATTCCTTACCTTATCCTTAATGTCAGCGAACATGCGCTGAACTTTAAGATTTGCACCGCCGTGCTTGGGACCTTTAAGGGATGCTATTGCAGCTGCCATTGCCGAATAGGAATCGGTACCCGAACTGGTGACCACATGGGTGGTAAAGGTGGAGTTATTACCGCCGCCATGCTCCGCATGGAGAACAAGAGCCATATCAAGGACTTCTGCTTCAAGCTTGGTAAACTTGCCGTCGGGCCTTAACATGTTCAGTATGTTTTCCGCAGTCGAATACTCCTTCTTGGGAGTACGGATCACAAGATTCTGGTTAAGCGAAAAGTGTCTGTATCCGTGATAACCGTAAACAGCTATCAGCGGCAGTTTTCCTATCATCTGCAGACACTGTCTCAAAACGTTGGGCACATTGGTATCTTCCGGATCATCATCAAAGGAATAAAGCGAAAGAATGGCCTTCTGCAGCGAATTCATGATATTGCCGCTGGGATTATGAAGGATCACATCCCTTACAAAATCTCCCGAAAGTTCCTGCAGATCCGTAAGTATGGTCTTGAAGCTCTCCAGCTGTGCCTTCGTGGGAAGTGCGCCGAAAAGCAGCAGATACGTTATCTCTTCAAAAACATAACGTCTGCCGTGAGCCCCTCCGATAAGGTCTTTCACATCATAGCCCTGGTAAAAGAGCTGGCCTTCCGCTGGCATCTTTACTCCGTCAACCACCTCTGTACCGTTTACATCCGATATCTCGGTAAGGCCTGTAAGCACACCTTTACCGTTGGAGTCACGCAGCCCCCTCTTTACGTCATATTCGGTATAGAGGCTCTGGTCTATGGCGCCGCTGGTCATGCAGTAATTTACCAGTTCATCAAACAGCGAATCATGGTCTTTGCCAAGCTGCATCATTGAATATCTGTTCATCATCTTATTCTCTCAGAAAACCCGACCTTTTTCTGAACCTTTCTAAGTGTTTTATTTGCTGTATAAGCAGCCTTCTCGGCATTATTCTTGATACAGTTGTCTATATACTCCTTATCCTTTGACAGTTCCTCAAATCTCTTCTGCAGGGGCTCGAGTACGGAAACTACCGCTTCGCCTGCAGCTTCTTTGAATACACCATATCCCTGTCCTTCAAAGTCTTTTACTATCTCTTCGGGAGTCTTTCCGGTGCAGGCGCTGTAAATATCGATGAGGTTCATAATACCCGGCTGGCTCTCGCTGTATCTGACTGCCCCTTCCGAGTCGGTTACCGCTCTTTTGAACTTACGTCTTATGGTATCCGGATCATCCATCAGATAGATCGAACCGTTGACATTTTCATCTGATTTTGACATCTTCTTCGCCGGATCCTGAAGGCTCATGATACGCGCTCCGGCCTTTCCGAGATAGGCTTCGGGTATGGTAAATACATCCCCGTAGATCGCGTTGAAACGGCCTGCTATATCCCTGGTCAGCTCAAGGTGCTGCATCTGGTCTTTCCCTACAGGTACCACATCAGCCTGATACAGCAGTATGTCAGCCGCCATCAGTGCCGGATAGGTAAAGAGGCCTGCGTTTATATTGTCTGCATGTTTGGCTGATTTATCCTTGAACTGCGTCATGCGGCTCAGCTCGCCCATATAGGTAAAGCAGTTAAGTATCCATGCCAGTTCTGCATGTGCCGATACCTGTGACTGGTAGTATATGCAGTTCTTCTCGGGATCTATTCCCGCTGCGATGAACAGGGTCAGCAGTTTTCTCGCATTTTTACGGAACTCCGCAGGATCCTGTCTTACGGTTATCGAGTGCAGATCGGCTACAGCAAAAAAGCATTCATATTCATCACTGAGTGTAGTCCAGTTTTTCAGGGCTCCCAGATAATTCCCGAGTGTCAGGTTTCCTGTAGCCTGCATAGCCGAAAACAAAACTTTTTTATCATTTATCATTTTTTATCCTCGCATTCTTTAATATCTTTACCCGGATATACTTTATCGTATATTCCTCCCCTTTGACCGCATTCATCTTAAGAAGTCTCTCTAAGAGCTCCTTGGTATGCGGATGCAGGAATCTGCTTATATCTCCCTGTCTGTAATAGTTCCAGGGTGACAGATCGGTATATTTGTCTTTCTGGTATATCTTGCAGGCGGCAAGCCTGTCCATGAACATCTCAACAATATATCTGTCCGGCATCGGCGCGGGCTGGGCTTTTACCTTTCCCGTTTCCGTATCCCTTATAGGATAGTCGATCCAGTATTCAAAATGATGTTTATTGCGTCCCTTATGATGGAGCCAGGCGGACGAATAGCCTATGTCCTCTCGTTCCGCATTATTCGGACTGCGGTATCCCTGGAAATACTTAACACCCGGAATAAATTCGCTCGGTGAGTATTTTGAGAGGTCATGAGTCAGTCCCTGATAATATAGCCCGGCCTTAAAGCAGCCCTTCATCACTTCAATGCGGTGTTCCGTTATGGTTTTTAAATGTCCCCAGAAATCCATAGCCTACACCAGTTCATCAAATTCCTGTCCGTCCAGGAATTCATCAAAAGCATCGGAAGCCGCCTCATACTCATCCTCATCCTCTATATATCTGAGATGCGGTGTGCCGTCCTCATCCTCACTGTGACCGTAGATCCAGACCTCGCCGTCTTCATTCTCATCGTTCTCATCCAGAGGAAGCAGCGCGATATAGTCCTTATCCCCAACCGAAAAGATGGTAACGATGGCGCATTTCACATCGCCCTCATCAAGGTTTAAGGTCACATACATTTCATCATCATCGTCAAACTTTGCCATATGTATCACCTTAAAAATGAATATTTACAAGAGTTCCGGGAACGATCATGCTATAAAGCACGATAGCCACATCATGAGGCAGATTCACGCAGCCGTGGGAACCGTTGGTCATATAAACGTTACCGCCGAAAGCGCCGCGCCAGCTTGCATCATGAAGACCGCAATGCGTATCGCCGAGTCTCATCCATCTGTCAACCCACACGTTCCAGGTAGGCCCCACCAGTTTGGTGCCCGCCACCATATTAGTGATGGGATATATGCCTATGGGAGTGCTCTTTCCGCGATTGCCCGTAACGACAGGCGATGCCAGAGCCACTTTTCCGTCAACTATATAGGTCAGGGTCTGTGTGGTGATATTTACATCTATATAGGTCTTGCCGAGTACAGATGTATCAATGGCCGGAACAGCCGGGGCTGCGGGAACCGCGGGAGCTGCGGCCTGTACCGGAGCCGAGGGAGCAGCCGCCTGTTCTTCAGCCAGATTCTTAAATCTCTTCTCCGCTTTTCCGAAAAGAAGATAATGATTGTAAAGAAGCTGTGCATCCGTACCGAATACCGCCTTCACATCCGCATATTTATTGGCATAATATACGGGATCAAAACCATCCGGATATACAACCGCCGTCGGATTTGCTGCAGGCTCTTCGGCTCTTACGACATCCGCATTTGCAAAAAATACGGTAAAGCCGATCAATAAAGCTGCCAAAATCATTTTCATCATTTTTTTCATATCTTTCCTCCCAATAAGATCCCGTACTTAGCGTCCGGATCTATTTTAAAAAAGGTCCAATCTTTATATTAACATAATAATCACGATTTGCAAGCAATTATTGATATCAGGCTCTTTCATCCGTATCACATGGTCACACCGGCTGCATTGATCTCGCCGACAAGTTTTATGATCCTCTCCCTGAAAGCCTCATCTTTATTTAATAGTCTTTCGATCAGATTGCTGCAGCGCTTTATCAGTTCACTGTCTTCATAGATATCGGCCATCTTAAATAGCGGCATGCCGGACTGTCTGAGCCCGAACAGATCTCCGGGTCCGCGCTGTTTCAGATCCTCTTCGGCTATCTTAAAACCGTCGTTGGTCTTAGACATGATCTCCAGTCTCTTCTGCGCCTTTTTACTCTTCTCGCCTTCCCCGCCGGCCACAAAGATGCAGTAAGACTGTTCACTGCCTCTGCCAACCCGGCCACGCAGCTGATGCAGCTGTGACAGGCCGAAGCGTTCCGCATTCTCGATCATCATTACCGTAGCATTCGGAACATTGACCCCCACTTCCACAACTGTCGTGGAAACCAGTATATCAGTCTGTCCCTTTGCAAAACCTTCCATAACCCTGCGTTTATCCTCATCCTTCATACGTCCGTGAAGGATATCTATACGTATGTTTGAAGGCATTTTTTCGCGGAGCATCTCTCCGTAGCTCTCAACATCTTCCACGCCGCAGAGTTCATCATTTTCCTCGACCATCGGACAGATAATATAGGCCTGTCTGCCTTCGCTTATCCTCTTTTGTATAAAGCTGTAGAGTTTGGGCCTCCAGTCTGTACCCAGCACCGTATTCTTTATCGGCAGGCGCTTTGCCGGCAGCTCATCTATGATACTTACATCAAGATCCCCGTAAAGTATCAGGCCGAGCGTTCTCGGTATGGGCGTTGCCGACATTACCAGTACATGCGGATGCTGTCCCTTTTCCCCGAAAGTGAGTCGTTGCCGCACTCCGAAACGGTGCTGTTCGTCAGTTACGACAAGACCAAGTTTTTTATATTCTGCTTTTTCCTGTATGAGCGCATGGGTTCCTATTATGATATCCGCCTTTCCCTCTGCGGCCATCCTGCAGGCTTCACGCTTTTGTGCGGCCTTAAGAGCCCCGCTGATCAGCACGGGCCGTATATCAAGGCCGTATTTTTCATTCATCTCACAGATGTCATTATAATGCTGCCTTGCAAGCACTTCCGTCGGTGCCATGACTGCAGCCTGATAGCCTGCATCGATGATCTTCATGGCTGCAAGGAAAGCAACAGCAGTTTTTCCGCAGCCCACATCTCCCTGCAAAAGCCTGTTCATGCAGTTTTCGCCCGACATATCACGGCATATGTCATCCAGCGCGCGCTTCTGCGCTCCGGTGAGTTCATAGGGAAGACCGTTTAGCAGCTTTTCATAGCGTATGCTTTCACCCGTATGTACTTCCGTCTTTTCTTTTTCCGTTTTGCTTTTCAGCAGCTGTATCCTTGCAAGGAACATGAATATCTCGTCAAAAGCAAGACGCTTTCTTGCTCTTTCGATATCCTCCCTGTCTTTGGGCTGATGGATCTTTCTTATCGCCTCAGCCCTGCCTATGAGTCCTTCCGCAATCAGCACATCCTCCGGCAGAAATTCCTCATATCTTTCGCACAGCCCTATCACTTCTGATATTGCTTTTGAAAGCTTTGACGCAGTCAGCCCGCCATGCAGCGGATAGACAGCCTTTAGTCTCCCGGCCTCTTCTTTGTACTCTTCTTCTGTCAAAAAGCGTGGCTGGCTCATCTGCCATTCGCCTTTTTTGAATGTACAGATACCGTTTAATACACTGCTGCGTCCGGGTAATATACTGTTTTTCAGATAAGGCATGTTAAAGATCGAAACCTGCAGGCTTCCGCTGTCATCACAGACCCTGAACCTGAGTATGCTTTTCCCGCCAACGCGAAAGAGTGCAGCTTTAGTCTGCACTCTTACATTTACGGTCACGCGGCCGTCACTTTTTATCTCAATTATCTTTTTTACCGGGCTTAGATTCGTATAAGATCCCGGGAAATACTCAAGCAGGTCGGATACGGTATATATGCCGGCTTTATAAAATGCGGCAGCGCTCTTTTCACCTATACCCTTTACGTTTATTATCCCGCTTGACAGATCCAAGATTTTATTCCACCGAAACGATGTAGTAATATACCGGCTGTGCTCCCACGGTCATCTCAATGTCCACCTTAGGGAAATGCTCTGCCACTTTTGCTTTCATGGCCTGTGCATCCGCCTCGCTGACATCGGCACCGTAATATATGCTTATCAGTTCCGAAGTATCCTCACACATCTTATCGAGCATGGAGAGCATTACTTCCTGAATGTCCGCACCGTTTGAGAGTATGCCGCCGTCACCGATACCCATGAAATCATGCTCATGGATCTCCACGCCATCAATCGAAGTATCCCTTACCGCATATGTAAGAGATCCGCTCTTTACCATTCCCGCAGCTTCATTCATGGACGCTTCATTCTCCTCTGCGGATGCGTCCGGCATATAGGCTATCATGGCCGAGATACACTGGGGCACGGTCTTGGTCGGGATCACTATTATCTTCTTATCCTTGGTCAGGTCTCTGGCCTGGTTTGCAGCAAGGATGATGTTCTTGTTATTGGGGAAGATGAACACGGTATCCGCATTTACGGTCTTGACCGCGTTCAGCATGTCTTCGGTACTGGGATTCATGGTCTGGCCGCCTTCTATGAGACAGTCAACACCAAGTCCTTTAAATATTTCCCCTATGCCGCTGCCTGCACTCACAGCCACAAAACCGACTGCCTTTCTGGGAGCCTCAGGGACCGGTGCTTCCTTACTTTCGGCAGGGAGCTTTCCGCTGTCAGCCATCCTTCTGTTCAGTATCTTTACATCGACCAGTTCACCGTACTGCAGGGCTTTCTGGAGCACCATACCGGGATCGGAGGTATTTAAGCCCACATTTACGATACCCTCATCAACGGAAACCGTAACTTCATCACCGACTTCATTTAAATACTTCTTTACTTCCGATTCTCTCTGATTATGGAAAGCCTTGTCCAGCATGATAGAGAGAGTTGTATGGTAAAGATATTTATATTCCTTTACCTTCTTCTCCTCAGCACCGAAAAGCCTTACTTCGCCGGCAGCCTGTGAAGTCTCCTCATCCATGGTGAACTCTATGCCCTTGCCGAGGAAACCGTCATAGATACCTTCCACGACAGCCATAAGACCGGCACCGCCGGAATCCACCACACCCGCTTCCTTCAGTACGGGGAGCAGTTCGGGTGTATATGCAAGTACTTCGTTGCCTTTTTCTATCACTTCCCTGAAAAATACGTCGAGATCTTCCTCGCCTCTTTCATAGATCTCATTTATCTTTTCGGCTATACCCTTTGCAACGGTAAGTATGGTACCTTCTTTAGGCTGCATTACAGCCTTGTATGCCATCTCCACCGCTTTGTCACAGGCTGCCGAGATGATACCTATATCTACGGTATCATGTCCTTTTATCACCTTGGCCATACCTCTGAACAGCTGGCTCAGGATAACACCGGAGTTACCTCTTGCTCCTCTTAATGTACCCGAGCTGATGCTCTTGCATACCGTATCCATATCCGGATCCTTGAGAGCATATACTTCCTTGGCTGCCGACATAACGGTAAGCGTCATATTTGTTCCTGTATCACCATCAGGCACGGGGAACACGTTCAGTTCATTTATCTCTTCCTTTTTTGACTCAAGCTTCTTAGCACCTGCAAGAAACATTTTTGCAAGCATCGAAGCATCTAAGGTATTAATCGCCACCTTGGGTATCCTCCTGAATTAGTCTATTACGCGTACGCCTTCTACAAAGACGTTAACCTTCTCAACCTCCAGACCGCTGAAGGCTTCCACCTTGTACTTAACAGTCTCAACGAGATTCTCGGTAACAGCCCTGATGCTGACGCCATAGGCTATTATGATATGAAAATCTATTGTAAGCTTGCCTGCGTTGCTTCTGACCTGAATGCCATGCTCTACGCTTTCTTTCTTCAGTATACGTACCAGACCTTCTTTAACGTTTACGGATGCCATTCCCACGATGCCGTAGCACTCGTTAGCGACATTACCTGCATACTGTGCTATCACGGTATTGTCGATGGAAATGCTTCCCATATGAGTATCCAGCGAATTCTTCATACACACACCTCCGGTTGTACTTGTCTGCGCTTTTGCGCATGCCCGTTTATTATATATTAATGACTTTTAAATGTCAAAAAATCTGCTGTTTGTATTTCCGTGGAGCAAAGCGTTCCGCTTGCGGAACGCTAGCGCCGAGCGCGGTTGCCGAAGGCAACATTTTCCTCTCGCGCGAGTGCGCATCCCGCCCGGAGGGCTTTTTGCTTTATGGAAATTCCAGAGGAATTTCCTATAAAGCAAAAACAGCTTTCAGTTTTTCTTCATCAGTACTTCCATTCCCTCGTTAAGCCCTTCTACCGTAAGCGGCAGCATGGGAAAGATCTCTTTTATGGCCGTCTCGGCTTCACGCCAGGGTGCCGCTCCCGGGGCCATCTTCGGATTCATCCAGACTATCCTCTTATATTTCTGTTTAAGCCTTATCAGCCATTCATAACCGGAATAACCGCCGTTGGGGCCGCGATAGTTACCGTCCTTGGCATACAGTTCCTCCGGCGCCATGGCCGCATCTCCTACTATTATTACTTTAAAATCCTTATCCAGGTTTTTGAACATCCACTCGGTTTCCACCCAGTTACCGTTCTCGCAGCCGGGATCGTTATATACATGGGAATATATGCAGTTATGGAAGTAATAAGTCTTTACTTCCTTATAATGATTTGATTTATGTACCGACTGGAACAGCTCGTTTAAAAGATCACAGTAGGGTATCATGGTACCGCCGGAATCCATGAGAAGCAGCAGCTTAACCGTGTTTTTCCTGGGCTTGTCCATGACTATCTTCAGCACGCCGCCCTGTTCGCAGGTATCGTGCACCGTCCCGTCTATATCCAGTTCGGTCTTCGGTATATCGAGTTTTGTGGAAAACTGTCTGAGTTTTCTTAGTGCCGCCATAAACTGCCTGCCGGTAAGCACCCTGTCATCCCTGAAATCCCTGTATTTTCTGGCGCCTATGACCTGGAAGGCACTCTGGTAGCCTGTCCCTCCGCCTACTCTTATCCCGCCGATATTACCGCCGGTATTGCCGAAAGAGGTCTTGCCCATCGTACCTATCCAGTAAGCTCCTCCGTTGTGCTCACTGTCCTGATCCTTTAGGCGCTGCTTGAACTTTTTCTCCACGTCATCCTTATCTATCTCAAAAGTCTCAACGGAGTTCAGATAATCCTTGTCCTCTTCGTGCAGCATATCGTTCATCTCAGGTTTGTCCAGCCATTTCAGCATCCGTTCCGTTACCCCCGGTTCATGCTGCATGGCCTTGAAGCACTCTTCAAAAGCCTGATCGTATTTATCATAATCGGTCTCGGAATGGACTACTATCGATCTGGCTATATAGTAAAACTTAGTGAGCGACGACTCGCACAGCCCCATATCAAGGGCGTTCTGCAATGTCAGCCACTCACTTAAGGTAACGCTTATCCCGTATTTGTTTAAGGCATTAAAGAAATTATTGAACATAATGCTTTACGGTTTCCAGATCCTCATCCTTTTTGACTATCACACCTATGAACGGAAGCTTCTCTTTCAGGGTATCGGTGGGTATACCGCCCATCTGCAGCGCATTGACCCAGTCAATGAGCTCCGAAGTGGATGGCTTCTTTCTCACATCCCTTATACCTCTTATCCAATAGAACACCTCCATGGCATTCTTCAGCAGATTTTCTTCGATATCCGGGAAATGAACCTTTACGATCTCTTCCATAAGAGCCTCATCGGGGAAATCGATATAGTGGAATATGCATCTGCGCAGGAATGCATCAGGCAGTTCCTTTTCAGCATTCGAGGTAATGATAACTATCGGACGATGCTTTGCCTTTACCGTCCTCTTCGTTTCGTGGATATAGAATTCCATCTGGTCAAGCTCCCACAGCAGGTCGTTGGGAAATTCGAGATCGGCCTTATCTATCTCATCGATAAGCAGCACCACCTGCTCATCACTCTCAAAAGCCTCACCGAGCTTTCCAAGCTTTATATATCTTGCGATATCATCAACACCCTCTTCACCGAACTGCCCGTCATAAAGACGCTGTATCGTATCATACATATACAGTCCGTCCTGGGCCTTGGTCGTGGATTTGATGTTCCATATGATCAGCTTTTTACCGAGACTTTTTGCAACAGCCTCTGCCAGCATCGTCTTGCCGGTTCCCGGCTCTCCCTTTATCAGCAGCGGCTTTTTAAGTGCTATGGCCACATTCACACTGCCCATAAGCGCCTCGCTCGCCACATATTCCTTTGTACTCTTAAATTCCTCTGTCATACACTGTCCTTTCGATCAGATGCCATTATTCCTCCCAGGGAAGTTCATGTTCGGCCTTCAGTTCTCTTATCATCAGTTCGTTTACGGCCTCTTTAACCGGTTTATCTTCAAAGAGGATCTTGTTGACCTGTTCGATGATAGGCATCTGTACATTGTATTTTTTTGCTAGTTCCAGACCTGCTTTGGCGGAATATACTCCTTCCACCACCATCTTTACCTCGTCCATGGCTTCTTTCATCTTTTTACCCTGGCCGATCAGTATGCCTGCTCTTCTGTTTCTTGAATGCATGGACGCACAGGTGACTATAAGATCTCCCATGCCGGTAAGACCTGCAAAAGTCTCGGGTGCGCCGCCCATCACTGTTCCCAGCTTCGATATCTCATTAAGTCCTCTGGTAATGAGTGCGGCTTTCGTATTATCACCGTAGCCCAGCCCGTCGGCCATACCTGCGGCTAAAGCCACCACATTCTTAAGAGCTGCTCCCAGCTCAACGCCCATCACATCGGGTGAGGTATATACTCTGAAAACCGGTGAAGAGAATATGCTCTGCACATATTCCGCTGTTTTTTTCTTTCTGGCAGCTGCAACTATCGTAGTCGGCAGCCCGCGTCCAACCTCTTCGGCGTGGGTAGGGCCCGAAAGCACCGCCACATCGGCCTGCGGTACTTCCTCGGATATCTGTATATCCAGAGTCTTCAGGCTATCTTCTTCTATACCCTTTGCAACATTGACAATGATCTGCCCTTCGGAAACATAAGGCTTCATCTGGGCTGCTGTCTTGCGTGTAAAAATAGAGGGAACAGCCAGGACCAGCAGGTCCATATCTTTAACAGCCTCTTCAAGCTGTTTAGTGAACTGCATCTTCTCACTGAGCTTTACTCCCGGAAGCTTGTCTTTATGTTCATGCTCTGCCTTCAGCATATCTATCTCTTCAGGCAGAGCCGACCATACGCTCACCTCATGTCCGTTATTGTTCAACAGCCACGCCAGTGCTATACCCCAGCTGCCTGCACCTATCATTCCTACTTTGGCCATTACCCTTGTCTCCTCGTACTTATTTGATCTTATAGCTTCCCTTTGCAGCACCTGCATAAGCAGAACCCTTACCATAGGCAATGACCACTGCCTTGCCCTTTGTCAGGTTGTTATAGCATTTAACCGTAACATTGACTTTCTGCCCTTTCAGCATAACATCTGTCCTGCCGGGGAATACACGCTCGCCTGTAAATGCAAGCGATTTTGCAGGCTTCAGATCGGTACTCTTTGCATATACCTTTACCTTAGCAGCAGCGATATCTATCGTCTTGGTATCCTTCGGATAGATAGTCACTTCTTTTTCGATGACACCGCCCTTGTAATTATTTCTTCCGGTCACTCTTATAACTGCCTTCAGTTTTTCGGATTTGACCATAGTGACGGTATTCTTTTCGAGCACCTTGCCGTCAAGCAGCACCTCAACTGTATAGTCTTTCGCATTCAGAAGCGTTCTGCCTTCATCAACATATACCCTGGGCACTACTTTGTTCTTCTTGTTCACGACCATATCCGCAGCATTTATGCTGATAACGCCTTCGACGAATTCACCTTCCGTCACGGTATAAGCCTGATTCTTTATTGCTTTCTGTCCCTTATAGTTTCCGGCAAACTTGATGGAATAAGCCGCACTGCCCTTTTTGTTCTTCGGGAAGCTTACTTTAAAGTCACGGCCTGCAACGAGGCTTCTTGAGCCGCAGTTTACGCTGATAACGGGTCTTGATCCGTTGATGCTGTAGGTAACCGTCGTCTTATCAGCCTTCGCATTCACCATGCCTTCCTTATCGGCCTTTATCTTGAATGTCTTGGTAACCACACCGGTAAATCCGCCGTAGCCTGCAACGGTAACCTTAGCTTTGCCTGCGTTAAGATTATTGCTGTAGTATACCTTATAATCATTACCCTCTTTCAGGACATTGCCGTCTCCATCCTTAACGATAAGCTCTTCCGCTGAAAGCTCCACTGCCTTGCCGTTATAGACTTTGCTGATACCCTTGCCCAGTGAAGCCCTGATGCTGAGTTTCTTCTTATCAGCTACACGGCTTACAACAACGCTGATGGTATCCTTGTAATTTCCTTCACCCTTGATCGTTACCTTATCTTTACCGTTGGCTGTTGCCGTAAAGTCTTTACCGTTCTTGAGCATTATGCCGTTATAAGCAAGCACTACCTTGGGATCCTTATCCCCGTCTGCTATAAAGTAAGCGGGGCAGGCTATCTTGCTGCTCTTTAAGCTCTTCTGGACAATGGTGAACTCAAGAGTCTTACTGCACTTGTACATTCCCTTGCCTGTGATGATCGCCTGTGCGGTTCCGACATTCTTGTTATTCTTGTATTTTACGGTAAAATCGGTTCCTTCATACAGTTCATGTCCCTTATACCATACCTTTACCAACGGCTTGAGCGCGGTACCCGTATATGTCATAGAGTATTTGCCCGAGCTGTTCTTTGATACGGTATCGTAGGTCGTATCTGCATTTCTTACAAATCTGAAATCCATACCGTTTAAGTTAAACGGCTCTTCCACATCGGCTTTTGTTATCTTAAAGCTTCCCTTCAGTTCTCCGGTATATTTTCCTATACCGTAAGCAACCACATGTCCGGTACCGGCCTCTGCATTATCGCTGTAGACACATACATAGTCTGTGAACGGAACGAGTACGTAGTCACCATCCTTAATGGTCACCTTGGGAGTCTTTCTCTCCTCACTTACAACTGTCGTGGTATATTCCAGCTCCATCTTAAGCTTTGAGATATTCTTACCTGCAGGCTGCTCAAAGCCGTTGGCGCTGACTGAGGTGATCTCCAGTTCTTCAATGATAAGACCGTTTTCTGCATTTAATACCAGAGCCTCTTTTCCTGTTCCTTTACCATTAATGGTCACATCATTTGCAGGATCCTTCAGCCTCTCCTCCAGTTTCTGACCCTTCTTAAGCTTCAGCTTAAGCTCATTGATCTTTTCCCTGCTGTCAAGTCTTGTCTCAGCCTTCTTGCCTTCGGTGATGACCTTCTGCATATAGCCATCATCCACAGCTGTGAATCTGAGTCCTTCATTTGCGGAAACTGTCTTTCTTCCGACAGGACTGTAGAAGCCCTGCACGCCTTCTTTCTTTGCACCCTTGCTGATCGCGTTATCCACGGGAGTAAAGACCGTATCCTGCATAGCCTCTGCGATCCGGGCATCACCGTTTACTGTCTCGATCAGCTTGTCACCGTTTTCGTTCAGTACGGTATATGAGCTGTTCTCCACAGCCATCATCTTGCAGCGTACTTTGCATCTCACCTTGCAGCGTACTTTACAACGTACCTTGCAGCGTACTTTGCATCTTACCTTGCAACGCACCTTGCAGCGTACCTTACAGCGTACGTTTGCCGACTTCAGATCGTTTTTGTTCTTCTCATATTCTGCCTGATCCGCTGCTGTCCAGTCCTCGGACAGAAGGCTTGCGTCAGCGGCGATCGCAGCCTGTTCATCTGCAGTCCATGCCATATTATCGATAAAGCTGCTGTAGAGATTTTCATCATCCTCAGTCCAGTCAAGGCCGTCCATATCCGGCTCCCAGTTTTCGTCAAAGACTCCTCCATCCTTCCAGGGAGCACTGTAGATATCATAGGGTACCATGGTTATATCGCAGTCCGCATATTCCGAACCCCAGCTAAGGCCCTGGGGAAATACCGTGCTCTCACCCTTGTCTATCAGCGTATATTTCCAGTAATTCTTATAAAAGCCGTCATCGCCGTCTTTTTTGATCTCTATATATCTGTTTTTTCCGGGCCAGTTACTGTCATAGATCGCTATAGCTGAACCGGAAGCAGCTCTGCCTTCGATCACATCATAAGCCAGAACAGCATGGCCGCCCTCGGGTCCGAAGAGTCCGAGCACCACGGGCTTACCGCTGCTCTTTATCTCTTCCGCTATCTCTGTAGCTGTTGCCGGTATAGAATAGCAATACTGCACCCTGTCGTCGTACTGGGATATCTGAAGTCCTTCAAGAAGCTTCCTCAGATCACTGTTCATATCTTCTCTCTTGTCATCGGAAGGATCACGGTCCACTTCATATCCAAGCATCAGATCAGACGAAGCATATGCACCCTTTTTATAGTTATCGGACAGCAGATCCCTTGCAAAGAACATGGCGCCACCTGCAGACATGCCGTAACAGCTGCCGCCCCATTCATCATCAAAAACCTCAAATACAACATCTCCCTTTTCACCAAAGATTTCGTTATAACGCTCTTTCGGAATGTGATAATGCCATTCTTCTTTATATCCGAGTGTGTTTATGTCAGGTATCCAGTAAGTGTTCTCAAAAGAAAAGCTCAGGTCCGGGAAATCAGGATCGCTCGGCAGGGGTATTTCCCTGGGAAGCCCGTACTCATAAACTATATTATCGCAGCCATAATCATAGTGATTAAGATTCCAGTCATTCTTATCTCCGGCATAATATATCCTTTTAAGACCATTGATCGAAACCGGCTCGGTCCATGCCGCAGCTGCAGCCCGGACAGGTAAACCAAGTCTTTCCACACTTGTTCCGTCAAACATGGATCCTTCAAAATCATCCATGTTAAAGCTTCTTATATCGAGTCGTTTAAGGGCTTTGCAGTCTTTGAAAGCATCTTTGACAGTAATATGACCGCTTACGGGAAAGCTATGCAGATCAAGGTCCTCAAGCGCGGAGCAGCCTTCAAACATATGTGAAATACCTTCATCACCATCGGCTCCGCTGAGCTTTACCTTATTGAATGAAACGATATCCAGAGATTTCAGTTTTGAACAGCCATCGAACATATGGCTCATATTCTCTACCTCGCCGGTATCAAACTTAAGGACCAGTTTTTCGAGAGATGAACAGCCTTGAAACATATAAGCCATATTGGTAACAGCTGAGGTATCGAAAGTACCGAAGTTTATCTCTTTCAGACTGCTGCAGCCTGCGAACCAGTAGCTCACATCCGTCATTCCCGAAATATCCAATGCACTGACATCTATATATTCCAGATTCTTACAATCCTGAAACATCCATGAATATAAACCGTTTGGTGAGACTATGCCATCCTCAAACTTTATACCCTTTGTTTTAGTGCTCTGAAAACCGTTAAACAGTCCCACTGAGGGAACAACAGGTTTGGCGTTTATCATCGCCGGTATAAGAAGATATTCCGGAAACTCCTCCGCCTTATCCCCTTTAAAATTTAGTAACCAGTTTTTACTTCCGTCATCGTTTATATCAAAATGCTCGGCATACCACTGATCCGTCATTTTTGTAAACAGCTCGTCCGTCAGCGCATCCGCCTTCTCTTCCGAAGCATCAAAAACATCTTTGGCATCAAAAACTGTCTCTCCTGCCGCTTCGGTCTGCAAAGCCATATCTTCCTTTTTACCGTTAATCAGGTCCAAGACCTCTGCGGAAGTGTCTTCAACAAATACTTCTTCCGAAGCTTCATCCTCATCTGCGGTAATGACCTCCTCATATGACGACTCATCTCCGGCCGCATATGCATAGGCGTCGAGACTTCCCGTCAGCATCACCGTACACATCAGAGCAGCTAAAAATCTTTTTCCTTTCATGATCATCTTCCTTTCTGCACAAACTGCTTATTCCCTGTGGTCTCCTGGTCAATGGTTTAACTCTTATACTATTTCACACACTCATTGCACAGTTTTGATATAGTGCCGTACAGCACATCATTATCACCTGCGCCCATGACAACGATTATATACGGATCTCCCGCTGCCGAATCAACCGAGAGTATCATGCACCTTCCCGCAGACGCGGTGCTTCCTGTCTTTCCGCCGATCACGGTGACTTCTCCGGGCTTTTTATATGCACCTGTCAGATAAGAGTTCGTGGAAGTGATATCCTTCGATTGCGGCTCTCCTTCGGCATTACGGTAGTCAACGGTGTATTTGACCGTCTGTATCATCCTCACAAATTCCTCATGTTTTAGAGCTTCGTTAAACATAAGATAAAGGTCATACGCGCTGGTATAATGATCCTCATTCGGAAGGCCGTGGGGATTTACAAAATGCGTATGTGTACAGCCAAGCTGAAGGGCTCGTGTATTCATCATGTCAACAAAATGCTCAACATTGTCGCCGAAACGTATGGCAAGCGCAAGAGCTGCATCATTTGAAGAATTGACGAGAGTCGCATAAAGCAGCTGGCTGACTGTGAGGCTGTCTCCCTCCTTGAGCCCGAATAGCTGCACACCCTGTTCGCGTATGTTCACATCGCCTACGATCACTTCCTCGCTCAGATCCTGACAGTTCTCAAGAACGATCAGAGCTGTCATTATCTTGGTAAGCGATGCGGGGTAAAGCCTGTCATTCGCCTTATATGAGTATACTACCTTCCGCTCACTTACATTATATACGCAGGCAGCTTTCAGTTCAGAAGTATCAACGGAAGCGCTGTCCGTGATATCTTCGGCCGTGGCACAGAGTTCTTCTGCAAAAAAAGGCAGTTTTCCGGCTTCTGTCTGTGTATCAATGGAAAAATTGGAATTTCCGTCAAGTGAACCGTAAGGAAGGTCCGGCTTGCTGCCGCCGCAGCCCGTAAGCAGGAGCATAACGGCAAGCGCGCAGCCGCTGATCATTTTTTCAGTCTTTATATATTTCACGCCACTCCAGATCCCCTCTGTCAAGTGCTTTTATCATCAGCTCCGCACTGGCCAGATTGGTCGCCAGCGGGATATTATGCATATCGCAGAGCCTTAAAAGGTTGAGAGCATCCAGTTCATGAGTCATGGGACTCAGCGGATCTCTCAGAAGTATCATAAGGTCTATCTCGTTATGCTCTATCTGTATTCCCAGCTGCTGCTCGCCGCCCAGCTGGCCGGACAGAAACTTATGAACGTTTAAGTTCGTCACTTCTTCGATAAGCCGTCCTGTCGTGCCCGTGGCATAAAGTTCATGCCGCGCAAGGATCCCCCTGTAAGCTATACAGAGATCCTGCATGAGACGTTTCTTTGCATCATGTGCGATCAGTGCGATTTTCATTCTGTAACCCCTTTATCATAATTGATTAAAATCCGGTTCCGGCATTGCTACATACTGAACGGTCTTTCTCTCCTGGGTCTTCTTCCTCAGGCTTACGCTCAGCACAAATCCCATCCCGGCATAGAGACTTACCAGACTGGTCAGCCCGTAGCTCACGAAAGGCAGCGGCAGACCGGTATTCGGCAGCAGGCCGGTGGTAACTCCCACGTTTATAAAACTCTGGAAACATATTATCGAGCCCATGCCGAAACAGATTATCTGTCCGGACAGGTCTGCCGCGTTCATTCCCGTCCTGAAACACTCCGCGGCTATCAGCATCAGCAATACTATCACGGCGGCGGATCCCACAAAACCGGTCTCCTCGCCTATTATGGCAAATATAAAGTCCGTCTGGGGTTCCGAAATGTAATTGCCGTTCTTAACTGAGCCTATCTCGTTATTATTCAGCCCCTTGCCCCACAGCTGTCCGCTGCCTATTGCAGTAATGGAATTCTGCTGCTGATAGGCTGTGGTAAGTGCATATTTATCAGGCTGCAGCCAGGCAAGCACACGTTCCTGCTGATAAGGCTTGACCAGAGTCTGATCCGGCTGCAGTATAAGGAATATCACAACAACTACTGCCGGCACCACAACCGCAAGCGTACCTATTATTATCTTGTGGCTCAGTCCGCCAACATAGAGAATCATGCAGAATATGATCACCAGCATGATAGTGGTTGACAGATCCGGCTGCTTGTATACAAGATATAGTGGCGGCAGTATCAGCCCGATCATGATCCCGATGATCCTTATGTCATTTATACGCTCTCTGTTCTTCATTATAAACTGAGCATAAAAAAGTATCAACAGGATTTTTGCCGTCTCGGAAGGCTGGAATCTTATGCCTGCTATCTCTATCCAGCGCTGCGCATTGTGCGAACTGTCACCGAAACGGTCCACCAGTATAAGCAGCCCCATATTAAAGAAATATATGAGCCAGTAAAACTTCAGCGTGAAATGATAATCAAAGAAGGCTATCACCAGCATCACAAATACTCCGAATACCACACCGAAAGCCTGTTTGGTCTGCACGGAGGCCTTGGCACTCCCTATAGCCACCAGCCCCATGACCGAGATAGTTATCAGCAGGATCACAAGGCGAAGATTAAAATTTCTGATCTCCAGTTTCTGTTTCATATCAGTCTCCTCCGCTCACAGCAGTTGCATCGCTGGCCTCACCGGTAATGAGTTCTTCCTCACTCTCAAGGTTAAAGCGGTATTTGAATATATCGGCAGCGACCTGGGCCGCAAAATCCGACGAATAACCGTTAGCGATACGTACGGCAATGGCTATCTCGGGATGATCATAAGGTGCATAACCGACAAAAAGCGCGTGGTTAGCCTTGTTGGTCTGTTCCTGCGCCGTACCGGTCTTGCCGGCCGCAGTGAAGCCCGGCAGATCAAAGTACGATTTGGATTCCACCACCTTCCTCATTCCCATGTGTATGGCATTCCATAACGAACGTTCTATTATGATCTCGTTCCTGACGTCCTGCCTGTAATAATACTCATTCTGTCCCGAAGGATTCTTGATCTCATGGATCAGGCTCAGCTTGTATACTGTCCCGCTGTTTGCCACAGCCGTCACATATCTTGCCAGACCGACAGTTGTGTAGTTGTGGGTACCCTGACCGATAGCCGAAGGCACGGCATACTTATCACTCATCATGGGTTCCGACTCGGCTATCTCCACACCGGTCTTTTCGCTGAGTCCGAACATGTCGGCATATTTCCTGAGCTTTTCGATACCGTAGGCATCGTTATAGCCTTCCCCGTCGCCTGAAAGTCTGTATCCGACCTCGTAAAAATAGCAGTTGCAGGAGTTCTCTATAGCACCGGTCAGGTTCAGTTCCCCGTGATTACCGGGATTTATCCAGCACTGGGGCGGCGTGCCGGCCAGCTTTGTAAAAATACCCTCGCACTCTATTATGGACCCTTCCGAGATCACGCCTTCCTCAACGCCCGCCACACTCGATACCATCTTAAAGGTGGAACCGGGTGCTGTTCTCTGCTGTGTCGCATAATTCCACAAGGGGTTGGAATGGTCCTGCGAAAGCTTGGCCAGATAAGCCGAATCCGCGGTATTGGCCAGTCTGTTCGTATCGTAGCCGGGATAGGATACCAGTGCCAGCACTTCTCCGTTATCAGGTGCCGTTATCACGACTGATCCGGAACAGGGCTCCAGTCCCAGCTGCGCCGGTGTGATATAGATATTTCTGATAAGATATGAAACAAAATGAAAACTGTCCGTCTCACCGTTTTTCAGCTTTTCTATCCTTGAAAAATCTACAGGTATCAGGTCCTGCTCCCAGAGTATCATGCATGCATCACGTCCCGAGATCATATCCGAATGCAGCAGATATTTGTACAGCTTCTTCGAAAAATCAAGGTTGGTGGACAGATGACTGACAACGTAAGCGGTTATGGCCTTATATATCTCTCCGGAATCCGCATAACGGTTATCAAGCGTAAGTTTGCTGATATCTATCCACTGCATTGATATGCAGTACATCAGATATTCCTTCATGCTTATGGTCTCGTTGATCCTCCAGTTTTTATAGGTCTCATCTTCCGTATCCACCACATCACTCTTTATGATGCCGTAGTTTGCATTGGAAAGCATGGCTATGATAAAGCTTTCATATTCCTTATCCTCGTCTTCCAGTTCGTTATACGGCGTATCCGAAGTCATAAGATCATATTCTATATGTCTTAAGGCATCTGCCTGCTTTATGGCAAACTGTGAATACACCTTCTTTTCGTAATCCCCCGCATAACTTTTTGCCATATGCTTCAGATTGATCACATTGTTGTCAAAAAAAGCATTATATACATCGTAGACAGGAATAAGCCGGTTACGTCCGTGCTGTTCCACTTTTTTCTCATTTACCAGGCGGCTGACCAGTATACCCGCTATCTTCTGTTCCAGCAGGTTGTAAGCGGCCATCTGCAGCTCCGCATCAAGCGTCAGATATATGTCATTTCCCGGCAGAGGCAGTTTTACGTTGTTTCTCTCTATGATCCGTCCCACATTATCAACGAAGAGCTGTTCGCTTCCGCTGCTCCCTTTCAGCTCGCTCTCCATGGACAGTTCTATGCCGGTCTTGCCTATATAGTCATTGGTAGTGTAGTCGGGATTTTTCAGCGAATACTCTTCATATTCGCTCTGTGATATCCTTCCGGTATATCCGGTCACCTGAGAAAAATAGACCGAATGGTTGTAGCGTCTCACCGTATCCTGTGCCACCGACACTCCCTGAAGCGCATCGGAATTTTCCATGATCACGGCTACCGTCTTATCACTGACATCGGTAGCAACGGTAGTAGCGATATATTTGGTAAAGCTGTTCATGCTGAGGTGATATCTGATGATGGCTATCTTCAGCATCTCCTCTTTGCTGTAACCCATCTGCGGAAAGAAGGTGACCTTATTCCCCGTCTTGGTATAAGAGCCTATACCATAGACCTGTGAAGAGCAGAGATACTCCATGACTTCATCGGGATTAGAGGTCTTTTCGGCATATTTCAGATCCCCGATCACAGCATGTCCGTAAATATCAGCAAGAAATCTCAGATGCTGGTTGCCTTCGTGTGAAAAGCAGAAATTGTCCCCCTCATCCAGATACAGTCCGAAATCATTGATGATATGGTCTCCGTTCTTTTCTATGATCCTTATCATCTTAAGTATTATACCGTTCAGTGTCTCGTTCTTGCGCTTTCCGGACTCTATGGTATCTGTCAGCGTTATGGAATAGGCCAGCTCATTATAAGCAAGGAGCTGGCCGTTTCTGTCATATATGTTTCCTCTGGCTCCCGGTATATTGACTTCCTTCTCGATATTCAGGGCAAAGTTGTTCATATATTCCCTGCCGTGAACGATCTGCAGCGAAAAGACCCTTGCGATAAGCGTCCCCGTAACGATCCCCAGCAGGATATAAGGGAGCAGAAATCTCGAATGTATGAAAGCTGATATTTTTTCTCGTATTGCTTCAAGCATCTTAGCCCTTCACCTCCCGTTCCACGGACTGTGCAAGGTTCTGTCTGTTCCTTTCTTCTTCACCGGGATCGTAATTGATCACCCTCACCTCAAGAAACAAAAGCAGCGGGTAAATGATGACTGCCGAAACACAGGTCAGTAAAAGTTCCGGAAGCATGCGCCTTGACACATAATCCGAGAAATTAAAGTTATTGCTGAACACATAGAACAGCAGGAAGTACAGCAGCAGATAGGCCAGTTCGCTTGAGAAAATGAGGGCCAGCGGCATCTTAAAGTCTTTTTCCTCGAAAAATCTGTTACACAGGCCGTTAAGATAACCGACATAAAGATAAATGAGCGTATAAAGCCCCAGCCCGCCGGAGTAAAAGATATCCATCGTCAGGCCGCAGAGTATTCCGCTTATCATACCCGCATATTCTCCCCGCATAAAGCCGAATATACAGGTGATAAGGAGCAAAAGATCCACCGTTGCCCTGCCGGTCGGAAGATATCTCAACAGACAGGTCTGCATGAGAAAAGCAACTGCTATGCTGATGAGTGTACTAATGATTCGTTTGATCATAGCTTTCTTTCAACCTGGTAATTATCAGAACCTGCGATAAATGTTCAAAATCAGCCACAGGCGTTAAAAGTCCGGATTTGGTCAGCTGGTTGGAATCGGTATTTATCGATGAGATATAGCCTATCAGTATACCCGGCAGATACTTGTCGCTTATATTCGAGGTAACGACTTTATCACCCTTCTGTACCTGCGAATCATCATCGATAAGCTGTGAATATGATATACGTCCCTGTTCTATCAGCTGCATGCTTCCGCTCACGATCAGATGATCCTGGGTATGAAGTACCGTCGCGCTTACGTTGGAATTGTCGGCTATTATCGTATTGACTCTTGACCAGTTGGGTCCGGTACTGCTGACTATCCCTACCAGTCCGGCTCCGGCCATAACATTCATGTTTACTTCGATCCCGTCATCCGTTCCCTTATCAATGATAAAGGAATCGAACCAGCTTCCGGAATCGGCCCCTATCACTCTGGCGCCTACGGTGTCATATTCCTCGTATACCTGATCGAGTTCATAAAGAGCTCTCAGCTCGGTAAGCTCGTATCTGTCCTGTACCAGTCTCGCATTCTCGACCTGCAGCGAATCTATCTCTTCCTGAAGCTTTTTGTTCTCATCGATCAGCTCATCCAGCCTGCGCCTGCGCCCCGCCTGTTCGACCAGATCGTTGCATACGGAAGTAAGCCCCTTCTGCAGCGGAACGAGTACGGTCCCGGCCAGTGCTCCGCCGGGTCCCACACTTATCTTTCCGTTATAAGTCAGGGCCATTAAAATGATACAAAGTACGGTCACTGCGAGCAGCGCGTACTTTGGAGGTATTTTCTTCTTTTCGGCTTTCTTTTTTACTACAGGACTCATGTGATATATATTTACTTTCCGTTATCAACCGGAAAAGCAAGACTTGCAAATCTGTTCTCTCTTATTATCGTTGACAGGCCCACGATCACGGAACCAATGGGCTCGTCTATCATGTTTACCCTTAAGCCCGTACTCGCCGATAACAGGTGCGAGAGATGCCCGACCTGTGAAGCACCGCCGGACAGATATATGCCACGGTGATGGATATCAACTCCCAGTTCGGGAGGAGTACGTTCAAGGATCTGTCTGACGTTATCGACTATCGTATCAAAATGCTCCTTTAAGCATTCGTATACCAGTCTTGTGGATATCTCCTTTTCAACGGGAAGGCCTGTCACTATATCCCTTCCGTATACAACGGCATTCTTGCCCTGCGACTCCACTTCGCGTATGGCTATCTTTAACTTTTCGGAAGTCTTCGAGCCTATAACAAGGTTATATTCTCTCCTTACCGCAGCCTTGATCGCCTCATCAAATTTCAGTCCCCCGGTCTTTATCAGTCTCGACAGGACTATGCCGCCCAGTGACAGTACCGATATCTCCGTAGTATCAAAACCGACATTTACCACAAGTATACCCTGACTGGTCTTGACATCTATATCCATGCCCAGGCCGTCCGCAACCGCTTTTTCAACCACATAAACCCTTCTTGCCTTTACATTGGAATCCCTTACCAGATCATAGAAGGCACGCTTTTCCACCTCGGTAACATCCGTGGGTACGGCGATGTAATAATCTGCCGGTCTTATATTGCCTCTGGACAGATCATTGATAAAATAATGTACCAGGGTGTTCATGTTCCTGATATCCGCGATCACTCCGTTAACAACAGGATAGGATATGTTGATGTTATCGGGCGCTTTCTCATACATGTCAAAAGCCGAATTCCCGTATGCCAGCAGTGTATCTCTTCCTTCTATGGCTATCATGTTCTTTTCCATAAAGAAGGTGTCGTTATTGGCATTATATATCTTTATATTACTGGATCCCAGATCGATCCCGAATGCAGCGATTCCCATATTTTGTTTTCTCCCGCTATATAGTCAGTCCGGTTTTGATCCGCCGGACCTGTGTTATAGTAAGCATCCTTGCGTAAACATTTTAGTCAGCACTATCCGATCGTGTTTACTATAATCCGCAAAAAGCGTAAATATTATATCACGTAGGCGCACTCAAAACAAGCCGTTATTTACCCGTTTAAGCTCTTCCACACTTCTCATTATACCGTATTTGCCATGCACCCAGGTAAGTCCGCCCTGGAAATACACGTTATACGGCTCCTTCAGCGGGCCGTCAGCAGAAAGCTCTATGGATGAGCCGCTCACAAAAGCTCCGGCTGCCATTATCACTTTCGCGTCATATCCCGGCATATCCCAGGCTTCTGGAGTCACAAATGAATCTATTGGCGCGGCCGCCTGTATCCCCTTGCAGAACGCATTCAGATTATCCTCCGTATTAAGGGTCACGGCCTGTATGATATCATGACGCGCTTCGGCTGCAGGCGGGTATACTCCAAAGCCCAGCTTTTCATATACGGCGGCCGCAAAAACAGCGGTCTTTAATGCAGCCGCAGTTACCGTCGGTGCCAGGAAGAAGCCCTGGTAAAAATCCTTCATTATTCCCAGCGAAGCTCCCACTTCCTTTGCCAGCCCGGGAGAAGTCAGTCTCCTTGCCGCATTTTCCACATACTCCTTTTTACCTGCTATATAACCGCCCGTGGGACACAGTCCGCCTCCGGGATTCTTTATCAGCGATCCGACTATCAGATCAGCACCTGCCTCAGACGGCTCCCTTACATCAACGAATTCACCGTAGCAGTTATCCACCTGGACTATCACATCGGGTTTTATGCCTTTTATAAAGCTTATCAGCTCGCCTATGCGTTCGACGGACAGGGTCGGTCTCGTCTGGTAGCCCTTGGAACGCTGTATCGTGACCATTTTTGTCTTATCATTTATCGCAGCCTTAATGGCCTCGTAGTCAAAGCTGCCGTCATCCTTAAGGTCTGCCTGGCGGTAGCTCACGCCGTATTCGGCAAGAGAACCGGGTGCTTTTCTGATACCTATGACCTCCTCCAGTGTATCATAAGGCTTTCCCACCGGACTTAAGAGTTCATCTCCGGGGCGCAGGTTTCCGGACAGCGATACAGCCAGCGCATGTGTTCCGCAGGTTATCTGTGGCCGCACCAGTGCGTCCTCTGTCTTAAATACCCTCGAATACACTCTCTCTAGTGTATCCCGGCCTATATCCCCGTAACCGTAGCCCGTTGTGCCCATCAGGCAGGCTTCCCCGACCTGCTCGTCATGAAAAGCCTTTAGTACCTTCAGCTGGTTGTATTCAGCCCGCTTATCTATAACTTCAAATCTTTCCTTCAGACTCTCTGCCACTCCTGAACAGAAATCATATACTTCCCCGCTTATCCCCAGTTCTTCATACATTTGCTCTGTCATTTTATTCCATCCTTTTCATTGTAATGATCTTTGGTGATTTTATCTCAAATATCCTCCGATGGCAAATAATATCTGCCGTCCCTCTTCATTTGCACTAAATTGCGTTTTATTGTATAATACCTCTTCGTGTTATGAAAGTTTACTCTGAGGTGTTATATGAAAGAAGGAATATTCAGACTCGGCATCGACATAGGTTCCACTACCGTTAAGATAGCCGTTATCGATAAAGACAACAATCTGCTCTTTTCGGATTACGAGAGACATTTTGCCAACATAAGGGAGACTCTTAAAAATCTGCTTGATAAAGCATATAAAGAGCTTGGTGATATGACTGTCTGGCCCGTGATCACAGGTTCCGGCGGCCTTACCCTTGCCAAACATCTTGAAGTCGATTTTGTACAGGAAGTGATAGCGGTAAGTACCGCGCTTGAAACCTTTGCGCCCAAGACCGATGTGGCTATCGAACTTGGCGGTGAAGATGCCAAGATCATCTACTTTGAAAACGGTAACGTAGAGCAGCGCATGAACGGTATCTGTGCCGGAGGCACCGGCTCCTTTATCGACCAGATGGCGGCTCTTATCCAGACCGATGCTTCAGGGCTTAATGAATATGCAAAAGACTATAAGTCACTCTACACCATAGCCGCAAGATGCGGAGTTTTTGCAAAAACGGATATACAGCCGCTCATCAATGACGGTGCCACGAGAGAAGACCTTTCGGCTTCCATCTTCCAGGCTGTTGTAAACCAGACCATTTCCGGTCTGGCCTGCGGTAAACCCATACGCGGTCATGTAGCCTTCCTCGGCGGTCCGCTCCACTTTCTTTCCGAGCTGAAGGCAGCCTTCATCCGTACACTTAAACTGGATGAAGAACATATCATAGATACAACGAATTCCCATCTTTTCGCTGCCATGGGTTCTGCGCTCAATGCGACTGAGCACGGCGGTCTTATGCTTTCGGCAATGTGCGACAAGTTGAATGGCGACATCCATATGGAATTTGAAGTGGAACGTATGGAGCCGCTCTTTGCGGATGAAAACGCTTATGCAGAATTCACCAAACGCCATGATTCTCACTGTGTAGGCACCGGTGATCTAAAAAAATACTCCGGCAATTACTTCCTCGGGATCGATGCCGGCTCCACCACTACCAAGATGGCACTCATAGGCGATAAGGGCGAGCTCTTATGGTCTTTCTACAGCAACAATAACGGTTCCCCCATGGAGACAGCCATTAAAGCCTTCAGGGAACTGCGTGCCCTGCTTCCCGTTGATTCGCATATCTCCGGCAGCTGTTCTACCGGTTATGGCGAACAGCTTATGAAAGCGGCGTTTTTACTGGACCACGGTCAGGTGGAAACAGTAGCCCATTACTATGCCGCCGCATTTTTTGAGCCGCAGGTTGACTGCATACTCGATATCGGCGGACAGGATATGAAATGCATAAAGATAAAGAACGGTACCGTTGATTCCGTTCAGCTCAACGAAGCCTGCTCCTCTGGCTGCGGTTCTTTTATAGAGACCTTTGCCAGATCACTGAACCTTGATGTTCGTGATTTTGCTAAAGAGGCTCTCTTTGCACCTCACCCCATCGATCTGGGTACCAGATGCACAGTCTTTATGAATTCAAAAGTAAAACAGGCCCAGAAAGAAGGTGCATCCGTCGCCGATATCTCCGCAGGTCTGGCATATTCCGTTATAAAAAATGCACTCTTCAAGGTCATAAAGGTTTCTGATGCTTCGGAGCTCGGCGAACGTATTGTCGTGCAGGGCGGCACCTTCTATAACGATGCCGTACTCCGCTCTTTTGAAAAGATCGCGAACTGCGAAGCCATACGTCCGGACATAGCCGGTATAATGGGCGCGTTCGGTGCAGCCCTTATAGCGCGTGAGCGTTTCGACGGCAAAAATGCCTCGGGTATGCTTTCCTTTGATGAGATCGAGCATCTGGAGTTTTCAACGACCATGGCCAAATGCCGCGGCTGTCTCAACACCTGCCGCCTGACCATTAATCATTTTTCCGGCGGCCGTAAGTACATTTCCGGCAACCGCTGTGAGCGCGGTCTCGGAAAGGCAAAGAATGAGAATAACATTCCCAATCTGTTCGAATATAAGCTGAAACGTTTCTTTGACTATGAACCGCTTGCTCCCGACAAGGCTTTCAGAGGCACTGTCGGCATACCGCGTGTTCTTAATATGTATGAAAACTATCCTTTCTGGGCAACTTTCTTTAAGGAACTGGGTTACAGAGTTGTCCTCTCCCCGCTTTCCACCAGAAAGATCTATGAACTCGGTATAGAATCCATTCCCAGCGAATCGGAGTGTTATCCGGCCAAGCTGGCTCACGGACATGTACAATGGCTTATAGAACAGCAGGTTGATTTCATCTTCTATCCTTCACTTTTTTACGAGCGTGATGAGACTGAAGGTGCCACAAATCATTATAACTGCCCCATAGTCACTTCCTATCCCGAAAATATTAAGAACAATATCGAGGAGATAGGCCGGGGTGATGTTGTATTCAGACATCCTTTCATGTCCTTTAAGGATCTTGATACCATCGTGCCGCCCCTTGTTGAGGAGTTTTCCGAAATAGACAAAAACCTCATTGCCTCAGCTGCTCAAAAAGCCTGGGCTGAGCTCGAGTGCGCACATAAGGACATGCAGAAAAAAGGTGAAGAGGTCCTTAAGTATATCGAGGATACAAAAACCCGCGGCATAGTGCTTGCGGGACGCCCCTACCATATCGATCCGGAGATCAATCACGGCATACCCGAGCTCATCACTTCCTACAATATAGCCGTGCTTACGGAAGATTCGGTCTCACATCTGGCCAAGCCTGACAGGCCGCTCATCGTGTCCGACCAGTGGATGTATCACTCAAGGTTATATGCTGCAGCGACCTATGTTCGTACCAGAGACGATCTGGACCTTATCCAGCTCAATTCCTTCGGTTGCGGACTTGACGCCGTCACCACCGACCAGGTGGCCGATATACTTACAGGCTCAGATAAGATATATACCTGTTTAAAGATAGACGAAGTCAATAACCTGGGCGCCGCCCGCATACGTGTACGTTCACTGATAGCCGCTCTTGAAGTAAAGGAAAAGAAGAAGGAAAAGCGAACGATAAACAAAACCTCCTATGAGAGGGTGATCTTTACCGAAGAAATGCGTGATCAGGGATATACCATTCTGGCCCCCCAGATGTCCCCTCTTCATTTCGATATGTTCGCACCGGCTCTGAAAGCCTGCGGTTATACATTGAAAGTGCTGGATAACGACAACAGGCATTCCGTTGATGTCGGTCTGAAGTACGTAAACAACGATGCCTGCTACCCTTCACTCTGCGTGGTCGGTCAGCTTATGGATGCCGTACTTTCCGGGGAATATGATACGAACAGACTCGCCCTTATGATGACCCAGACCGGAGGCGGCTGTCGTGCGACCAACTACGTCGGTTTCATCAGAAGAGCCTTAAGAAAAGCCGGACTCGAGCACATCCCCGTGATATCGCTCAACTTAAACGGCTTCGAGCCCAACCCCGGCTTTAAGATAGATCTGAAACTCGCGATCAAGCTGCTCTATGCCGCGCTTTTCGGTGATATCTTCATGCGCTGCATTTACCGCATGCGTCCTTATGAGCTTACACCCGGAAGTGTTGAGGAAGTACATCAGAAATGGCTTAAGATATGTACTGATTTCATTGTTTCGCCCCATCCACGCTTCTCACAGTATAAAAAGATATGCCGTGATATGATCGCGGACTTTGACAATATCCCCATCAATGAGGAAAGAAAGCCCCGTGTCGGTATCGTCGGAGAGATCCTGGTGAAATTTGCACCGGCAGCAAACAATCATCTTGTGGATCTGCTTGAAAGTGAAGGCGCCGAGGCCGTAGTACCCGATCTGCTGGATTTCATGTACTACTGCTTATACAACCAGATATACAAAGCAGAACATCTGGGCACAAGCAAAAAGACGGCAAGGAATTCCAGGCTCGGTATCAGCGGCATGAATTTCATACGTTCCTTCCCTGCCAAAGCCCTGAAAAAAAGCAGGCACTTCGATGCGCCCGCTGATATTAATGATCTGGTAAAGTATGCCAGGGATATCGTTTCTATCGGTAACCAGACCGGTGAAGGCTGGTTCCTTACAGGCGAGATGCTGGAGCTCATACACTCCGGCACACCCAATATAGTCTGCACACAGCCCTTCGGCTGCCTGCCAAACCATGTAGTCGGCAAGGGTGTGATAAAGGCCTTGAGAAAACAGCATCCGGAATCAAATATAGTTGCTATCGACTACGATCCCGGTGCCAGCGAAGTCAACCAGTTAAACCGCATCAAGCTGATGCTCAGTGCGGCAAGAAAGAAACAGCACGGGTGATCATACACCCATGCTGTTTTTTATTGCTTCTATCTCTGCTTCCTTTGCTGCTTCATCTGAAGCAAGTTCTGCCTGAATACGGTTATATATCTCCATGGCTTCAGCCGTTATATCCTCCGTTCCATCGGGAATACCGATATCATCCTCAAAGTATTTATCCCCGAGCGCATCCGCCAGCAGTTCTTCGGCGGCAGCATCCGGATCATATTCCGCTTTTTCCGGTGCCGTATCGCTGATGTTCACATTCCACCATTTCACCATATTACTGTGGAGACTGCTGTAAAACTTGTCTCGGTCCAGTCTCTCCATGCGGTCTATACGTGTCAGCGGCTTCTTTTCGACGAAATACTCGGGCTCTTTATTCTTCTGCATCTTATGCTCCTTTAATATTTCTTTCAAGTTCAGCCATTGCCCGGTTTCTCACATCGGAAGTCCTAAAATCATTTTCGGCATATGCACCGCCCCAGACCAGTCTGCAGGAAAAGCTGTCACTTGCGCGGTTCAGTCTGCCCACACGTTCAACCCACTTTTCTATCAGACTTCTCGATTCCTTTTCATTATACTCGGTGAATACCAGCAGGAAGTTTTCTCCGGATAGCCTGTAAGCATGTACATTGTCACCGGCCAGCCTGCGCATTTCTCTTGCTACTTTCTGCAGCATGCATTCTTCCGCTTCGGCACCCAGGTTTTCTTTCAGCTCATCCGTATTGATCACTTTGAGACAGGCAACAAAAATATGTTTCAGCTCGGGATAGACCTCTCTTACACGCTTCTCATACAGCTCATTGTTGTCGAGCATGGTCATATAATCATGCTGTTCTATCCAGTTATCGCTCTCCGCATTTTTTATCCTGTCATCCGTTACCTCTTTGTATTTCACTATACTGCGGTAAAGTTCCTCTACCTCATCCCCGCTCTTTATGTTCAGCTCCTGCAGACCGTCATTGTCACTGTTTTCCGTGCTAAGTATATCAACGACCGCAGTGATGGATCTGATGGGCTTTGTAATAAGATAATCAATATACAGGGCCGCTATCACCGCAAGTACCAGTGCAACCATAGCTTCTGCAGTGATCAGTATCACAAAGAAAGATTTTTTTGCATATGCAAGTTCATCGGGCGTATACTTGAAAAGCAGCGCATCTGAATAAAAAACATATGCGATAAACGTGGAAAAAGCTACCAGTACTATAAGTATACACAGAGTCAGTATAAGCACCCTGCGGCTCAGTGATGTTCCTCTCATTCCTTCTCCTCCATAAGCTTAAAACTCAGCTTTCGCTGTCATTACATACACTCATTATATGATCCAGCGCAGCGGACAGTCCTTCTTCGTCAAAAGGAAACTTACGAAAATGCTTTTCTTCATCGGGCGTACATTCAAAGGAGTACGGCTCGCTCCAGATGCAGGTTTCTATCATATCCGCACCTTCTTCTCCTTCAGGCGGTTTTACCTTTTGTATATAATATCTGAGTCCCCCGCCGCTCCCGGTATATCTTTCTTTTTTTACATATCCGAGAGTGACCATATGAAGTCCCGCTTTCAGATCAACTGTCATTTTTCTGCCTCCGATGTCAGGAGCGCTTCTATCGCATGCGCCAGTCTTATCATCTTTATCTCATTCAGTATATCTTTTTCTTTCTTTCGCTGTGCCTTTTCTTCCTGCAGCTTCTCCCTGCGTTCTTCCAGTTCCTGTCTGGCTTTTTGTTTCTTACGCTCATCCTCGGCTTTGGCCTTCATCTCAAAGCTGCGCCGTCTGTCCCTTACCTCCTGGCTGCCCGGATGCGAGGTGACCGCTCCGCCTATCACTTTGGACTGTCTGACGCTCTGCGACATGGTCGTCTTACTGACAGCCGCATATACGCTGCCGTCATACAGCTTCTCCAGAAAGCTGTACGCTTCACTGACTGCAGTAAAACGCTCCGCATCACCGCTGTCGGCATTATCCGGATGGAACCGCTTACTGAGCTTTCTGTATGCGTTTTTGATCTGTGTCATGTCCGCCCCCGGTGCAACACCGAGTGCGGAACAGGCCATATAATAATCCATTTATTTCCCTGTGCGTCATTCCCGGGAACCAAGTCCCTGAGGATATTATTCCATTAAAGTACAAAAAGCTGGTTTAATGGCAAATGGCTCTGAAACCGGCATTGAGCAGCTACTTACTGATCCTGTTGGTTAAGCGCAGTATCAGTATTCAGATTCTTCCTCATAATCATCGTATATATCCGGGTCATACTGATAATTATATGATCCGGTGCTTCCGCCGTTATATTGTCTCGGATTGGCCACACCGGTATAGTTCGGATCCAGCTCTCCGAAGATCCAGTGCGCATATATGGCATATTCTTCCTCATACCACGGCAGCTGGGTATCTTCCAGGAACTCGACTGCGATCATATCGCCGTTATTTATATCTCCGACCAGCATATAATAGCGGTAATTCCAATCTCCCCAGCTCTGATAATCCGTTGCATAACCTATATAGATCTCTCCGAGCCCCTGTACGGCATAACCTGTCGGCTCATAATAGAAATTATAATTCGGATCGGTCTGTACTCCGCTGCCCCAGATATAATCATACATCTTGGGAGGAAGGTCGGAAAATACCGTATAGAATTCATTCGGATCGTTTACGTTGGTATAATACAGATAATCGGGATCTCCGTTTTTCGCCAGTTCAAATCCGTCCAGAGCATATACATCTATCTGCTGGCCGTTAACGGTCAGTCTGTCCGGTTTTAAGCTGCCTCTGTTAGGCTTATCAAAAGGACTGGGCTTGGGTGTCGGCGTGGGAACACCTACTCTTATACGTACCTTTGTGTCCTCATATCCCTTTGCACTGAGCACTACGACAGCGCTGCCGGGCTGCTTCGCCTCCACCGAAAAAGAACCGCTGTTGTCTGATTTTACAGTCGCAACATTGCTGTGCTTGGCATTGTATGAAAAATCCTCAAGTGCATCTGCATTACTGACTTTAAACGAAGCTTTATCTCCCGGCATCACCGTTAAGGATCTGGTACTTACCGGTATCTCAGGAAGAATCTCGCTTATGACCTCGGTTTCTATAAGATCGTCATCATTTTCGACAGCGATCTCCTTCTCCTCATATTCCTGATTCTTCTTAGTGTTTTTGACCAGAAATACTATGATCACTCCAATAACAGCCAAAAAGACTATTGCCATTAGAGCAAGCAGTATCACCAGCGCTTTATTACCATGCTTTTCTTCCATACCTCTAAGCCTTCCCTTCCGTGATCTTAAACATATCGTTATCTTTACGGATGACCTGACAAACGTCTAATCAAATTCGTACGGTGTCACCTGATATACGTAATAATTCAGCCAGTTGCTGTAGAGTATATTGCAATGACTCCTCCACTGCAGATCCGGTTTGTTATCCGGATTATCATCCGGGTAATAGTTCACCGGTATATGTATCGGCAGCCCCTTTGACATATCTCTTTTATACTCGGCATCAAGTGTATAACGGTCATACTCGGGATGTCCCATAAGGAAGATCTGTCTTCCATCTTTTGCCATACAAAGAAGCACTCCGGCTTCCTCCGATTCGGCCAGCACCGTTATCTCACTGCAGGCATGTATTACTTCCGATGCTATCGTCGTATGCCTTGAATGCGGAGTATAGAAATAATCATCAAATCCACGGACAAGCGGTGTTTTCCTGTGCATCACCCTGTGACGGTAGATACCGAAGAGCTTCCCTGGAAGCTGTATCTTATTGAGTCCGTAATGATAATAAAGCGCAGCCTGAGCCCCCCAGCAGATATGGAAGGTTGAGGTCACATGTTCTTTTGACCATTCCATGATCTCCTTCATTTCTTCCCAGTAATCCACTTCTTCAAATGGCATCTGTTCCACGGGTGCTCCGGTGATGATCATTCCGTCGAAACGCTTGGACTTTATCTTATCAAAAGTCTGATAAAAACTGTTAAGGTGGTTCGCGGAAGTATTCTGCGAAATATGATTTCTAACCATCAGAAAGGTAACGTCCACCTGCAGCGGCGTATTCGAAAAAGCTCGTAAAAGCTGCAGTTCCGTATCCTGCTTGACCGGCATGAGATTAAGGATCGCAACCTTCAGGGGTCTTATGTCCTGATGCATTGCCCTGTTCTCATCCATTACGAATATGTTTTCATTCTCCAGCTGCTCTTTCGCCGGAAGCTCGTTTTTAACTCTTATAGGCATGTCTCTACTCCAGATATTGTTTTATAAAATCCTCTTCCGAAATGATCTCCACTCCGAGTGCTTTAGCCTCTTTGTTTTTGGAAGAGCTTGAATTTACATCGTTGTTTATAAGGCATTTTGTTTTTCCGGTCACTTTTCCGGTCACTTTTCCGCCCTTTGCCTCTATCGCTTCCTTCAGTTCAGCTCTCGAAGCATATTTATTCAGACTTCCGGTTACAACAAATACAAGTCCGGCCAGACTGCTGTCACCGCTGTTTACGCGCTTGCTGATGCTAAGCCGGTCAAGCAGCTTCTCCATGACTGCCAGGAAGTTCTCATCATGCATGCAGCGGTATATATCGGAAGCCATGACCGGCCCGACCTTGTCTATAGCCGAGAGCTCATCCTCCGAAGCCGCACGTATCGCACTTATATCGTCATCAAAATGTGCAGCCACCATCTTTGCATTGGCCGCTCCCACGCCCGGTATCCCGAGCGCATAGAGCACTCTGGGCAGTGTTGTCTCTCTGCTCTTATCGATCGCATCAAGCAGGTTGTCACAGGACTTTTCTTTAAAGCCTTCCAGCTTAAGTACCTCTTCCCTGGATTCCCTCAGTCTGTATATGTCCGCGAACTCCTTTATAAGTCCTGCCTGTATCAGCTTATCCAGAGTCATTTCGGAAAGCCCTTCAATGTTCATCGCATCTCTTTCAACGAAGTGCACAAAACTCTTCAGCTTCCTTGCAGGACATTCCTCATTGGTACATTTGAGTACCTCAGAATCCGCCGCCTTTTCGATCACTGCCTCCGCTCCGCATACGGGGCACTTATCCGGTATTATCAGATCATCACTCTTATCATGATTTTCCGCGATCTGCGGGATGATCATGTTGGCCTTATATACGCTTATCCTGTCTCCGATCCCCAGCTTCAGTTCCTTAATGATACTGATATTGTGAATGCTGGCTCTGGATACGCTGGTTCCCTCGAGCTCCACGCTGTCAAATATCGCTACGGGATTTATAAGCCCCGTTCTGGAAGTATTCCATTCCACTTCACGCAGCACCGTATCAGCGGTCTCGTCAGACCACTTAAATGCTATGGCGCCCCTGGGAAACTTGGCCGTACGTCCAAGCGATTCCGCATATGCCTTATCATCATATGCAAGCACCAGACCGTCGGAAGGGATATCGTTGCTTATGATCTTCTTCTCAAAATCCCCTATCTTTTCCACTACGTTGCCTGCATTTACCTTTTCATACTCTACCACGGTAAAGCCCTGCTGCTTAAGAAATTCAAACTCTGCAGACATTGAATGCGCCAGATCGTGCGCCTTCCCGTCCTTATCCACAGCCGACACCAGAGCAAAGGCGATCACCCTCACACTCCTTGCTGCAGTCACCGCACTGTCAAGCTGTCTTACAGAACCGCTGGCAAGATTTCTCGGGTTTTTATACTTTGCATCAGCATCATCTATCTCTGCATTTATACGTTCAAAATCGCTGTAAGTGATAACAGCCTCGCCTCTGATCACCAGCTCGCCGTCATAAGGTATCTTTACCGGAAGATTTACAAATGTCTTCGCATTTGCCGTTACTACCTCTCCGGTCTCACCGTTCCCACGTGTTACGCACTTTAACAGTTCACCGTTCTGATATGTCAGCACAACAGTAAGACCGTCCTCTTTCCAGGAAAGCAGCCCCTCTTTGTCTCCGAGCCATTCAGCCAGTTCCTCACGGCTTTTTGTCTTTCCCAGAGACAGCATCGGCGAAGCATGCCTTTCTTTCGGCAGACTGTCCACAGCTTCATAGCCTACGCTAATCGTAGGACTTCCCGCACGTACTATACCCGTTTCTTTTTCGAGAGCCGCCAGTTCATCATAGAGCTTATCGTACTCAAAATTGCTCATGATCTCCCGATCCTCAGCATAATAAGCCCTCGAAGCCTCGGAAAGCAATGCGGTCAGTTCATCTATTCTCTTTATCTTTTCATTATCCAAGCTGCTCTTCCCCCTGCAATTTCAACCAGTATATTTTACCACAAAATCCCCCCACACACAACCAAATATGCTATAATTGCCATTAAGACGACTGCGTTAGCTGCGGCCAGCGCCAGCAGGCGGCTTTACCGGTTTGAAGGATGATCATAAGCCGTATTGTTAACGAGGAAACATTATATGAAAAAAAAATATGCCAATATCCTGCTGTTTATGATCCTGATACTGACTTTGGCTAATTCTCTGTACTGGGGAAACCGCAAGGAAGGCTATCACGTCGATGAGATGTATATGTACGGTACCGCTAACAGTGAATACCTTCCGTTTATGCATATGGGGCCGCAGGAATACAGCGTACGGGAATGGATGCACGAATACGGAGCTGCATCGGATCCGGTATCCTTTCTTAAAAACATACGAAAAGACATTGGAATACTTAAAGCCTGCAACTGGAACATTAAGGCTTCTCCTATATATACCGCATATCAGCATGCCAGGGAATGCAGCAATGATACCTATACCAGCGGCTGGATGAACGGCAGTGATTACAGGGATTATCTTACGGCATCGGAAGATTCACGTTTCAACTACTTCTCGGTGTATTATAATTTCCGCGGCGATAATCATCCCCCGCTGTATGCTGTGCTGCTGCACACGGTATGTTCGTTTTTCCCTGGCAGGTTCAGCAAATGGTTTGGCATAGGTCTCAACAGCGCTATAGTATCATTAACGGTTCTTCTGTTATATACGGTCGTAAACAGGCATCTGGGCGGTCCCGTGCCTGCTCTTATGATAAGCTGCCTCTACGGACTCAGTACCGCTGCGGCTCTCGGCACTGTATTTATCAGGATGTACGGTCTGCTGACTTTAAGCGTACTCGGCTTCATTTATGCACATCTGAGAATGACGGACAAAAACTTCAAATGGAATAAAAAAGACAGAAGAATACTTGTTTTGTTTACGCTTCTGGGCTATCTCACCCAGTATTACTTTCTTATATTTGCATTCTTTACAGCAATCACGTTTTCACTGATATTGATCAGGAATAAAAGAGCCTCCTTCCTTTTCAGATATATCAGAACTCTTATCATCACCGGCATCACAGGCCTTATCCTCTGGCCTTTTACCTTAAAGGCGATATTCTCCGGAACCAGAAGTGCCGAGAGTTTCGGAAGCATTTTTAACTTAAGCGATCTGACTGTCAGGATTAAAACCATGCTGGGAGTACTTTCCGACAGCACTGTGGGGCTGCCTTATCCTCTGTTTCTGCTGCTTCTGCTGTTTCTTCCGCTTGCAGCCTGTATGACGGCAAAGTTCAAAAAAGATCTGCGTCTCATAGCTGTCAGTGAAAAAGGCTTTATACTTATCGTGCCCTTTACTTTCTATTTTCTCATCGTATCAAAGATAATCCCCTACCTTGTGGACCGTTATATCATGTGTCTGTTCCCTCTTTGTTTCATACTGCTGTTTTGTCCGTTTGCATATCTGACAAAACAGCTTGTTTCAAAAAAGGCCGGATGCAGCCTTGTCCTCACAGCCGGCTTTGTACTGTTCCTTATCACTTCTTCCGCCTTCAGACATTACAATCCCTATCTT
Source organism: Lachnospiraceae bacterium (assembly GCA_024683645.1). Lineage (GTDB taxonomy): Bacteria > Bacillota > Clostridia > Lachnospirales > Lachnospiraceae > NK4A136. The sequence continues at coordinate 59,417 of JAIKYA010000075.1, forward strand.
TTTGAAGGCGGCCAGGAAACTGATCCTGTTGCAGCCGGGACGGATTGCATATATATACTTCCTGCAAACTGGTGGAACCAGAGTGCCGAAGATACCCTGCTTCTGTCACAATGCGAAAGAAGCGCTGTTGTTGCCGAGGATAAGCTGGACTGCCTAAACAAAAGCTATGCTCCTGATCCCGGTGATAAGCTGATGATCGTTATAAGAGAAGGTCTCGATACTGATGCTGACCTTGCATATCTTAAGGATAATCTCATTAAGCCCGGCAGCAATCTCTCTTTCAAAGAAAAAAGCCGCGACATAAGCCGCGGCCGGACAGTCATAACTTTTGATCTATCCGAGGCACTCTGACAATTCCTCGACTGCCTGATCCATAGTCCACCCCATTGCTATCGCCATCTCCGAAAACAGCATACGTTCGGCATATGTGAGCATCTTTGCATCGGCGATATTTAAACTCTTATGGTTCTTTTTATTCTCGTGCTTAACTTCCCTGAGCTGGCGTATAAGATTGGTCACATTGTCCATGTCACCGCTCTTAAGTATCACGTCGCACTCTTCCCTTGCAGGCATTTTTCCTTTTCTCTTACTCTTTTTGATGGTGGGAAGACGCTTCTCAGCTTCTTTCTTTTCGATGACCTTACGTATTATCTCCGCCTCGCGGTCAACAGGAACGTAGATCTTATCCCTGCTGTCATAGTAAGGCTGAAGGGTATAATAAATTTTGTCATTACTGCCGAATTCGAGCTTTCCTATGTCCACAACTTCGCAAGCCCCTGATACACCGTAAAGAACATAATCTCCGATCTTAAATTTGTACATGATAACCTCACTTCCGGCCACGCGTCACTTTTGACAAAACTTCGATTTCTCCCCTCATGTTATATTATTATACACTACTATGCAAAAATTTCCAGTGTTATTTTTCTTTTATAAGCAATTTTTCCGGTATTACCATAAGAATAGCATGTCGCTTGCGACATGCGAGCGCCTCGCGCGGTTGCCGCAGGCAACATTTTCCTCTCGCGCGAGTGCGCATCCCGCCCGGAGGGCTTTTTTGCTTTAAGGAAATTCCAGAGGAATTTCCTATAAAGAAAAAATAAAAAGGCCGGAGTGATCCGGCCTTTTCTACACGGTCAAAAAATTCTTACTTTTTCTTAGCGCCGTTTACAGCATCCTTAAGAGCCTTGCCGGCTTTGAACTTAGGAGACTTGGAAGCCTTGATCTTGATGGTAGCGCCTGTCTGAGGGTTACGTCCTGTGCGGGCTTTTCTCTCAGAAACTTCGAATGTACCGAAGCCTACCAGTGAAACCTTCTTGTCGCCCTTCTTGTTGCTGAGTTCTTTCTTAACCACATCGATAAATGCGTTTAAGCCGGCCTCAGCGTCCTTCTTGGACAGACTAGCCTTCTTTGCCATAGCTTCAACTAATTCTGCTTTGTTCATGATTTTCTCCTCTCAAAAGCAATTATTTAGTGACCCTGTGCCACTTATGAAAATACAATACCACTAAAAACAAGCTTTTGCAATACATTTTGTTAAAAAATCTAATAAAATACTACATTTTGTGGCCATCATATCCCGCCGCGTTTTTTCAGACGCTGTCTTTCAACTTCAAAAATAAATCTCACGAATTCCTCCCTGGCTTCCTGCTTCATATCGACAAACTGCATGCGGTGATCAAACATATCCCTTACATCCGCATGTTTTTCACTCTTTATTATCTTGCCGAGAAAAACATAATTCTTCTTTTCCCCTGAAGGAGTTGTGGCTATCATATGTGTTATCACCATTCCTGCTTCGGGAAGCTGTCTTCCTGAAACAAATCTGACACCCCCGCCGCTTATATCGACGGTAGTGCCTTTTTCAAAGCCGTCCATGGTAAGCAGTGTACCGTTTTTTGTAGCTTCCTTAAAGGCCATGGCATTTTCCGCAGTCAGCAGGAGATACCTTACATCAAGGTTTGCATCAAGTCTGAAAAACTTACGCCGTTCATACTTTTCAAGCTCGCCCGTCAGGCGCATTTCCACTACCCTGAATTTGCCGTCTGTTACATTTCTGACAACGGTAACGGGAGCGGTATATATCTTGTTCAGAAAGAAATACGCATTAAAACGTTCCCCCGAATGCAGCGGGATCATCCTCGACTGCTGCGTGGGATTGGTTATACGGAATACTGATCCTTCCAGGGAATCATGTACCGAACACATATACTTTTTGTCCATGGCCTCAGGCTGGTCCAGCGTGATCGGATTCTTGATCAGTTCCACCGGTATGCCGGGCTTTATGACTTTTTCCATTTACATGATATCTCCGTACTGGTTCATATTGCCTACCGTTGTCTGGAATTTTCTCTCCAGCTCCACACTGCGCTCACTGGCAAGATCCATATATCTGATAAATACAGACTCCACACTCTCTCCGCTCTCCGCCGCTATCTCTTCCATCACCGGCTTAAGCTGCTGAAGCTGGTATCCTACTCTTGTATTCTGTCCGTCCACATCTTTAAGTGCCTGATCCGCAAAAGCATTTATCCTTTCCAGAAAGGCTGCATCTTCCTTAGTCATCCTCATACCTCCCGTGTAACATTTTCAAGCCATATTTTTTCTTCTTCATTCATAAAGGGTGAGAGTTTTTCCCTGACAGCCCTGTGATATTCATTAAGCTGCCTTCTCTCTTTGTCCTCAAGATAAGCCGTATCTATGCCGTCCAGATCTATCGGAACATAAGTCAGCGGTTCAAAACTGAGAAACTCACCGTCCGCATTTTTCATGCTGCTTACACAGAGCAGTATATTCTCGGTTCTGATACCGTACTTACCCTCTATATATACTCCGGGTTCATCGGAGATCACGACTCCGGCTTCCATTTCTGCCTCTTTAACATTACGAAGACATTTGGGTCTTATACTCTGCGGTCCTTCGTGTACATTAAGCATATATCCCACGCCGTGTCCCGTTCCGCATTTATAATCTGTCCCCAGCTCCCACAGGGGTTTTCTTGCGATCACATCAAGATTTCTGCCTGTGACGCCTTTTAAGAATATCACATTCTGAAGTGCGAGCGTACCCGCACATACTTTAGTAAAATGCTTCTTAAGTTCGGCAGATGCCCCCACGGGTATCAGTGTCCTGGTAACATCCGTTGTACCGCCCGTATACTGTCCCCCGCTGTCTACCAGGTATACTTCATCCTCGGCTGTAACGGCGCAGTTATCTTTCTCCGCTTCATAATGCATCATTGCCGCATTTGCTCCGCAGGCACTGATGGTAGTAAATGAGAGATCATAGCATTCATCATCTTCAAGACGCATCTTATCCAGCTTCATCGCAGCTTCATATTCGCTGATCCCTGCCTTTAATCCCTCTTCTTTCATGTATTTCAAAAATCTGGTAAGTATCAGAGAATCTTTAAGATAAACCCTTCTTATGTTCTCACACTCTGTCCTGTTTTTGACAGCCTTAAAACCTGCTGACGGATTCCTTTCAAATACCGGGACCGCCCCCTGTTTTTCAAGCAGGCGCAGGAGCAGATAATTTGTGTATGCCGGATCCACGAGTACACGGCCGGCTCCCACGTCATTCAGATCACCGTAAAAATCATGATACGAAAGAAGTACTATGCCTTTGTCTTCGGCATAACTGATCAGTTCATCCGTTACGGATTCCTCTTTTACATACAGTCTTACTTCCTTTTCACTTATAACTGTATAAGCATAGCATACGGGATTGTATCTTATATCGCCGCCTCTTATGTTAAAAAGCCACATCTGATCATCAAGAGCCGATATTATATGCGTACCGCAGCCCGTCTCTTTCATCTTTTTGCGGATCCTGCATAGCTTTGCCTCATATTCCTCGCCGTATAAAGCACTGGGCAGTATCCATATCTTCTCACTGCTGTCTGCGGGTCTGTCCTTCCATACCTCATCTGCCGGGTCCGCTCCCGCCAGCAGGAAAGCTCCCTTTTCTTTCAGTATATCCCTTATCTCCGCACCGGTTGCAGCTCCCATGAGTTTACCGTTGAACATGAGCACATCACCTTCCAGAATATGCTCTTTCAGAAAATCATTCAGCTCGGGAACTCCTTCCATTCCCATACGCATAAGTACCGTGCCGCTGCCTTCAAGTTCTTTTGCTGCCTGCACAAAATACCTTCCGTCAGTCCACAGCCAGGCTCCTTCCGGTCCTATCAGCAGGTCTCCGTTTGAACCCGTAAAACCAGAGAGAAATTCCCTGATCTTATAATGATCGCTTATATATTCCGAACCATGCGGATCCGAGGTGGTACACAGATACCAGTTCGCATCATTCTTATCAAGTCCTTTTCTTAATGCTTCTATCCTGTCAGCAAATATATTACTCATCTTTTTAGTTCTCCGATGCAGCTTCTTTGGCAAAATCCGCCGTTGCGGATGCCCCGACTCTTTCGCAGCCGAGTTCCAGAAATTCCCTGAGGGCAGAAAGAGTCCTGATCCCTCCCGCGGCTTTCATCTTAACACCCGGATCGATATTGGCCTTAAACAGCCTGATATCATCCGCAGTTGCGCCAGCTGTGCCGAAACCCGTAGACGTTTTGATATAGTCGGCTCCGCAGTCACTGACTATGCGGCATATGCGCTTTTTCTCATCTTCATTGAGATAGCAGGTCTCAACTATCACTTTAAGTATGAGCCCTCTGCAGGCTGCTCTGACGGCTTTTATCTCTTCCGCAACATAGTCATCTTCGCCGGCTTTAAGCCTTCCCACATTTATCACCATATCTATCTCATCGGCACCGTTCTTGACTGCATCGGCAGTTTCAAAAAGCTTGACCGCAGTAGTCATATAGCCCAGCGGAAAACCGATGACCGTACATATCTTAAGCCTGTCACCATAATCTCTTTTTACATCCGCAACATACGCAGGCGGTATGCATACGGAAGCTGTATTATACACAAGCGCCTCATCACAAAGCTTTTTAATGTCATCGTAGCTTGCAAACGCCTTCAGCTGCGTATGATCGATATGTGTAAGCATCTCTTTGATATCCATCTCATTCCTCCACAAAAAAGTGTATGTCATCCCCGCCGGTCTGTCTTAAATGATACATTGCCATCTTAAGCTTGGAGTAGAGTGTTTCAAAATCCGTTCCGTTCCACGGAGCCTTTACCCCGCTTAAAGACACCGTAAGCCTCATCCCGCCGGCACTGGCTTCGTTCGCCTTTACCATAACATCATTTTTCAGTTCCTCACAGAAACTCAATATCTCCTCATCGGAAAGTTCAAAAGGCATATATACCAGAAAGCCGCCGTCATCGGTACGTCCCAGCATGCTGTCCGGAACCTTCTTGTTCTTAAGTACATTTGCGATGCTCATTACCACACCGTCGGCATTGCTGTAGCCGTTGAGCTTTTTAAACTCTTTAAAACCGTCAATGCCTATATACATCATCACGGCATTCTTATCCGAGAACTTAAGCCTCTTGTTTATCTCCTGTGAAAGATAATCATTTTTCCACAGATCCGTCAGTATATCCCTCTTGTTCCCGAGCAGTATGCTCTTTCGCATATCCTCCATCTGGAGGACTTTCTCGATACGTCCGAGCATCGACTGCGCTTCAAAGGGCTTGGTTATGAAATCAAGGGCGCCCATCTGTATGCCCTTGACTTCACTGTCATGTTCATTGTCTGCGGTCAGAAAGATTACCGGAATATTAGCCGTTTTGGGATTCAGCTTTATCTGTTCCACAGTCTCATATCCATCCATCTCCGGCATGAATATATCCATGAGTATCAGATCCGGTCTGTTTTTCTTCAGAAAATTCAGCGCCTGTTTCCCGCTTTTCGCCATGGAAAGATGATAAAAAGGCTGCAGTACTTCTGCAGCACTTTTCAGATTCGTGGTATTATCATCCACCATGAGAATATGCTTCATATACCCCCCTTAAATCTTCAGTTCAGGAATTCCCGCACCTTCTCTTTCATCTCATCAGTATCACAGACTGTATCATGAAGCACTGCGGCATTTTTAAGTTCCGTGATGGCCGCCGGCAGGTTTACTTTAGATATCTCATGCAGTCTGTCCGTAAGCTCCTCACCCTGTGCATCTGCTCCGAGAGCTTTCAGCACGGCCTCCGGAAACTTGTACGGACTGGCGGTTGATGCTATGACACACTTTCTCGTATCACCGCTCTCAGCTCCGTATTTCTCATAAACAGCTGCTGCAACAGCAGTATGCGGATCTATCACATAGGAATCCTCTTCGTATATCTTTTTTATTGCTGCCGCACAGGCTTCTTCGTCAGCAAAGCCCGCAGAAAAATCTTTAAGCTTTCCTCTCATGCTCTCATCTATCTCATAACTTCCGTCCCTTACAAGACTCTTCATCAGGGCTGCGCACTTAAAGTCGTCTTCACCGCAGATAAGATAGATAAGTCTTTCAAGATTGCTGGAGATAAGTATGTCCATGGAAGGAGAACTGGTAAGCATGAATTCTCTCTTTTCCGTAAACTCACCCTTATCATCCATCTCATGCAGTTTATCGTAGGTACCGCTCTTAAAGAAGTCGGTCAGTACCCTGTTCTTGTTCGAGGCACAGACAAGTCTGCCTACCGGCACTCCAAGCTGCTTTGCAAAATAAGCTGCAAGTATGTTCCCGAAATTCCCTGTCGGAACACAGATATTTATCTCTTCTCCGTCTGCGATCACAGCTTCCTTTAACAGCTTTGTATATGCATAAACATAATAGACAATCTGAGGTATAAGCCTGCCTATGTTGATAGAGTTTGCAGATGAGAAAACATAGCCTCTGTTTTTGAGCTCATCCCTAAGCTCCTTATCGTTGAACATGGCCTTAACGCCGTTCTGTGCATCATCAAAGTTTCCTCTGATCCCAACAACACGCACGTTTCCGCCCTTCTGTGTCACCATCTGCTTTTCCTGTATCTTTGATACACCATCCTTGGGATAAAACACCATTATACGTGTTCCCGGTACGTCCGCAAAGCCGGCCAGCGCAGCCTTTCCGGTATCCCCGCTGGTTGCGGTCAGTATGACTATCTCTTCCTTCAGCTCGTTCTTCTTTGCTGCTGTGGTCATAAGGTAAGGAAGTATGGAGAGCGCCATATCTTTAAAAGCTATGGTCGGTCCGTGGAAGAGTTCAAGATAACAGGCGTTTCCCTCTCTGTGCAGGACCACCTTATCCTCGGTATCGAATTTATCGTCATAAGCATGATCTATGCAGTATTTAAGCTCTTCCTCGGTATAGTCCGTAAGATAGAGTTTCATCACTTCATAAGCAACTGCCCTGTAATCCATCTCTGCCAGTTCTTTAAGGCTTTTGTCAAGAACCGGGAGTTTTTCCGGCATAAATAGTCCGCCGTCATCGGAAAGTCCTTTAAGTATCGCTTCAGAGGCGGTATACCTTAGCGCATTGTTTCTGGTACTTTTATAATACATATCTTCAACCTCTCATTCATGGAAATCGCAGTATATTTTACCACAATGGCGTGTTTTCATCAAGTTATTCGCCATCCCGCTCCATGGAGAAACTCTCCATAGGATAATTTTTCAGATTATCGAGTATGCTCCTCTTATCTGCTTTATTTAAGAGGGCTTGGCGGGCTTTTAATATCTCTTTTTCGGTTCTGTGCTTTGAAGGTCCGCCTACACAGCCGCCTGTGCATGCCATGCCTTCGATAAAGTCTTCCGGCAGCTTTCCTGCTTTTAAGAGCATCAGGGCTTTTTTACATTCTTCCCCGCCGGCACATTTAAGGAGTTTCATCTCATCCGTATCTTCTCCGCGCTCTCTCATGCATTCCATGACTGCGGCGGCAACTCCCCCGCTGGATGCAAAGCCCTTACCCCAGGCCGATGCCTCCTGATAGCTTTCTTCCGCAGGCTCAAACTCTACATCCCTTGATCTCATCAGCGCTCTCAGTTCACCGTAAGTGATGGAGTAATCGGCATTGTTCTTTACCTCCTTATCACGTGTCTCGGCCTTTTTTGCTATGCATGGGCCGACGAATACGGTAATACAGCCGGGATGTGTTGCTTTAAGATAACGTGATACCGCACACATGGGCGATACCACATTTGACATGTTCTCTCTGTAAATCTCGGGATAGAAGATCTTCAGCATGTTTATGAACGCCGGACAGCAGGAGGTTGTCTTCTTTCTGCCCTCTTTTTTCGCTTCACTCCATTCCCTTGCTTCATATGCTGCAGTCATATCGGCACCGAGGCCCACCTCCATCATATCCGCAAACCCTATCTTTTTAAGCGCATTCCTTACCGAAGCCATCGATACACTTTCACCGAACTGGCCTTCCGTAGCAGGTGCGCACATGGCTATGACTTCACTCCCTTTAAGTATCTCCTTTATGATATGCACGAGATATGTCTTGGAGCCTATCGCTCCGAAGGGACAGTTATGTATGCACTGTCCGCACTGTACACACTTGCTCTCATCGATCCTGCAGAAACCGTATTCATCATAGGATATCGCCCCAACCGGGCATGAACGCTTACAGGGTCTCTCCAGATGTACTATTGCCTGGTAAGGACAAGCATCGGCACACATACCGCACTCCCTGCATTTGGCAGGATCTATATGCATGCGCATATCTCCCGGGCTTATAGCTCCGAACTTGCAGGTATTGATGCAGGCTTTCCCCAGACAGAAACGGCAGTTGTCAGTGACCGAATATGCCGATATGGGGCAGTCATCGCAGGCTGCCTCTATCACCTGTACTATATTCTCCGAATCCGGATTGTTTATCGGATTCTCACCGCAGGCAAGTCTGATACGCTGTCTTACGATCTCTCTTTCCTTGTAGATGCAGCACCTGTAGGTGGGCCTGGGCCCGGGTATCACTTCGTAAACAAGCTTTTCCCTGTTCTCTTCATTCAGTTTTCCTTCCCATGCCAGTCTGCAGATATATTCAATAACATTGTGTTTTAAGCCGACTATTCCGTAATCTTTTGTAATCATCTAAAGCTCTCCGTATCCCATGGACATTCATCAGGTTTTATCCAGCATGTTTCTTTCTCCCGCTTAAACCATGTGATCTGTCTTTTAGCAAAATGTCTCGTATCCCGTTTCAGTATATATACAGCCTCTTCCAGAGAACACTCTCCCTCAAGATACGCATATATCTCCTTATATCCCAGTCCCTGCATCGATACAGCATTTCTCGGCACATATTCCCTGAGCCGTCTTACTTCATCAACCAGCCCATCTTCGATCATCCTTTCGACACGCCTGTCTATGCGCTCATACATGAGCGGCCGTTCGTCATAAAGGATATAGAATCCTGCATCATAAGCGGCTTTCTTCCGTCTTTGTTCCTCATTGTGTTCCGATATCCGGCCGCCGGTCTCTTTATGATACTCAAGTGCCCTTATAACACGTTTTATATTATTCGGATGTATGGCTTCACAGGATGCGGGATCCACCGCCTTAAGCATTTCGAAAAGGATCTCTCCGCCCTTTTCCTTATACAGTTCTTCGAGCTCCCTGCGGTAGCTCATATCGGTATCTTCTTCGGTAAAATCTATATCATACAGGACCGACTGTATATAAAAGCCCGTCCCGCCGCAGATTATCGGTATCCTGCCTCTTTCCGATATTTCTCTGATGGCTTTCTTACAAAGTTTCTGAAAGATGTGTATATTGAATTCTTCCGTAGGCTCCATTATGTCTATAAGGTGATGCGGGATCCCCTGCATCTCTTCGGCAGTCACTTTGGCCGTTCCTATATTCATGCCTCTGTACACCTGCATGGAATCCGCAGATATCACTTCTCCGCCGATCTTCTTTGCCAGACGCACGGCAGCTGCCGATTTTCCGCTTGCGGTCGGTCCCGCGATTATATATATCTTTTGCATCAGTTCACTATTCTCTTAAATTTGCGTTCCAGTTCCATCCTGCTCATCGAAAACATCGTCGGTCTTCCGTGGGGACAATGATAAGGATTTTCAAGCTCCAGCAGCTCATCAAGGACCGTCTCCATCTCCTTGAAGCTTATCTCATCTCCGCCTTTGACCGAAGCCTTGCAGGCCATTGTCGCGATCACCCTGTCATAAACGTCAGGTATGCGTCCGCTGCCTTTTTCGGCAAGATCATTTAAAATATCCAGAAAAAGTTCATCCGGATTTTTTCTGAAGGTCTCCTGTGGCACGGCATTAAGTATCACTTCATTACCGCCGAAATCCTCCGTTTCAAAACCAAGCTTAACAAATACCTCCCGCTGTTCCTCATATACCGTACGCTCCTTCGGCGACAGGCTCACCACCAGTCCCGGTGATAAAAGCTGGGAATATACTTCATTGTTTCTGTATCTTTTTATCAGTTTTTCATAGTTGACTTTTTCATGGGCAGCATGCTGGTCCAGAAAGTATATTTTGTCCTGATATGAAAACATCCAGTAGGTATTGAACACCGATCCTATCAGTCTGTACTGTTCTCTTGCCTGCCTTGAGATAACACGCTCCTTCGGCAGCATTTCCAATTGTCTGGCATTCTTATACGGATCTTCGGGAACGGTGAATACAGGCTTTATTTCCGGGATATCCTGCTCTCGTTTCGCCTCCCACAGTATATCGCCCTCCTCCTTATTTTCTTCAAAGCTTACTTCAAATATGCCGTCATCGCGCTTTGCCTCATCATCCTCAGCCCCTGCGTAAGCAGCTTCTTTTCCGGCTTTTACATCTTCATCTGCCGCAGCATGTTCAAAGGGTTCAAAGCTTTCGGTCTTCTCCTCCTTTGCATTTTCTCTGCTTTCATCTTCAGGTATCATCTCCCTGTTATGGAGTGTTTCCGAAACAGCCCGGGAAATATTTTCAAAAAAGCTTTCCCTGTCATGGAAGCGTACATCCATCTTGGACGGATGTACATTGATATCTATCTCAGACTGATCCATGCCTATATGCAGCACACAGAAAGGGAACTTATGCTGCATCATATAGCCCTTATAGCCTTCCTCTATTCCCTTGGCTACCAGCTCGGAACGTATATAACGGTGATTCAGAAAATAGGTTTCAAAATTCCTGTTTGGCCTGTTCATAGCCGGTGTTCCGAGATAACCGTCTATCCTTATACCGTCTTTTTCGTAAGATATCGGTACTGTCCACTTAGCGGCCTCCCTGCCGTAAATGCGGTGTATCGTTTCCTTAAGGTCACCGCTGCCGGATGTCATGAAACGTGTATTTCCGTTCACGACATATTTATAAGATATGTCGGGCCTCGACAGTGCCAGTCTCTCCATCAGTTCAGTAACGGCATTTCCCTCGCTTGTAGCGGACTTAAGGAATTTACGCCTGACCGGAGTATTGTAAAAGAGGTGTGCAGCGATAACAGTTGTGCCTTCCGGTACACCTATCTCCTCAAGTTCTTCTGCCTTACCGCCGTTGATCTTGAGAGAATAACCCATCAGGTCTTCGGAGCGTTTCGTCATCAGGGTGACTTTGCAGACAGAGGCTATGGATGAAAGCGCTTCGCCTCTGAAGCCCATGGAATTGAGCCTGTTCAGATCGTCTATATCCTTTATCTTTGAGGTTGCATGCCTGAGAAAAGCAAGCGGTATATCGTCCTTTGCCATACCTTTTCCGTTATCCGTCACACGGATAAGATCGGTGCCTCCGCCCCTTATCTCCACGCTTATACGGTCAGCCCCGGCGTCCATTGAGTTTTCCACCAGTTCTTTTACAATGGACAGCGGCCGTTCAACGACTTCGCCCGCAGCTATCTTATCTATCGTTTCATTATCGAGTAATCTGATCGACGGCATTTTATTCTCCGAATCTGTTCTTTATCCTGCTCTGCAGATGATAGAGTTCATTTAATGCATCCAGCGGGGTCAGTGTGGTGATATCCATCTCCGATATCTCCTTGAGTATATCTTCATCCGAAGATGTTTCCATGAAAGACATCTGCCCCAGTTCGACATCATCGTATACGGAAGCCTCCTTTTTCCGCTCACCGGCTATCTCTATCTGCTGTATCTTTTCTGTTATGTCATTATCCAGAAGCTGTACCACTATCTGGGCGGCCCTGTCCGTAACCTCCCTGGGAACACCGGCCAGTCTTGCGACCTGTATGCCGTAGCTTTTATCCGCACCGCCGGGAACTATCTTTCTGAGGAATACTATATCATCACCCTTTTCCTTGACCGCTATGCAGTAATTGTTCACATTATCCATCTTGCCTTCCAGCTCGGTCAGTTCGTGGTAATGTGTGGCGAACAGGGTTTTGGCGCCAAGTATCTTTTTGTTGCTGATATGTTCTATCACGGCCCAGGCAATTGACAGGCCGTCAAATGTAGAGGTGCCGCGCCCTATCTCATCCAGTATGATCAGTGACTTCTGCGTTGCATTACGCAGTATGTTGGCCACCTCATTCATCTCTATCATAAAAGTCGACTGGCCGCTTGCCAGATCATCCGAGGCCCCGACTCGCGTAAATATCCGGTCCACTATGCACAGAGAAGCTTCTCTGGCCGGCACAAAGCTGCCTGTCTGGAACATCAGACTTATCAGGGCAACCTGTCTCATATATGTTGATTTTCCTGCCATATTGGGGCCGGTGATCACACTTATGCATTTCTTTTTATTATCAAGATATGTATCGTTATCCACGAACATATCTCCCTGTATCATGCGCTCCACCACCGGATGCCGGCCGCCTTTGATATCGATTATACCCTGCCGGTTTATCTTCGGTCTTACGTAATTGTTCTGTTCCGCGACAAGTGAAAGCGAAGCGGTCACATCCAGTCTCGCCATTGCCCTGGCTGAGCGCTGTATACGTGATAGATTTTCCTCGATCAGATCCCGCAGTTCACAGAAGGCATCATATTCAAGAGTTGCGAGCTTGTCCTCCGCATTCAGTATCATGTCTTCAAGCTCTTTAAGCCTGGGAGTTATGAATCTCTCCGCGCCTGTCAGCGTCTGCTTTCTCTGATAATCGTCAGGAACCAGGTCCTTATAGGAATTGGTCACCTCCAGATAATATCCGAAAACCTTATTGTACTTTACCTTCAGGTTCTTTATCCCGGTTCTTTCCCTTTCATCGTTTTCAAGTGCTGCCAGCCAGCCCTTACCTTCTGTCTTGGCTTTTCGCAGCGTATCTATATCGGGATCAAAACCGTCTTTGATTATACCGCCTTCTCTTATCGTAAGCGGCGGTTCATCTATTATCGTTCTTTCTATACGCTCCGCGATATCCTTAAGCTCATCTGTTTCTTCATATATTTCTCTCAGTCCTTCCGACTGCATGCCCGAAAGTATCATCTTTATCGGAGGAAGCATACGCAGTGACGACAGCAGCGCTATCATATCCCTTGGGTTGATGGAATGAAAACTTACCTTTGCCAGTATCCTCTCAAAATCATAGATCGCATTTAAATACTCTCTTATCTCATCACGGTCGACACCCTTTTTGCAGAGTTCTTCCACCGCATCCAGCCTTTTGATTATCCTGGCCTCATTCAGAAGCGGCTGTTCTATATCATTTCTGAGAAGCCTTGCTCCCATTGCCGTCTTTGTTTTATCCAAAACCCAGAAGAGTGTCCCTCTCTTCTGCTTTTCACGCATCGTTTCCGTAAGCTCCAGATTCCGCCTGCTGGCTCCGTCAAGCAGCATATACTCACTGCCGTTGTTGGGTGTCAGCCTTGTGATATGTGATAGCGATATCATCTGGGTCTCGTTCAGATACTGCATCAGAGCCCCCGAGGCTACTATGCCGGGATCAAAATCATCAAGTCCGAGCCCTGTCAGGGATGAGACCCTGAAGTGCGCGCACAGAGTCTTTATGCACTCGGTTTTGTCAAAATACCAGCTGCCGAGTTCATATACCGCTATCTGCATACGCGCTTTCAGCTCGTTTATACCGGGATACATAAGCCCCAGATTCTCGTTACAAATGATCTCCCCGGGCTGAAGCTTTAATATCTCATCTTTAAGTTTGTCGGTACTGCTCACCTCCGAGAGGAAAAACTCTCCTGTGGAAACATCGGCGCAGGAATAGCCGTATACGTTCTGCATCGCAAAGATGCACATGATGTAATGATTCTTTCCCTCTTCCAGTGACTGTTCACTTATATCCGTTCCGGGAGTCACTATCCTGGTCACTTCCCTTTTTACAAGGCCCTTTGCCAGCTTCGGGTCTTCTACCTGTTCGCAGATCGCCACCTTGTAGCCCTTTGCAACCAGTCTGCTCAGATACTGGTCAACGGCATGGTAAGGCACACCGCACATGGGGGCCCGTTCATCCAGTCCGCAGCTTTTTCCGGTAAGTGTCAGTTCCAGTTCTCTGGATGCGGTCTCGGCATCCTCAAAGAACATCTCATAGAAATCTCCCAAGCGGTAAAAGAGAATACAATCCTTGTATTCTTCTTTTGTTTCCAGATATTTAGCCATCATTGGCGACAGTTTTTCAACATCGATTGCGGTCATACTCTTTCCCCGATATAGTAAAAGCCTTTATTCTCGGTCAGCTTAATATTCTGATAAGTACCGACCATCGAGGCATCTCCCTTAAAATGCACCAGCACGTTTCCCGAAAGTCTTCCGGTCACATAACCGCTGTCCTTTTCGTTTACTTCTTCCACCAGCGCTTCCATAGTCCTTCCCGAAAATCTGGAAACATTTTTTCTTGCTTCCTTCTGTACTGCGGCAAGCACCCTGTTAAAGCCCTCACTTATCTCCTCCGCACTCATCCTGCTCTCGTAATATGCCGCCGGAGTCCCGGCTCTTTTAGAATAAATAAAAGTAAAAGCATTATCATAAGCCGCTTCATGTATGAGACTTACGGTCTCGTCCACGTCAGCAGCTTCTTCTCCCGGAAAGCCCACTATTATATCAGTTGTGATCGAGAGGTCAGGCATAGCCTTTCTCAGTTTATACACAAGTTCCAGATAGCTTTCGCGGGTATATTTCCTGTTCATCATCTCAAGTACCCTGCTTGATCCCGACTGTACCGGCAGATGCAGATGCGAACATATCTTTCTGCTTTCTGCCATCACTTCTATCAGCTCGTCCGAAAGATCCTTTGGATGAGAAGTCATAAAACGTATGCGTCTTATGCCTTCAACTTTTTCAACTTCCTTAAGAAGCCCCGGAAATGATATCTCTCCTTCCAGTCCCCTGCCGTAGGAATTGACATTCTGACCGAGAAGCATCACTTCACTGACACCGGTATCCGCAAGCCTCCTTACTTCCTCCAGTATCTCACCGCTCATCCTGCTCCTCTCTCTTCCGCGCACATACGGAACTATACAGTAAGAACAGAAATTGTCGCAGCCGAACATGATGTTTACGCCCGATTTAAAGGGATATTTCCGGACAACCGGAAGGTCTTCCACCACGCTGTCCGTCTTTTTCCAGACATCGATTATCATTCCCTCATCTTCAAGAAGACGCACAAGAAGTTCCGGAAACTTATAGATATTATGGGTGCCGAAAATCATATCCACAAAAGGATATGTCTGTCTTATCTTTTCTATCACAGCGGCTTCCTGTACCATGCAGCCGCAGAGTACGATCATTTTATCCGGATGTTTTTTCTTCATCACACCCAGATTACCGAGCCTTCCATATACACGCTGATTAGCGTTATCCCTTACCGTGCAGGTATTGTAGATCACTATATCAGCGTTCTCGTCATCGGTCAGTTCTATACCGGCCGCCGTCAGCACTCCGTTTATCTTTTCGGAATCCCTTGCATTCATCTGACAGCCGAAGGTCACCACGCAGGCATTCAGTCTTCTTCCGAGCCTGTCCTCTCTTTCTTTTGCAAGCTCTGCCGCGCGTCTGATCATGTCACGCTGTCTTACGGTTTCCACATCGGGATCGTATTCCTTTGTTATGGTATATCTGTCGTAATCGACATCTCTGAATGCATGCATCAGCCGCGCACCTGTCCGTTTCCGCGTATCCTGTATTTATAAGAGGTAAGTTCCTTCAGACCCATGGGTCCCCTTGCGTGCAGCATCTGTGTACTGATACCGATCTCTGCCCCGAAGCCGAATTCAAAGCCATCCGTAAATCGCGTTGAAGCATTTACATACACACAGGCCGAATCAACTTCCTTAAGGAACTTCTCGGCATCGTCTTCATCTGCAGTGATGATCGCCTCCGAGTGATGTGTTGAATATCTGTTGATATGCTCTATAGCTTCATCTATGTTCTTTACTGTCTTTACGGAGATGATCAGATCAAGGTATTCTTTTGCAAAATCCTCCTCCGTTGCCGCATTACAGTCAAGAGACAGTCTTGCCTGTTCATCAGCCCTTATATCAACATTTTTCTCTTTCAGAGCATCGGCCACTTTTTTCATGACACTTTCAAGTGCTTTTTCATGTACCACGAGTGACTCACAGGTATTGCATACTCCGAGTCTCTGCGTCTTTGCATTGATTATGATATCCGTAGCCATTGCTGCATCCGCACTCTCATCGATATAGATATGGCAGTTGCCTGCCCCGGTCTCGATCACGGGTATCCTTGAATTTTCCACGACCGATCTGATAAGGCCTGCAGACCCTCTGGGTATCAGCACATCAACATAGTCCTTCATCTGCATGAAAGCTTTCGTTGTCTCCCTGTCCGTTGACTCTATAAGACACACTGCGTCGGGAGATATGCCGCTGTCAGCCAGTGCTTTTCTTAAAGTATTGCTTATGGCGATATTGGAATTGATCGCATCACTGCCGCCTTTTAAGATCACCACGTTCCCTGCCTTAAAAGTAAGGGCGAAAGCATCAGCCGTCACATTGGGCCTGGATTCATAGATTATCCCGACCACACCCAGGGGAACCCGTACTTTCTCAAGCTTTAATCCGTTAGGTCTTTCAAACCTATCAAGCACTTCTCCGACCGGATCATCAAGCTCCGCTACCTGTATAAGTCCTTCGCAGATACCGTTTATTCGCTTCTCATCAAGCTTTAGCCTGTCTTTCAGTGCCGGGCTCATTCCTTTTTTATCCGCATTTTCCAGATCAAGCTTATTAGCTGCGATTATCTCAGGAGCAGCTTCTTTTATATAAGCGGCGGCTTTCTTAAGCGCAGCGTTCTTCTTATCGCTGCCAAGCCTGTTCATTTCATATTTTGCCGCCTTGGCATTTTTGCATAATGTTTCAAGTTCCATACATCTTCCTCCCTTATCCGTTCAGCTCCTTTAAGCCTCATGTTTTCAGTATCCGTATATTATTTCATTTACCCTCCGGTCATGTTCTTCTGCAGGAATACGCTCACGCAGCTGAAAGCCGAAGCATATACCTATGCTGTACAGCCCCGGTCTGGCCTGCAAAAACCTGTCATAAAAACCGCCGCCATAGCCCATCCGCCGTCCCCCGGTATCAAAAGCTGTTCCCGGTACTATCACCACGCTGTCTTTGGTACTGCCGTCCCATGGCTTTGAATCATCCGGCTCTCTGATGCCCTTATATCCTTCTTTCAGCTCGGACGTATCCTGCACTCCGTAAAAGCATATCTCCTCACCTTCAACACGGGGATAATATATCTCCATACCTAGCTCAAGTGCTTTTTTCGCTATTATATCGGTATCCGGCTCGTTTCCGAAGGAGGCAAAGAGCAGGATTTTTTTAGCCTTAAGCACTTCCGGATGCATAAAGATAAGGTCACGTATAGCCGCGGAATCATTGTCACGCTCTTCTAATGCAAGCGCATCCCTCTGCTTCAGTATTTCTTTCCGGAGTGCCTTTTTCTCTTCGTTCATTTCTTATCGAATCTCTCTCCAAGATTGGTAATGGTACCGTCTTTTTCAAGTATGTCTATATTGTCAAGCTGTGCACGCAGATTGCTCCTTATAGCATCTACATATTCTTTTCTGAGCACACGCTGTTCCATCTTTTCTTCCGCAGTCAGCCCGCCGGGAGTCTGCGACTTATGATAAAGCTCGTTTATCCGGGCTATCCGCTCTTCCATGTTCATATCTCAGTCCTCCACATAGTCTTTGAGGTAGAAATTCTCATCCCTGTTTGCAAGAAACAGGGTACCGAGATCCCTGCCGTCCATGATCCTGTGAAGTATCCTGACATCTTTTGCATTTGCTATGATCATATCAGCCCCTGACTTTGTGGCTATCTCAGCGGCGCGCAGTTTGGATTCCATACCGCCCGTTCCCACATCAGAACCCGTAGAAGCCTTGCCCATTGCCATGATCTCGGGAGTGAGTTCCGGTACAACAGGCATAAATTCGGCTTTAGGATTCTTTCTCGGATCATCGGAATACAGTCCGTCGATATCCGAAAGCAGTATCAGAAGATCCGCTCCCGTAAGTGCCGTAACTATTGCCGAAAGAGTATCATTATCACCAAACTCTATCTCATAGGTTGAGATGGTATCATTCTCGTTAACTATAGGTATGGTCCCCAGTTTTAAAAGCTCCATGAAAGTGTTGTGAGCATTAAAACGGTTCAGATCTGCCACTATGGTATTCTTTGTCATAAGGACCTGTGCTGCCGTCTGTCCGTACTGGGAAAACAGTCTTTCATACACCATCATCAGTCTGGCCTGTCCTATCGCAGCGCAGGCCTGCTTTACAGCTACGGTATGATCCTCTCCCTTGAGGCCTACGGTCTTTCTGCCTGCAGCTATGGCTCCCGATGATACCAGTATCACATCCCTGCCCTGATTTCTTATATTGCAGAGTTCCCTTACCAGTGTCTCCATCTTTATATAATCAAAATCACCGGTTTCCCTGTGTCTGAGCGACGACGAACCTATCTTGACGACCACCCGTTTTTTTGACTTTATCAGTTCCCTGAAATGATCCATTGTTTTTCTCCGTTATCTAAAAATATTTCTTTATCATCGTCTCCGCAACCTTCATTCCGTCGGCTGCGGCGCTTGTGATCCCGCCTGCATATCCCGCGCCTTCACCGCAGGGGAATATGCCTTCTATATTGCTTTCCAGCCCCTCACCCCTGACTATCCTTATCGGAGATGAGGTCCTGCTCTCCACTCCCGCAAACAGCGCATTGTCATTTGCAAAGCCCGGAAGCTTCCTGTCAAAATCGGTAAATGCTTCTTTTATATCGTTATACAAAACTCTCGGAAGCAGTTCGTGCAGCGGAGCATAGCAGTACTTTCCCTTGATCATCGGAGTATACTCGCTCTTTACCAGATGATCCGCATCCGCTTCCCGGAAATAATCGGCAGCCCGCTCGATGGGTATGCTGCCTTTCCCGAGATTATAGGCATTCATTTCAAGTTCACGCTGAAAACTGACTCCGCCGAACAGTCCTTCACCGTAAACTGACTTATCCACCGTCACGACTATGGCTGAATTGGCCCAGCCCGAATCCCTCTTCATATAGCTCATGCCGTTAACGGCCAGATGTCCTTCTTCGCTTGACGCATTTACGATATAGCCGCCCGGGCACATGCAGAAAGAATAAACTCCTCTTCCCGATGCCGCTTTGTAGGTAAGCTTGTAATCGGCTGCCGGAAGCTTCTTTTTCTCGTATCCGGCTCCGTACTGGTCCCTGTTTATCAGTTCCTGCGGATGCTGCACACGCAGCCCGACAGCAAACGGCTTTGGCTCCATGATCATGCCGTCCATGGATAGTGAATAAAAGGTATCCCTTGCGCTGTGCCCTATACAGAGCGCCAGATATCTGCAGCTTCTCTCCCTCGTCTCGCCGTTCTTCTTATATCGTATCCCTTTCAGGACACCGTCCTTTATTATACAACGTGTCAGCTTACATTCAAAGTGAAATTCGGCGCCGAGATTCTCAAGCTCCTTGTGCATGTTCATTATCACTCTTTTCAGCTCATCGGTACCTATATGCGGTTTATTGCTGTAGAGTATCGATTTGTCGGCTCCGAAACGCGCAAAGGTCTTAAGCACCTCGTTAGCAAACATGTTTTTTCCTGCAACCGATGAATTAAGCTTTCCGTCGGAAAAAGTACCGGCGCCGCCTTCACCGAACTGCACGTTTGATTCGGTATCCAGCTTCCCGCTCTCCCAGAATTTTCTGACATCCATGCTGCGCTTTTCTATGCTTTTTCCACGCTCGATTATGATGGGTTTCAGGCCGCCGAGAGCCAGCATATACGCACAGAAAAGTCCTGCCGGTCCGGCTCCGACTACCACCGGGCGCATTTCTTCCGCAGTAAGCCTTCCTACCCTTCGCTGATACTGGTACTCCTCGGGTTTATACATCTTCACCTCGATACCGTGCCTTGAAGAGGTCAGAAGTTTTACACCACGTTCGGGCTTCGTCAGGTCGAAGGCTATATTATATACCAGCACCACATCGGGTTTTCTTCTGGCGTCAACCGACCTTCTGAGTATGGTCAGGTTGTTGATGTCAGCAGGTCCCAGACCGGTGAGTTTTGCGACCATGACTGCCAGCTCGGTCCGCTCATCGTTAACGGGAGGTTTCATTTTTATGGAATCTATTCTGTACATAATAACCCCTCCGCTGCTGCATGGGCTGAAGCCATGGCAAAATGCAGGTTATATCCGCCGCACTCTCCGCATACATTCAGCATTTCCCCTATGATATACAGACCGGGGATGATCCTGCTCTCCAGACGGTCACTCACTTCCGAAAGCGGTATGCCGCCGCTGCTAACCTGTGCGTTCTTAAAACCGTTGGTATTCTTAAGTTTAAAACTTTGATTTTTAAAGGCCCGTATCAGCTCAAGAACTTCATTTTCATCCAGTTCCGAAGTTTTTAATGAGGGCTTAAGCCCCTCCCTTTTTATCAAAAATATCGCAAGATTCTTATTAAGTATTCCCGCAAAGAATTTCTCAAGCTCCCTGCTGCATAGATTGCGGTATCTTTTTCTTATCTCGGTTTCATCCGTCATATACGGCAGAAAATCTATGATAAGTTCTGTATTTTTAAAATTCTTTATATAACGGCTCAGCTGAAAGACGGGGATTCCGGAAAACATCCCGGCGCTTATCTGCAGTTCACCCTTCTGCTTTGCAAGCGTGCGGCCGGCCTCGACCAGGCTTATCCCCACGTCACAGCGGATCCCGGCTATTGCCTTAAGCTCCTCTTCACACACAAGCTGTACAAGAGCCGGCGCCGGTCTGTATACTCTGTGTCCGATAGCAGCTGCAAGCGCATATCCGTTTCTGTTTTCCTCATCATATATCCCGGCGCTCCCGCCGCAGGCGAGTATGCACTTATCCGCCGTAAAGCTTCTGCCATCCTCACAGTGCAGGATAAAGTGTTTATCTTTTTTTTCAAGTTTATTGATAAAGGCGTCTGTCACTATATCTGCGCCGTTTTCCTCAAGCTTAAACCGCAGGGCATCCATTACCGATGAAGCCTGCCTGGTCACGGGGTAAAGAAAACCGTTCTTCTCACAAAGCCTTATACCCAGCTCTGCAAGAAACTCCTCTGCCTTATCCTTTCCGAATGCGTCTATCAGCTTTCCTGTCTTTTCCGGCATATCCGAAAGAAAATGCGCGGCACTCATATCGGCGTTGGAAATATTGCATTTACCGCTGCCCGTAAGCATCAGCTTTCTTCCGATACGTTCCTGTCTCTCCAGTATCGTAACTTTTTTTCCTGCGCCCGACAGTATTATCGCGGCACAGATGCCGCCCATCCCGCCTCCGGCGATCAGCACGTCACTCTTCATAATATCCTCAGTTTTTTGACAATCCTGTACAGTATCTTACCGCCCGTGAGCTCCTTCAGCCTGTATTTGTTCACACTGCCCCCCAGACAGATCAGTATGAAATACACAAAGAATCCGATCACCGACGCAAGCAGGAAACAGATAAGCGGCGGCAGGAATAATGAAAAGACGATCCTCAGTATAAAACACAACACCATCGATATAAGGGCCGCCGCAAGCGGGACAACAAGATAATCCCTTAAGTTAAAACGGAACTTCATGTATTTATACAGATGCATATGATTAAACAATGCCAGCATAAGCTGGGATATCAGAAACGAAGTAAGTATTCCCATAAGCAGGATCTTTCCGGATGAACACAGTATAAAAGCAAGTATAAGTGAAGGGGCAGCCGAAATAAGCGTATGCATGATGAGTGTCATATATCTTTTGATCATTACCAGATACATGCTGCTGACAAGAGCATATATCATGAACGGTAGTATGATCATCCCAAACTCCAGACCTTTCTTTGCAAGAACGGAATCGCAGTTAAAAACTCCCGTGCATATCACCGGCGCAAGCGCAAAGAAAACTCCCGAAAAAGCAAAAGCTATGAGCATGGCAGTCTTTGTCAGCATCCGGCATTCGCTGTTGACTTCGTTGATATACTCACCCTTCAGGGCCTTCTTCAGCTCGTCCATCCTCGGCTGCAGGAATATGAACACCAGCGCTGCCGGGAAAAGCATGCCAAGCAGCACGATACCGTTATATATCCCCATATGGTATGCAAAGAGCATATCCTGTCCGCTCTTGACAAGAGCCCCCTTATATACCGGCCATAAAAGCAGGTCAAACAGGAAAAACGAAAGCAGGGCCAGAGAGAATGGCCACACGCTTTTAAGCAGCATGTAACCGTCTTCTATACGGCTGCTTCTGTCTGAATTTATCATCCTTTCAAAGCTTTCCCTTACCGCAAGATAAAGTACAAAACATATAACAAAGGCCATAGCCGCGGATATCAGCATACCCATAGCCGCTCCCGAAGCCAGATATGCCTGTCCGGGTGTCTCGTTACCGAGAAACCTGGATACGTTTTTCCCCCTCTCATTGAAATATCTTGAAAAGATCAGGACAGTAACAAGCGAGGAAATACTCCTCGCAAAAAGTATTATCGATCTGTGGGTCATATCCTTCATGGAAGCATCATAATCAGTGATAAGCAGTATAAGGGAATCAAAGATCAGGCTTCCCGTAAGTAAAGCCAGCGCGAGCATATTGCTCTTTCCGGCAAGCATATATTCGCAGATAAACCGTCCGAGTATAAATATGAGCAGCACAGCCAGTATCAAGTAGGCCACCGTACTGACCACACCGAAATTAAAGATCCTCTTTGAATTTCTGTAATTTTCCGTTTCCTTGCGCCGGCGTACCGCTTCATAAAGTGATTCCGATAAAGGTATGGGATATATCAGCAGAAGAAGTAAATATACGGTCATGGCCCCGAAAAAGAAGGTGCTTCCCTCGAGCCCGCATTTTCTGACTATTACGGTTCCCGTAAGTACCAGACACAATACAGTAACGATATTGATGAGTCTTATCACTTCATCTTCAAGATTTATGATGTTTATCTGTTTTTTCTTTCTTTTTCTTCTCACTTCCGGTTCTCCCTTGTGATACCGAGTTCATTAAGTATCTCTCTCTGTTTATCTTCCATGCGTGCTCTCTCATCATCTTCCATATGGTCATATCCCAGAAGATGAAGTATGGAATGCGTCACCAGAAAAGCATATTCACGAAGAGGGCTGTGCCCGTATTCTTCTGCCTGCTCATATACCCTGCTTTTGCAGATCATGATCTCTCCCAGGGATATGTCCCCTGTTTCCGGATCGCATATATCCGCAAGGTCCATATCCGCTATCACCGTCAGATCCCCTTCATGCAGGTCCAGATTCGGAAAAGAGAGCACGTCGGTCACCCTGTCCATAGCTCTTGTATCCCTGTTAGTTTCTCTTATCGTTTCATCATCGACTATATAAAGCGAAACGCTGTAAGCGGAAAGCCCTCCGTGCATCTCCACGGCTTTTTCTATGACTTTTTCCGCTATACCGGCATAATCTTCCAAAAAATCATCTTCACATTCGGCATACAAAACCATACAGCTTTCCCCCGTCTTTTAAGGATGTCTGTTGTTATTCTTCTTTTCATACTTTTCATACGCCTGCACGATCTTCATGACCAGCGGATGTCTTACTACATCTCTTGAATCGAGAGTACAGAATGCTATCCCTTCTACTCCCTTAAGTACCCTGAGTGCCTCGTCAAGCCCGCTCTTTACGCCTGCTCCCAGATCTTTCTGACTCAGGTCTCCCGTTATCACTGCTTTGGATCCGAAACCTATCCTTGTCAGAAACATCTTCATCTGCGCAGGTGTCGTATTCTGGGCCTCATCAAGAATGATAAAGGAATTATCCAGAGTCCTTCCTCTCATGTATGCCAGCGGCGCAACTTCTATCAGGCCCTTTTCCATGTTTTTCTGAAAGGCTTCCGCTCCCATTATCTGATAAAGTGCATCGTAGAGCGGTCTGAGATAAGGATCCACCTTGCTCTGCAGATCTCCCGGAAGAAAGCCCAGCTTTTCTCCTGCTTCGATCGCCGGCCTCGTCAGTATTATACGGTTCACTTCCTCCATACGGAACGCCGTGATAGCCATAGCCATGGCCAGATATGTTTTTCCGGTTCCTGCCGGCCCGCTGCCGAAGACTATCATATTGTCCCTTATGGCATCGGTATATTTTTTCTGTCCTTCGGTCTTGGGTCGTACACTTTTGCCGTTTATGGTACGGCATATGGTCTGCCTGTCCAGATCCAGCAGCACATCCTGCCTGTCATTCTTGGCCAGATCCAGTCCGTAACTCAGTTTCTGTTCCTCAAGTACGCTGTCATTCTTCGATACTTCTATAAGATCACGTATCAGTCTCTTTGCCCTTTCCACATTGCGTTTGCTGCCTGACAGCCACAGCAGGCCGTCACGGTCGCTTATCTCTATCTCAAGTTCCTTTTCCAGCCTGTCCAGATATTTGTCATTTGCACCGAACAGAAATCTCTCTGCATCGGTATCCAGCTCCATGCTGATCTTCACTGTTTCCTCATTTGCCATCCGTTCAGATCCTTCCCAAAATGATATCGTTTTTTTCGGGCTTGCTGCCGCTTATCTTGAATGCTGCCTTAAGCCTCGCTTTTGCAGCTTCCATCTTCTCTTCACTGTTATAATACATCACGGCCAGCGTCTCTCCCGCTTTCACGCTCATGCCTTTCTTCTTTTTCATGATTATTCCCGTAGAGAGGTCGATCTCATCTTCCTTGGTCAGCCTGCCGCCTCCCAGAAGCAGTGATGCATTTCCGACTTCCGCACATTCTATGCCGCTCACAAAACCGTCCGTATCAGCTTCTACTTCACATTCGTATTTTGCCGCAGGCAAAAGAGACATATCATCGACGGCTCTTTCATCACCGCCCTGTGCCTTAACAAACTCCTTAAGCTTATCTATCGCTCTGCCTTCCTTTATCGATCGATCAAGCAGCTCCCGTGCTTCTTCCTCGCTGCCGGCTTTTCCTGCAAAACAGACCATGGCTGATGCAAGCTGCATGACAAGCTCCGAAAAATCCTCCGGTCCCTTTCCCCTCAGTGTATCTATCGCTTCCTTAACCTCCAGTGCATTGCCTACTGCAAGTCCCAGAGGCTCGTCCATATCGCTTATGAATGCGGTGACCTTTCTTCCGGCACCCCTGCCCAGTTCTGTCATTTCCAAAGCCAACGCTTTGGCTGACGCAAAGTCCTTCATGAACGCTCCGCTGCCGCATTTCACATCCAGCACAATGGCATCGGCACCGCTTGCCAGCTTCTTGCTCATGATCGAAGAAGCGATTAGTGAGAGCTGGTCTACAGTAGCCGTAACATCACGGAGTGCATAAAGCTTTTTATCGGCAGGGACCAGATCTTTGGTCTGCCCCATTATAGCTATGCCTATGTCGTTTACCTGTTTTAAAAAGGCGTCCATGCTGATCGAGGTATTAAACCCCGGAAAGCTTTCGAGCTTATCAATGGTACCGCCCGTATGTCCCAGGCCTCTGCCGCTCATCTTAGCAACCTTTACACCTACGGAAGCAACCAGCGGTGCAAGGGCGATACTGGTCTTATCACCGACTCCGCCCGTTGAATGCTTGTCCACCTTTATCCCGTCTATACCGCTAAGGTCAACGGTATCTCCGCTCGTGGTCATCGCCATCGTCAGATTGAGGGTTTCCTCTTTATTGAGGCCTCTGAAGAATATCGCCATGGTCATGGCAGACATCTGATAATCGGGTATACGTCCTGCCGTATACTCTTCTGTCATCCATTTTATCTCGGGACCGGTGAGCACTCCGCCGTCACGTTTCTTCTCGATCAGGTCATACATACGAAATCCCATTGTCTGATGCCTCCTTATTTGATATAATCTCTCACATGACTGCATTACCCGGACAATTTATACAGAATATGAAGGAACGTCTCGGTGCCGGATATACCGCCTTTGAGAAAAGCTTTGATGAAGCTCCCGTAAAGGGCTTTCATTTTAATACTTTTTACGTTCCTGCCGATAAATGCGCTGCTCTCATAGCCTCCGAGGAAGAGCTTTTGGCTGTACCGCATAAAAGTGCCGGTGCCTGCTTTGTCACTGCTTCGGACCATATAGGCCGTTCTATCCTGCATCATGCCGGAGCCATATATTCCCAGGATCCCTCAGCTGCCATTCCTGTCGGATGCATAAGCTTATCCGGCAATGAAAAGGTTCTTGACCTCTGTGCCGCACCGGGAGGTAAATCCTCACAGCTTGCGATGAAGCTAACGGGTCCCGGCGGCCTGCTGATAGCCAATGAACCAGTCATGTCCAGGAACCGCATACTCATACAGAATATGGAGCGCATGGGCTATCCCAATGTGCTCGTCAGCTGCCTGTCCCCCGAAGAAATGGCTCTTCGCTTCCCTTCGTATTTCGATGTCGTACTCTGCGATGCCCCCTGTTCCGGTGAAGGGATGTTTCGTAAATATCCCGAGAGCATCAACGAATGGAGTTCCGACAATGTAAGTTTATGTGCGTCACGTCAGCGTGACATTCTCGACCGTGCAGTCGAATGCTTAAAACCCGGCGGACTTCTTATCTACAGCACCTGTACCTATGAACGTGCCGAGAATGAAGATAATTTTTCCTACCTGCTCTCTGCACATCCGATGAAGCCTGAATGTGCGCCGGAAGCTGTCTCCGGATCCGGTATTCAGAGTGCAGCGGGCTGTTATACTTTTTATCCTCATCTTTTTTCCGGTGAGGGCCAGTTTGTTTCCTATCTGCGTAAGGAGGGAGAGCTGACCTCTTCCGATATTCCCTCACCTAAAGCTTTGAATTCAAAGCTTCCGAAAGAGTTGTCTGAACTTGAGGAAAGTCTTACGCTTGATCCCAAATATCTGTCAACGGATGCAAAAGGGCTCATACATTATTTTCCCCGCGGTGTTCCTCACTTTTCTCTTTCAGGTTTTACAATGCCCGGTATCCTTGCCTTTGACACCACTGCCAAAAACAAGAGGCTTATCCCGCATCATCAGCTGTTTAAGGCAGCTCCCGGACTGTTTAAATACCGTCTGGATATCTCCGACCGCCCGGATATGGCTCTCTCCTACTTAAAAGGCATGGAACTGAACCTGGGTGCTTTGGATACGGGCTCCATTCCGTCCAAGGTATTTCTTCCGGTCATATACAAAGGCTTTGTCCTCGGCGGCGGCCGCACAGACCGCGACAGGCTTAAAAACCTTTATCCCAAGGGGCTTCGCTATTTATGATAAGGTTCTGACTTTATTATCTTATGCGCTCTGTATATCTGTTCCAGCAATATCACTCTCATAAGCTGATGCGGAAAGGTCATCTTTGAAAAGCTGAGCAGTTCATCCGCATTCTTTTTTATGCTTTCATCTATCCCCAGAGAACCGCCTATGATAAACTGCAGTCTCGAAGCACTCATCGTCAGTTCATCCAGATGTTTTGCAAAAGCTTCGGAGGTCAGCTGTCTGCCTTCTATCGCCATTGCAAATACGTGAGCCTTATCATCTATGTATTTTCTTATCCTTCCGCCTTCTGTCTCAAGGATCTTTTTTATTTCTTTATCCGTAGCATTATCCGGAGTCTTTTCGTCCTTTACTTCGATGATCTCCAGATTCACATAGCTGCCCAGTCTTTTGGAGTATTCCGCTATGGCATCTTCAAGATATCTTTCTTTTATCTTTCCGACGCAGATTATATCCGTTTTTATCATGGCATTATTTCCATCGGTGTCATGTAGCTTTCGGGCGGCAACATGCTTCCCAGCGACAGTGACTGGTTGTCTTCGTCAACCTCGGCCTTGAAGATGGCCGAAGTATAGACATCCACCAGGTAATAAGAACCTGTCTTCATCGAAACATCTTCTTTATCAACGATATTTTCGGTCACTATAAAGTAGATGCCGTCTCCGAGTGCTATGGCCGAATTTATGCTGTAAGTATAGCGCTGGGTATTGTTCTTGCTGTCATGTCCCTGCGGATCTATCGTCTTGCCTGTCGTGATATTATACTGCGCCATTAGCAGAGGTATACTGTTGAGATCCACGAGGCTTGCAATATTCAGATTGTAATCCCTCTCGGCGGTAGGTCCCTCTACACCGTCTTCACTGATGGCAACAAATATCATATCATTATGTCCGAGCAGCATGGGGATGGGACCGGTATACTCCTGCGACGAGGCATCGGGATCGCTGCCGTCCGTCGTGTAATAAACCGTGCAGCCTTCGGGCACCTTTACGTTTATCAGTTCGGGTTTCAAAAACATGCCGCCCGCCGGCATAACATAAGGCATATCAGGTACGTTCAGATTGATGGTATACTTGCCGTATACTTCATCGGAAGTCATTCCGTACTCGTTTACAAAAACCGCTCTTATCTCGTAAACGCCGCGTTCGAGCGAAAGCGGAGTCGTATATACATTGCTGAATCTGTTCGGTTCGGTACCGTCCATAGTGTAATAGATGGTACCGTTTGTATTGGATGATATCTTCAGTGTCACTTTTTCCGTATAGCTGCCTTCGGGTTCGCTGAAGGCAGGCGGATTGGCCATATAGGACTGATACTGTATCTTTATGTTTTCATCCTCACAGTTTTCAAGTATCAGCTTGGCCTGATCAAAATCACCGTTCTTTATATAATAACCGAGGATCAGCTGGTAGGCCTGCGTGGTACCGAGTTCCCAGAGCATTCCCAGAGCATTCTCGTCCTCTCCCGCCGCAAGATAACACTCCGCCAGTTTATATGTGATGTCGGCATTGCTTGAATCCAGGGTATGCGCCCTGTCCATATAGATTATCGCAGCTTCATAGTTGCCGGTATCATATGCTTCCATTCCCATACGCGCCTGATACTCAGCCGAATTATCATGGATGACAAGCCTGGTGATATAGATCACCGAGAGTATCACCGCGATTATCAGTACAGCCAAAAGCGCAAAATATATGGGTTTGAAACGGCTCTGTCTGACAGCAAGTGCGATGTGTCTTAAGACATCACCTTCATCATCTTCGAAATCATCGAGTTCATCGAGCAGTTCACCGTCATATTCCTCATCAAACTCCTGCTCGTCATAATCCCCGGCATATTCATCATCTTCAGGATACTCACCTTCATACTCCGGATATTCACCTTCATATTCCGGATACTCTCCTTCATATTCCGAATACTCCTCATATGTGCCGTCTTCATCATAATAGGCTTCATCCCTCTCTTCAACATCAGGATTGGCCAGAGCAGCTCTTATCTCCTGCTCTATCTCCGGCTCAAAAGAAGGAATAAGCTGAACATCCGCGCCGCATTTCTCGCAGATCAGCTTGCCTTCCGCTATCTCATTGCCGCAGTTCTGGCATATCATGCTTATCCCTCAACCGACTCAACGCAGTTTTTCATGAGCATGGCTATCGTCATGGGGCCTACGCCTCCGGGTACGGGTGTGATCGCACTCACCATATCCTCCACATCCGCAAAGTCAACATCGCCGCAAAGCTTGCCGTTCTCCATGCGGTGTATGCCGACATCGATCACTACGGCACCTTCTTTGATGTATTCACGGTTTATCATTTTCGGCTTTCCTACAGCAGCTACCAGTATATCCGCACGCTTACATACTTCCTTCAGGTTCTGCGTTCTGGAATGACATATCGTTACAGTTCCGTTCTCTCTTAGCAGCAGCACGCCCATGGGTTTCCCGACTATATTGCTGCGACCTATCACTACGCATTCTTTTCCTTCGATACTTACACCCGTTCTTTTCAGCAGTTCTATAACTCCGGCCGGTGTACACGAAACATAACCCTTTTCACCTATCAGAAGTTTTCCGACATTCTCGGGATGGAAACCGTCAACATCCTTAAGCGGTGATATACTTCTGATCACGCTCTTTTCATCGATATGAGCCGGCAGCGGCAGCTGTACCAATATGCCGTTTACTTTATCATCCGCATTCAGCCTCTCTATCAGTTTAAGCAGTTCGTCCTCAGTAGTGCTTTCAGGAAGCTCGTAGGACTCCGAACGGATACCTATATATTCGCAGGCTTTTTTCTTGTTGCCTACATACACCTTCGAAGCAGGATCTTCACCGACCAGGATCACAGCCAGACATACTTCACGTCCCGCTGCACCCAGCGCAGTCACTTTTTCCTTCAGTTCATCCTTTATCTCCTGTGATATCTTTTTTCCGTCTATCAGTGTTGCCATTTCTTTATCCTCCTTATATTCAGACCAGCGATCCTTTATTCAGAACAGTCCTGTAATATTTCCTTTGTCATCTACATCTATGGAAAGTGCCGCAGGGCGAGCGGGCAGTCCGGGCATAGTCATAATGCTTCCGCTGATCGCAACCACAAATCCGGCTCCTGCCGAAATATATACTTCACGTATCGTAATACGGAAGTTCTCAGGCCTTCCGAGTTTTTTCGGGTCATCGGAAAGCGAATACTGTGTCTTTGCCATACATACGGGAAGTGAACCGAAGCCCTCCTTTTCAAGCCGCTCCAGCTCTGTAAGCGCCTCTTTTGAATAGTCCACGCCTTCCGCTCCGTATATTTTTTCAGCCACAGTCTCTATCTTCTCCTTAAGAGACAGATCATCGGGATACAGCGGTCTGAAATCGGGAGCATTTTCCGTAAGCTTCACAAGCTCATCAACAAGTTCTACGGCACCTTCGCCGCCTTTGGTAAACACTTCCGATACGGTAAAGGAAACACCGCAGCTCTCACAGATACTGCCGAGCTTCTTTATCTCCGCTTCCGTATCATTGGCAAAACGGTTTATCGTAACAACCACGGGCAGGCCGTAGGACCGCATATTCTCTATATGTTTTTTCAGATTGGCACTTCCTGCTTCAAGTGCTGCCACATTCTCCTGTGCGAGTTCGTTCTTCGGTACTCCTCCGTTATACTTCAGTGCCCTTATAGTCGCGACTATAACGACCGCATCCGGATTAAACCCGGCTTTTCTGCACTTGATGTCCAGGAATTTCTCGGCACCGAGATCCGCACCGAAACCTGCCTCTGTCACACAGTAGTCAGCCATATGTCTGGCAGCCTGTGTTGCGATGATACTGTTGCAGCCGTGTGCTATGTTCGCAAAAGGCCCGCCGTGGATGAGAACCGGCGTATGTTCAAGGGTCTGTACCAGATTGGGTCTCATGGCATCCTTAAGCAGAGCCGTCATAGCCCCAACAGCACCCAGCTCTCCGGCTCTTACTGCCTTTCCGTCCAGATCATATGCAACTATTATCTCCGAAAGTCTCTTTTTCAGATCCGCTAGATCCGTTGAAAGACAGAGTATTGCCATTATCTCGCTCGCAACGGTTATCTGGAAATGATCCTCCCTGACAAAGCCGTCATTCTTGCTGCCCATACCAACAACTATGTTACGGAGTACCCTGTCGTTCATATCCACACAGCGTTTCCAGAGTATGCGCCTAAGATCTATCCTCAGTTCGTTCCCCTGCTGGATATGATTATCGATCATGGCAGCCAGCAGATTGTTTGCGGAAGTAATGGCATGGAAATCACCTGTAAAATGCAGGTTTATCTCTTCCATGGGAACCACCTGGGCATATCCGCCGCCGGCAGCACCGCCCTTCACACCAAAACACGGCCCAAGTGAGGGTTCACGAAGTGCAAGAACCGCCTTCTTTCCGCGCTTTGCAAATGCCTGACTCAGCCCCACGCTTATCGTGGTCTTTCCTTCCCCTGCAGGAGTAGGATTGATAGCCGTCACAAGTATCAGCTTTCCGGGCTTATTGCTCTTAAGACTCTCAAGATACTCTGGAGAGAGCTTGGCCTTATACTTTCCGTACAGTTCAAGCGCATCTTCCGGTATACCCGCAGCTGCGGCAACCTCCGTGATGGGAAGCATTCTGGCTTCCTGTGCTATTTCTATATCACTTTTCATAGCTTCCTCCTTAACCTAAACCTGAGATATAATTCTCTATCTCTTCTCTGGTCATCAGTATCTTTCTGGGTTTGGTACCGTCTTCCGGTCCCACTATGCCATCCTGTTCCATCTTATCCAGCATTCTTGCTGCCCTGTTGAAGCCCACCTTGAATACGCGCTGTATCATGCTGGTGGACGCTTTTTCTTTTTCGGCGACAAATCTGCAGGCATCTGCATAATATGCATCATGATCACTGCCTCCGGCTGTATCGGCATCAGCTTCATCCGCCTTGCCCGGCGAAGACATGTTCGTGATCCTTTCAACTATCTCTTTATCATAAACATCCTCACCGCTCTGTGCTTTCAGGGCTTCCACGACTCTCTGTACTTCCGTATCTTTTACGAAAGCTCCCTGCACTCTCAGCGGTTTGGGTATCCCCTGCGGATAAAAGAGCATATCACCGTTTCCGAGCAGTCTTTCCGCTCCGACCATATCCAGTATCGTACGGCTGTCTATACCGCTGGCAACCTTCAAGCCGACACGGCTGGGCATATTGGCTTTGATAAGTCCGGTTATGACATCAACGCTCGGACGCTGGGTAGCAACGATCAGATGTATGCCCGCAGCTCTGGCAAGCTGGGCCAGACGGCAGATGGATTCTTCCACTTCCTTCGAAGCAACCATCATAAGGTCAGCAAGCTCGTCTACCACTATCACTATCTGCGGCAGCTTTTCACCCTCTCCCACCTCAGCCAGCTCATTGTACGCAGTTATGGCTCTTACATTGGCATCGGCAAAGAGTTTATATCTTCTGGTCATCTCCGCAACAGCCCAGGCCAGCGCCGCACTTGCCTGTCTGGGATCGGTAACAACCGGGAGCAGCAGATGCGGTATCCCGTTGTATACGGAGAATTCAACTATCTTCGGGTCTATGAGCATCAGCTTTACTTCGTCGGGATTGGCTTTGTACAGTATGCTCATTATTATCGAGTTGGTAAATACACTCTTTCCGGAACCCGTGGAACCTGCGATGAGCATATGCGGCATCTTGGCGATATCGGATATTATTATCTGCCCGCTTATATCCTTACCGACAACATATGACAGCTTGGATTCAGCCCGCTTAAATTCCCTTGAATCTATGAGATCGCGTATCTTTACCGTCTGTCTCTCTTTATTCGGTATCTCCACACCTACCATTGATTTCCCGGGTATGGGAGCTTCTATACGTATATCCTGTGCCGCAAGATTCAGCTTGATATCATCTGCGAGATTGACTATCTTCTGGACCTTCACTCCGCCCGGCATTTGCAGTTCAAAACGTGTAACGGAAGGTCCCTGGCTTATCTCCTTAACCTCAACCGTAATTCCGAAGCTGGCAAGCGTCTGCTGCAGCAGGGCGGCAGTTTCCTGCAGCTGTCTGTCACTGTCTCCGCCGGATCTTTTTTCATTCTTTTCCAGCAGATCAAGTGAAGGCGGAATATACTTTCCGCTCTTCTTTTTGGGAGTCGGAGCGTTATTCTCCGCCGCCTCGGATTTATGACTTCTCTCGGTCACGGGAGTAGGCATATTCTTTAGTATTACATTATCATCCGCTTTGATAGCTGCCTGCGTATCCAGTGGCGTGATCTGCCCGGCAGCTTCATCTGCAGGCTTATCCTCAGTTTTCTCTGCGGCCTCCACGGCTTTCACAGCCGGCTCATCCACATAAACCACCTCCGGGGGCAGTTCCTCATGATCATCTTCATATTCTTCGTTTACACTTTCTTCAGCGTAGCTATCGGATACGGAAGAAAGCGGCGGAAGCAGTTCACCTGCTCCGCTCATATCCCCGGTCAGTTCTATCATTTCATCCTGTATATGTGCTTCCTGCTGGAACAAAAGCTTCTGCGTATCAGAAAGAAGCGTGATCTCGTGAATATCATCAAGGCTTCCTCTGCCGTCGTCATCCGAAGACATCTTGATGTTCTTCCTCTTATTACCGGAGGTGCTTAAAATGCGCTCATCGTCTTTTCTCTCAAGCTCCTCTCTTCTGCGCATTTCTTTTTCTTCCCTGCGACGTCTCTTTTCATCCTGGGCGCCGTACATTTCCCTTGAAAACTTCCGGTTTCT
The DNA here is from genome assembly GCA_024683645.1 of Lachnospiraceae bacterium. GTDB lineage: Bacteria > Bacillota > Clostridia > Lachnospirales > Lachnospiraceae > NK4A136. The sequence goes on from JAIKYA010000075.1 coordinate 93,631, forward strand.
CGCCTTCTCCCTCTGCCTGTCAAACTCCTCTATGCTCTCGGGTTCATCCTCTTCGTCATAAAAACCGTCATCGCTCTCCATCCTGTTCTTAAACTCATCCGCGCTGTTTCTGACCTCATGATAGCCTTCGGCTATACCGTTACCCATGTTTCTCAACAGTTCGGAGAATGCGTCCAGAAAGCTCCTGCCCATAAAAAGCAGCACGGAAATAAGCAGCAGCAGAAAAAGTATCAGGTATGATCCCGCCTTACCGAACAGACTGTAAAAAAACAGAGCCGGCAGCCCGAAAAATGCTCCGCCTCCGCTCTGCATTTCATATAAAGCCTTAACACGACCGCCTTTTTCGGAAACAAGAAATTCAAAATCCGTTCCTGCAAAAAAAGCCATTAGCATGCCGATGAGCAGCACAATAAAAACCGCGGAGATTATCTTTAGCCTCCCCGGTCCTTTTTTACTGAGGATATAGAATATCATATAAATCATTACAGCAGGTGGAAGAACATACGCCATAAGTCCCAGTATGCCTACAAAGAAGCTCTTAACCCCCGGTCCGAAAGCACCTCCGATAAGTCCCGTGACACATAAATAAATTATAAGGACAACACAAAATAGCGCCAGATACAGTATTTCCGCCATAAAGGCCTGATCCGGTGCATTCGATCTGCGTGCGGTACTCCTTTTTGTTGCGGAAGTTCTTCCGGAAGAGGTCTTCCTCCGCGTAGTCTGTGTACTCTTTCTTTTTCTGTTTCCGGTACTGCCTGATGCCAATCCCTTACCTCATGATCACTGACACTATGATCAGTTGATATCAAAAAAATCTTTACCCTTCATATCGACCACATCAAAGTGCATATGGTCTGCATCGGGTTCTATATCAAAATCCATTTCCCTGGGCACATGTTTCTTAGGCGTGGGAAGAGGATTATCTATAAGCTGTACTGCTGCTGCTTCATCTTCTTTTCCCGTATCGGGAACAGGAGCCTCGGCTATCACTATCCCGCCGGATCTGTCGGCCGAAGGCTTTATCTCCTCTTCATTTGCTGCCTCATCGGCCTTTGCTTCTTCTTTTTTATCTTCTTGCGCTGCTTCGTCAGCTTCCGCCGGCTTTATTCCGGCATCGGGCTCTTCTGCCTTCGCTGCCTCTTCCTTTGCAGCTGTATCTTCCTTTGTGGCTTCCCCTGTCACTTCTTCCGCTGCGGCAGCTTCCTCAGCAGGCTTTTCTTCTTTTTCCTGCGTTTCTTCTGCGGCTTTTACAGTATTCTCATCATCCTTCCTGACTTCCCCGGCATCACTGTCCGCAGCTTCGCTGTTTTCGCCGCGTTTTACCACGGCGGTCTTGTAATCCATCCGTCTGCCGAATTTCTGCGCTCTAGCCCGGTCCGCCGCTGTTATCTCTTTTGCATCCCCTTCGGATCCCTCTTCGCTTTCCGCAGGTTTGGCCGGTCTTTTTAAAAAATCAAGAGAAGCCTCCAGTGCTGCAAGCTCCAGAGCCTGTCTTTCCTTATCTTCCGAAAGGTCTATGGTAGGTTTATTCTTTTTCCCGAACATCTCTGTTCTCCTCTCCGTGAGATATGAATTCCTCTATGCAGTACAGGGGCCTGCCCTTTACTTCAGTATAGATCCTGCCTATATATTCACCTACTATTCCAAAGGATATCAGCTGAACTCCTCCGAGAAACCAGATCGATAAGATCACCGAAGTCCACCCTCTTTCCACATCGTTGTTGAAATAAGAAACAAAAGCATATATGGCTGCCGCAAAGCATACGAGCATTACAAAGAAGCCTAAATGCATGACCATCTTTATCGGCCTTGTGGAAAAAGAAGTGATACCGTTGATGGCAAGATTAAGCATCTTTGAAAAAGGATACTTTGATTCTCCTGCCATCCTCTCCTTACGCTCATAATATACTGACGCAGTCTTAAAGCCAAGCTGCGGTATGAGTCCGCGGAGGTAGAGGTTGCTTTCCTTATATCTGGCCAGTTCGTCCAGTGCCCTTCTTGACATCAGTCTGAAATCCGCATGATTGTATACGGACTTTACCCCGAGCTTTTCCAGCAGTCTGTAATACAGCTGGGCCGTACTCCTTTTCATAAAGCTGTCGGTCTTACGTCCGCTCCTGACACCGTATACGATATCACAGCCTTCGGCAAAGCGATCCAGCATCTCTTCTATGACCTTCACGTCATCCTGAAGATCCGCATCTATCGAAACAGTAACATCTGCATATTTTCTGGCTTCCATCAGGCCTGCAAGAAGCGCCGACTGGTGGCCGCAGTTTTTGGTGAGTGAGATAGCCCATACGTTATTGCTGCTTTGGGCCGCTTCGTTCATAAGCTCCCTCGTGGAATCCGTGCTTCCGTCATTTACAAAGAGTACGAAACTGTCTTCGGATATCTTCCCCTTGCCGGCCAGATCCTTTATCACATCACAAAGAGTGCTCCTGCAGATCGGGAACACTTCCTGTTCGTTATAACACGGTACTACTATGGCTAATTTAGCCTTCATCCCAGTTTGTGTAGACATTCTGAACGTCGTCCTCTTCATCCAAAAGATCGAGTATCCTGGTCAGGTTTTTAACTGCTTCTTCATCGGTCAGTTCCACATAATTCTGCGGAAGCCTGGTTACTTCTGCACTTGCCATTGGTATCCCTGCCTCGGTAAAAGCCTTGAATACCTCATCAAAGCCTGCGGGATCGGTAAGGATCTCAAAGCTGTCATCTTCTTCGTTAAAATCCTCTGCTCCTGCATCGAGTGCTTTTTCCATCAGCGTATCTGCATCAAGCTCGCACTCTTCCTTATCGATTATTATCTGGCCTTTGGTATCGAACATATAGGACACGCAGCCCTGTGTACCAATGCTGCCGCCGCCTTTGGTGAAAGCGTTTCTCACATTGGCTGCGGCCCTGTTCTTATTATCCGTCAGAGCCTCAACTATTATAGCTGTTCCGCCCGGGCCGTATCCCTCATATATAACATGCTCATAATTGACGCTGCCGGCCTCACCGGAAGCCTTCTTGATACCTCTGTCTATGGTATCGTTCGGCATGTTATTGGCTTTTGCCTTTGCGATCACGGCAGCAAGCTTGAAGTTGCTGGCAGGATCGGGGCCGCCTTCCTTTACGGCAACGGCGATCTCTCTTCCGAGTATGGTAAATATCTTACCTTTTGCGGCATCATTCTTCTCTTTCTTATGCTTGATATTGGCAAATTTTGAATGTCCTGACATAATATTCCTCCTTAATTTACAACATCTTGTATTTTAACATTTTTTGACCTATCTTGCAAGTTATGTTAAGTAGCCACGCTTTTTGTGAACCTGACGGTCTTGACCTTTTTATCCTCCACATCTTCTACCCTGACATGGTATCCGCCGATATCCGTTTCGAAGTGCTCTCCCTCTTCCGGTATCTTCTCCATGAGAGTGATCAGGTAGCCGTTTATCGTCTGGTTTCTTGTATCTCCGAAATCTATCCCCAGCTGCTCTTCCAGATCTTCCAGCTTGGCCAGTCCCTCTATCAGAAAACTCTGCTCATTTTCGGATGCGACTATCATATCATTTTCTTCGTCGTATTCATCACGTATGTTTCCGACTATTTCCTCAAGTATGTCTTCCATCGCGACAAGGCCCGAGGTCTGTCCGTATTCATCGACCACTATGACCATCTGTTCATTATTCTTCTGCATCTGCCGGAAAAGCTCATCTATATTCCTTGTCTCCGGGACAAAATCCGCATTTCTGAGCAGTCCCGCTATCTCCGACAGCGTGGGATTCTGCTTAGGTGAATTATAATAGACCCTGAAAGCATCCTTTAAATGCAGGATACCGCAGATATGATCCAGATCCTCATGATATACGGGAAATCTCGAAAAACTTCCGTTCAGTATCCCGCTTATCACATCCTTAAGCTTGCAGCTGTCCTCAAAAGCCTGAATATGATTGCGGTGAGTCATGATATCGGCAGCTTCCTTATCGGAATATTCGAAGATGTTTGCTATCATCTCCGCCTCTTCCGGTTCTATCTCACCGTTCTCCGTTCCCTCATTGACCATAGCGATGATCTCTTGTTCCGCATCGGTATCGTCCTTTTTTCCGAATCCAAACAATCCCATATTGTTCCTCACGATAAATATACTCTCGGTACTCTTTTTCCGATATCGCAGACCGCCTCATAATTGATGCGTCCGCTCATGGCTGCAAATTCCTCCATGCTTATCTCGTCATCACCGTCACGTCCTACTATTGTGACGGGATCTCCCGCTTCTATATCCGTATTTCCGGTGATGTCCACCATCATCTGATCCATGCACACACGTCCTGCTATACGGTATCTGTGCCCGCGTATCAGTACTTCTCCCCTGCTTGAGAGACTCCTCGGATAACCGTCTGCATATCCCACCGAAACCGTTGCTATACGTGAGGGTATGGGCGTAACAAAAGTACCTCCGTAACTGATCGGAGTCCCTGCCGGCACGTCTTTTACAAAGATGACGGAAGAACGTATCTCCATCGCAGGTTTCAGATCCATATCACCGCGTTCCACCTCGTCCGAAGGGATGAGCCCGTATGTGATGATACCGCTCCTGACCAGTTTGAACCAGGTATCCGGCATCTCCATGATGGCCGCGCTGTTTGCACAGTGAGGATAAGGGATATTGATACCGAAATCCTTAAGACTTTCCACAAAATCCTTAAATATCTGCAGCTGTTTTTCAGCATAGGACTTGTCCGCCTCATCCGCTCTTGCAAAATGCGTAAATATACCTTCTATCTCTATATTTTCAAGTCCGGCTATGTCGCGTACGAGCTCCCGTCCGTCATCGTCCGGCTTTATGCCTATCCTTCCCATGCCGGTATCAAGCTTTATATGTATCTTGGCTTTTTTATCAAGACCGGCTGCGGCGGCATTCAGTTCCACTGCGCTCTGCCTGTCAAAGATGGTCAGCCTTATATCATTTTCCACAGCTTCCCTGTAGCCTGAGGGGAAACAATAGCCCAGTATGAGTACCGGCTTTTTTACCGGCATCGCGCAAAGCTCCAGCGCCTCATCTATAGTCGCAACGGCAAAGCCGAAAACTTCGTCTGCCGAAAGCAGGGCCTCGGCTATCCTTATGGCTCCGTGGCCGTAGCCGTCAGCCTTAATAACGGCCATGATTCGGCTTTGTCCGTTAGTATGCCTGTATACCTCGGCTATGTTATGTCTTATGTTTGAAAGATCTACTGCCGCATAGACCCTTTCTTCATGCATATCCTGCCTCCCTGAAAAAATTAATAAAGATCCTCCGTTTCGCTTCGGATGACACAGCATCATCATACCCATGATCACTGCTTTGTGTCAATCTCTGGGCGAATACCCGAAGAATCTTTTATTGTCTGTTTATGCCTTTAGCGGATTTTCTTCGGGATTATATTTCATGTCAAAGATATCGATCACCTCTGCCCCGAAGATATCATGCATATAAGAATACATCTGCTGGTTCTTGAGCTCGCATTCCTGTTTTCTGACTACATTCTTTTTAAGCTCTATACGCACATTCGTTATCCAGTCCGCTATCTCCTTTATCCTGTCAGTGTTTTCCTGTATTATGTCATAGCAGATCTCCATGGTGGACAGCATCAGTTCCATGTTGACTTCATTTATCTCCTTCGGAAGTTCAAGGAGCTCATCCTGAAACCTGTCGATCCTGGCATTGCACTCGTTAAGTTTTGCCGAATACTCTTCCTGTTTTGCGGCTCCGTCCTCGGAATCCATCACACCTACGATGTCTTCCATTATCTTCGTCTTCTCTTTTTTTATCTCCTTCAGTTCGGTATTCAGTTTTCCCTGACGCTTCAGCAGCTCTTTCAGTTTATCCTCAAGCTCCTTCATCTCAGGGGTATGTTCTATCCCCGCCATCAGTTTGTACCATTTGTTATCCAAAGAGATGATGGGTATCCTTTTCCCGGCCAATGCAGGTCTGAATATATCGTCGGTCCTGGACATCTTTATCCTCCGGTCATGAGTCTGTCAGATATTATCGTAGGTCTCTCTAATAGCCTTTATGAAATCCATGGAATTGAGGATAACGGGGTTTTCGCAGGTGGAAATGAGCGAAAGCGACTTTGTCATCTTCCCGTCCTCTACTGTTTTGATACATGCACGTTCCATCTTGTCAGCATACTTTACGAGTTCATCTATACCGTCAAGCTCACCGCGTTTTCTGAGTGCTCCGGTCCATGCAAAAATGGTTGCGATGGAATTGGTGGAAGTTTCCTCACCTTTCAGATGCTTGTAATAATGTCTCTGTACGGTACCATGTGCAGCTTCATACTCATAAGCGCCGTTTGGAGATACCAGCACGGAAGTCATCATCGACAGGTCTCCGTATGCCGTAGCGACCATATCACTCATCACATCACCGTCATAGTTCTTGCAGGCCCAGATAAAGCCGCCTTCGGAACGTATAACGCGTGCGACGGCATCATCGATAAGTGTATAGAAATACTCTATGCCCGCTTTTTCAAAAGCTTCTTTATACTCGTTATCATACAGATCCTGGAAGATATCCTTGAAGTTGTGATCATACTTCTTGGAGATGGTATCCTTGGTCGAAAACCACAGATCCTGCTTTGTATCCAGTGCATATTTAAAGCAGGCATGCGCAAAAGAAGTAATGGACGCATCCGTATTGTGGATACCCTGGATGATGCCGCTTCCCTTGAACTCATGTATCGTCTCTCTTATCTCGCTTCCGTCAGCTGCTGTAAATACCAGCTCTGCCTTACCTGCACCGGGGACCTTTATCTCAACATTCTTATATACATCACCGTAAGCGTGACGTGCGATGGTGATGGGCTTTACCCAGTTTTTAACGTAAGGGACTATACCCTTAACAAGGATGGGAGCACGGAATACCGTACCGTCAAGTATGGCCCTGATGGTACCGTTGGGGCTCTTCCACATCTCTTTAAGATCATATTCTTTTACTCTGGCGGCATTAGGTGTGATCGTTGCACACTTGACAGCCACTCCATACTTTTTCGTAGCTTCGGCGCTGTCCACAGTCACCTGATCATCTGTATCGTTTCTGTTCTTTAAGCCAAGGTCATAATATTCCGTCTTCAGATCTATATACGGCTCTATCAGCTCCTCCTTGATCATCGCCCAGAGTATTCTGGTCATCTCGTCGCCGTCCATCTCTACAAGCGGCGTCTTCATTGTAATTCTGCTCATTTTTTCCTCCTTTTATTCAGAGCACTCCCTCTGCCACGCTCTTTACTTCCGCAGGCAGTTTGGGACTGCTTTCTTTTCCTTTATATCCGACGGCAACACCGTCTCCTACTATCAGCCAGTCAGCAGAGTCCGTATCCGCCTCCCAGGCTTTATACCAGGGAGTATGATCAAAAGCGTTCGATCCTATCTTCGTAACAGTTGATGGTATATTGATCACTCCCAGGCTGTCACAGTGATAAAAAGCTCCTTTTCCTATCTCCGTCGTGCCTTCCGGTATGGTCACTTCGGTAACACTGCTTCTTGCAAGCGCAAAATCACCTATGCTGCTGACCTTTTCATAATCTTCAAAAGCGTATTTAATGAGCGCCTTATCCTGGTAATGAACATAGGCCGGAACCACTCCGTCCGATGTCGCCTTTGTCTCCGCACTGCCTTCATTTACCTTAAGGCCGTAAATATCCACATAAGCCCTGTCAGTCACAACCGTTGTGCCACCGAGAAGCACTCCTTCGCTTGTGACGGGTACCGCTGCAGCCACAGCGGTCTCATCCGTACTTTCCGCTTCCTCAGTCTGTGCCAGCTGTGCCGGCTGCGGCACGGTAACATTCCGGCTGCTTACGACCAGCACCTCCCTGGCATTCTCCGACTGTAAAAAGCCATGATCCACAGCCCATTTGCAGGCTGCGGAAGTATTCTCACACACAAATATCGCGCTCTTTGGTACTCCGTCAAATGCAGTGTCATGAATACTCTTTAACGATATCGGTGTCACGATCTGTTCCAGACGGCTGCAGTCCTCAAATGCTTTAACACCTATCTCGTTTGTCGGCGTCTGGATGGTAACAAATCTCAGTCCTGCCGCATTTGAAAACGCATGGTCTCCTATACGCTCCACAGCCGGCACTGCGATCATCTCCAGATAATCCGCGCCCCAGAAAGCATAACGCCCTATCTCGTTCATAGACGAAGGCGCATTGAATATCACATCGGCACTGCCGCCGAAAAACTGATAAAGCTTTTTATATGAAGAATCATAGAGTCCGCCGCCATACATTGCAAGCGCCGTATTGGCACTGTCTATATCCACTCCGGCCAGGGAGTCGCAGTCGCCGAAAACTCCTGCGCCTACATTTTTAAGATTTTTACCTGCCTTCACATATGAGAGCGATCTGCAGCTCCTGAAAACCGAATCTTCCAGAGTGGTGACGCTGTCGGGTATCTCCACTCTCTCCAGTGCCTCACAGCCTGCGAAAGCAGCGTATTCGATCGTGCTTACACTGTCCGGAATGCTCACCGATACAAGTGTTTTATTGTTCTCGAACGCCTGCCGCCCTATGACCCGGACTCCGCCGGGAATCGCTGCATGTGCCTCTGTGCCTTCATAGGAGATCAGTACATCATCTTTTATGTTATAAGTCTCGCGTATCTCGGCACGGCTTTTGATGATCCCTCCGATAAGAAGAGACAGTCCAAGAACTGATATGGGCAATATCAGCCATATCTTTTTTCCCATAAACTGCCTCCTTTCGCGTATCGTACCTTACTTATCTTTTTATTTCTTCTTTCTTCTCCGCTTGTCCATTGCTTCCGCAAGCTCGGGCTTTTTATCTCTCCAGAGGAAGAGTATCGCCGAAAGCGAGAGCATGCCTGCGGAAAGGAACCATTTCGGAGCTATACCGTCACCTGTCTTGGGAGTGGTATCGCTTATTCCCCTCACCACATTCTGCGTATCAACAAATATCGTATAAGGAGAGAAGTGTGTTGCCGTAAATCTCATGCACGGAACACCGTCGATGCTTACAAACTTGACCGACAGTTCCTGAAGCTGGCCGTTTACAACACAGCCCGCCCTGTTGTTGCCGGCATACTGGGTAAGCGCATCGGGTATGGGCATGGTCACGGTCACAGCCAGATCATTTGCATTACTGATCAGATTGGTTCCCGTGCTGTCATACAGCGATATATCAAACGCCGCATAATTGATATTGGCAAATCTTTCCCCGTACATATTACGAAGTGCCTGCTCCACGGCTGCGCTCGCTGCAGCGGAATCGGTTATCTTCAGTACGAAATTATCGGTGGAACCCGCTACTGTGGCAGTTCCGCGGTTCTTATTGTTATTGTCTATAGTATCGGTGGTGATCACTACATCGGTGTTTCCCTTATCCTGGGATTTCCTGGTGCCCGTGCCTGTGCCGTTAGTGTTATACTGGCTCGACCCCGGTGTTGCATTGCCGCTGGCACTCTGCTTTTTGTATGTAGCCGTTACCTTAACATTATGGCTGGGCATGATGAAGGTCGTTGATACGGCATTCACATTGGAGAAACCTATATCCGTATTGGATGTTGTCCAGCGGTCAAACTGCTGGCCTGCGGCAGGTGAATATGCGGTGATCGTGACTACGGAACCCGCTCTGAAATATCCGCCTCCCGCGCCGTTCTCTACAGTCACCAGATATCCTCCCGTTGCGGGAGCTATGGGTGTAGGTGAAGCTACGTAACCTATGGGTGTGGGCGTAGGTGTCTGCCCTGCTCCGGGTGTAGGTGTCGCTGTCGCATTGGGATCCCTTGTAGGTTCGGCTGTAGGTGTGGCCGTTGTTTCCGGCTCAAGTGTCGGAACTATGGTCGCATCCGGATCGGGTGTGGGCGTAGGCGCGCTTCCGTCATCCGGCTTATAGTCGGGATCGGGATAAGCCATAGCCGTTACATTTGAGTTCACCGGCTGTGAATCATCAAAGCCCACGGGATAGGTATAAACCCACAGGAATCCTTCAGGCGGTGCCGGTTTTCTGTTGCCTATGGTCTTGCCCGGCTCGATCGGGAACTGATCATATACATCGCCGTCCGAATCATAATAGGTCACGGTGTAATTCGATGCCGGGCCGTATACTGCCTTGTAGGTACGGTCATCGGTTATGTTCTCTGTCATGAATTTATAATCAGTATCCGAGGAATACTTCTGACCGTCAGTGGATATATATCTCCAGCACTTGAACACATAACCCTGACCGGGGTATTCTTTTGAATCCACCGTAGCCATATCCTCGCTTCCGGGAAGTGATATGACATCTGTAGGCGATCCGACTGTTAGTGTACGGTATACCGTATAATCGTCGTCAAGCCTTAAGGTTACCCTCACAACTCCTTCAAGCGGGAACACGTCGATATTGTGAGCCTTGCCGTAAGCCTGATTCTTTATCGTGCCCTTTTCCTTATCATCCCAGTAGGAATAGATCCTGGCCTTGCCGTCATCGAAGGCATCACTCTCGATGCTCGCAAACTCAGGCAGTATCACCCTTATGGGATTGTTGGTATCATGGAAAGCCTTGCCTCCTATGAAACGAACCGACTCAGGCAGTGTCAGCTGTGAAAGCTTCTTACAGCCGTTAAAGCAGTTCTCGGGAATGGTCTCTATCACACCGTTGTATGCGTTAAGGGTCTGGTCCGTTCTGAGGTCCACATCCGTGATGTTCTTGCAGCCCGCAAACGCTCCGTCCTTAACGGAGGTGAGTCTTGCGATCATAGGATCGGTGGTAACGTTTATGATCTGCGGAGTCCCGCCGTTTCCTCTGTAGGTTAGGCAGGTATTGAGTTCTACTCCGTCATCGGTATATTCGTACAGTATACAGTTCTCACAGCTATACTTGGGATTTCCGTTGGTACCTATGGTCTGCAGATTGGTACAGCCCTGGAAGGCCGAAACTCCTATATCCGTGGTATCCTTGGAGATTATGAGGCTCTCAAGTCTCTCACAGCTGTCAAAGGCATAATCGGGTATCCGAAGTACCCCGGGCAGGCTTATGGACTTCACCCAGTCATTGCCCTTCGTCACTTCTTCGGTGCCGCCGTCTTCGTTTTTAGGAGAAGCCAGCTTGTCATTCTCTATGGTAAGGCCCGAGAACAGTCCGGAGTGTATGCCGTCAGCCGCATTGTCCGATACCTGTCCGTATACGTCCACTTCCTTCATGGTCGTACCGTCCACACCCTCATCACTGAAGTAATGAAGATTACCGGCATTTGCATTACTGTTGATATAGCTGTATACGTCTATGGACTTTACAGCCTCGGGTACGTTTATATATACGGTAGAATCGATGAGCGCCAGATCATTGGGTCCGAGACTTGCGGGAGCATCGTCAGCCCCCAGCCAGTACTTCTTCAC
>JAIKYA010000003.1 GCA_024683645.1 Lachnospiraceae bacterium
ATCAATATGCTCAAAAACGTAAGATCACTTACTTTCCGCCTCTTCACCGACAAGGAAGATGCCCAGAACCACTGCAATGTCGGCAACGGGCAGCTGACGATAGATGTTATCTGTGACTGGATAGAGCAGATGGATAGGAAAGTGAAATTACTCGACAAATGAGGAGCCTAATGATATAATAATACATTGTTGTATTGGGCTCCTCTAGAGTAGTTTCAGAGAGGAGTACAACATGGGTAAAGACCTTAAAGGACAGAAATTAGGCAAAGGCTTGGTCCAAAGAAAAGACGGTCGTTACATGGCTCGTTTTACGAGCAAGACGGGCGCCTGAGTGACAGAGTATTTTCACACGGAACGAGAGGCACGTGCTTGGTATCAAGATGCCGTAAATGACAAGTATAACAACATTATACCGCCATTTGATATGATTGCAAGCGATATTGTGTACCACAATGCGGCGCTTCCTTCGTTCAATGATATGACTGTTGATGAGTGGTTTGAGTTCTGGATGAAAAATCTTGTTCCGGATTTGAGGAGTAATACCAGAAGAAACTACAATGACAGATATCGGTTTAATATACAGCCTGTCATTGGCAAAATGAAAATCAGAGATGTGCGTACAATGGAGACGTACGTTCATGTGACGGATGACAGCAAGCTTCAAGCTGTTAAGCAGTTCGAGGAGAATACACCTGAATCATTGAAAGTTGCCCAATTGGTGTACTTGGTGTCAGATGATTCGAAAAATTGGTGTCAAATTGGTGTCAAACCTCATTGCTAAAACGAAAAAAATCCTTTAAATAAAGGAAAGGAGATACATTTATGAAACTGGGAATCGTGGGACTTCCCAATGTAGGGAAGTCCACTTTATTTAATTCGCTGACCAAGGCCGGTGCCGAGAGCGCCAATTATCCGTTCTGCACGATAGATCCGAACGTGGGTGTGGTGGCAGTGCCGGATGAACGTATAGTAAAGCTCGGGGAGCTTTATCATACAAAGAAGGTAACACCGGCGGTCATAGAGTTTGTAGATATAGCAGGACTCGTAAAGGGAGCTTCCAAGGGAGAAGGTCTAGGAAACCAGTTTCTTGCTAATATCCGTGAGGTAGATGCCATAGTCCATGTGGTACGCTGCTTTGAAGACAGCAATATTGTACACGTCGACGGTTCGATCGATCCGCTCAGAGACATAGAGACCATAAATATGGAGCTGCTCTTTTCGGATATCGAGATCATCGAGAGAAGGATAGCCAAGACTGCTAAGAGTGCAAAGAACGACAAGGCGGCAGCCAAGGAACTGGTACTTCTGGAAGCGCTCAAGGCACATATGGATGAGATGAAGCTGGCCAAGACTTTCGAGGTTGAAGGCGAGGAAGAGGAAGCCTGGTTTAAGGAATACAACCTGCTGACAGCAAAACCTGTGATATATGCAGCAAATGTTGCCGATTCGGATCTCGCTGATGACGGCGCGTCCAATCCCCAGGTGGCCAAGGTTCGTGAGTATGCAAAGGGTGAGGGCAGCGAGGTGTTTGTGATCTGTGCCCAGATAGAGGAGGAGATCGCGGAACTGGATGATAACGAGAAAGCTGAATTTCTTGAGGGACTGGGGCTTTCGGAGTCGGGGCTGGATAAGCTGATAAAGGCAAGCTATTCACTGCTCGGACTTATAAGTTTCCTTACCGCAGGCGAAGATGAGTGCCGTGCATGGACAATAAAGAAGGGAACAAAGGCTCCGCAGGCAGCAGGCAAGATCCATACGGATTTTGAAAGAGGTTTTATACGCGCAGAGGTTGTTTCATATGATGATCTGATAAGTTTAGGCTCCATAGCCGCTGCAAAAGAAAAGGGTGTGGCAGGGCTTGAGGGCAAGGATTATGTCGTAAAAGACGGAGACGTTATCCTTTTCAGATTTAACGTATAAGGACAGGGCTATGCCTGAGTGGATGGATGATACCTCGGTCGCATTTCCGAACCTGGGGATATATATAAAAAACCTGCCGGACGGTTTTGAGATATTCGGCGTGACCATCAAGCTGTATGGTGTGTTCATAGCCATAGGCGTGGTGATAGCATTGACGCTTATAAGCCGGCTGGCTGATACGAGCGGACAGGACGGTGACAGCTATTATGATATGGCTGTTGTAACGCTGCTGTGCGGGGTCATAGGTGCAAGGCTTTATTACGTGATATTTGAATGGGAACTCTATAAGGATGCTCCGCTTTCGGTATTCAATATCCGGGAGGGCGGACTGGCCATATACGGTGGGATCATCGGCGGGGTAATCGCCATAATTCTCTATTGCAAAAAGAAAAAATACAATACGTGGCAGCGGCTTGATACCATATTTCCCGGAGTGCTTGTGGGGCAGATACTGGGGCGTTTCGGAAACTTTACCAACAGGGAAGTTTTCGGCGGCTACAGTAATGGACTGTTTGCGATGAGACTGCCGGTAAATGCCGTAAGGGCCAGGGATATCACGCCTGAGCTGGCAGAGCATATAGCGGAAGGAAGCAATTACATACAGGTGCATCCGACTTTTCTCTATGAGAGCTTCTGTAATCTGATACTGCTGACTCTCATACTTGTTTTCGGAAAGAAAAAAGCCTTTGAAGGAGAAGTGCTGCTCTGGTATATGGCGGGCTACGGCATGATCCGCTTTATCATTGAAGGCATACGCACTGACAGGCTGCTCATACCCGGGACAGGGATTGCAGTCTCGCAGGCATTGAGTCTTGCTCTCATCCTCTCGGCGGTGATACTTGAGCTTGTTTTTAGGACAAAACAGAGGAAGACGGTATAAGGATAGAACGACGGGGAATCATGGCCATAAGGAACGCTGTATCGGGATAGAGGCAATGGAAACAGGAGAAAGACGGGGAATCATTGCCATAAGGAACGCTGTATCGTGATAGAGGCAATGGAAACAGAAGAAAGACGGGAAATCGTTGTCATAAGGAACGCTGTATCGGGATAGAGGCAACGGAAACAGAAGAAAGCCCGGAAATCATTGCCGTAAGGAACGCTGTATCGGGATAGAGGCAATGGAAACAGGAGAAAGACGGGAAATCGTTGCCATAAGGAACGCTGTATCGGGATAGAGGCAACGGAAACAGAAGAAAGACCGGAAATCATCGCTTATTGAGTCGCGCATAAGAGAAAAAAGCAATGGAAATAAGAGAAAGGGCGGAGATCATTGTTTTCCTGAACCCAAGCATATCTGATGAAGGGGCCGGGGTGAAGGAAGACAGTAAAGCTAAAGAAAGCGGGATGGGATAAAAAAAGGGAACAGGATGAGAATGGATATCTTGTAGCAGCGGGATTACCGGACACAACATCTTGTAAAAGTGCTTAAAATAAGGCTTTGCGGCCTTATTTTTTTGTGCAAATGTGTAAAAATGGCTTGATTTTTGGAAAATTAGGGTTTAAAATGGCAAATGTAGGTGAGAAGTGGCAAATTGTGGTGAAATTGAAATGTACAAAGGCGAATACAGCCATTCAATCGATGCCAAAGGGCGAATAACGGTACCGGTAAAGCTCAGGGATGAACTGGGTGAGGGTTTTGTTATAACAAAAGGATTGGACGGATGCCTTTGGATGCTGGATAAGGAACAGTGGGATAAGGTAGAGGAAATGCTCCTGACCATGCCGCAGCTCACATCGAAAGAAGCAAGAGCATTCTCGAGATTCATGATAGCGGGAGCCTGCGACGGCGAGGTGGACAAACAGGGAAGACTGCTGATACCCGCAAATCTAAGGGAACATGCGGGACTCACAAAGGATGTGGTGTTCTCCGGAGTCGGAAGCCGTGTGGAGATCTGGGATAAGAGCAGATACGACGAGATCAACGAAGGCATCGACATCGATGCTATCACGGCAAAATTAGTAGAACAAGGCTTAAGAATATAAGACAGCACGAAGCACCTGCTGTTTTGTGCGTGAGAAAGAGATGAAAAGCGACAGGCAGGCTGCCGGTTTGCGCAGCAAACAAGGTGAGAAAAACAGGGATCTGAGGAGCTGATATGGAGTTTTCGCATATTCCCGTCCTTTATAAAGAGGTTATCGAGGGATTGAGGATAAAGCCTGACGGCATATATCTTGACGGTACGGTCGGAGGCGGCGGGCATTCATCGCTGATAGCAAAGCAGCTGCAAAACGGAAAGCTGTACTGTACGGACAGGGATGAGGAAGCGCTTAAAGCTGCGGGAGAGAGGCTGAAGGAATACGGAGACAGAGTAACGCTCCTTCACAGCAACTTTCTGAATGCAGTGGGACTGCTTAAGAGCATGGGAGTGGACGGAGCGGACGGAATACTGCTTGACCTGGGAGTGAGTTCCTACCAGCTGGATAATCCTGACAGGGGCTTCACCTACAGGGAAGATGCTCCGCTGGATATGAGGATGGACAGGAGCGGAGGGCTGACAGCGGCAGATATAGTAAACGAGTGGGATGAGGAAGACATCCGCCGGATCATCAGAGATTACGGTGAAGAAAAATGCGCCGGAAGGATAGCGGCAGCGATAGTCAGAAAAAGAACGGAAAAAAGGATAGAAAGCACCTTTGAACTGAATAAAGTGATCTCCGATGCGATGCCGGCAAAGATGAAGGCTGATACGCATCCGTCAAAAAGAACCTACCAGGCACTGAGGATAGCGGTCAACGGCGAGCTGGATGCGCTCGAGGGGGCTCTGGATGAGATGCTGGATTACTTAAACAGCGGCGGAAGATTTGCGGTGATCACCTTCCACTCACTCGAAGACAGGATAGTGAAGCGGAAGTTTATGGAAGCCGAAAAGCCCTGCATATGTCCTCCCGGATTTCCGCAGTGTGTATGCGGGAGAATATCAAAAGGGAAGCGGGTAAATCACAAGGCAATAACGGCTGGCGAGGAAGAACTTGAGAATAACAGAAGATCCAAACCCGCAAAGCTGAGGGTTTTTGAAAAAGCATAAAGATCATCCGGCAAAAGCGCCGGAGATAAAAAGGGGAGAGAGTAATGGCAAGAGAATATGTATACGGAAATACAGCGAAGAAAAACAGGAGCAGGGAAGCCGACATACATCCCATCAGGGAAGAAAGACGAAAAAACAGCAGGAGAGTACGCTTACATCTGTACAATATTTTGGCGATTTTGTCTTCCGTAGTGATCGTGATTATGGTAGTATTTGGATATATCAGATTACAGACGGAAGTAACAAAGGATCGCGTAACGCTTTCAAAGCTCAAAGCCGAGTATGAGGAACTGAAGAGATCCAACGATCTGTATAAGGACAGGATAGATTCCAATATAGATCTCGGCGAGGTGGCAAGGATAGCCAGGGAAGACCTGGGAATGAAGATAGCCGGTGAAGGACAGATAATCATGTATTCCGGCTGCATAGATGACTATGTAAAGCAGTACAGCGATATAAGGTAGTTAACAGTGGCAGAGAATAACGCGAACAAACAGTCAAGAGGCAGAAGAAAAAGAAAAAGGCCGGACGCGCAAAGTGTATTGAATCTGAATATTGCCGGAAAGATAGTTGTGGTGAGTGCCGTCATCCTGCTGCTTTTCGGCTTTTTAGTGGTGCGTATAGCCAGGATAATGAAGGATAACGGAGATCAGTACAAGAAGCAGGTATTAAGCCAGCAGGAGTACGATTCCGTGACAATCCCTTTCAGACGCGGTTCCATAACGGACAGGAACGGCGTTATACTTGCGCATTCCGAAAGAGTGTACAACCTGATAGTTGATTCATATGTGCTCACGGATGAAGAAGATACCATAGAGCCCACGGTGATGGCACTTAACGAGTGCTTCGGGCTGGATGCCGCAGAAGTCCGCGGATATATAAGGGATAACGGCAGTTCCAGATATCATATCTTCAAAAAAGAGATCAGCTATGATGAAAGGACCGCATACGAGGAATATGTTGAGAATTACAACAAAGAAGTGAACGAATTCAACAAGACTGCCGAGATAAAGAGACCGAAGATCAACAAGAACGGCATATGGTTCGAAGACCAGTTCAAACGCTCCTATCCCAACGGAGCGCTGGCCTGCGATGTGATAGGTTTTACGACCAAGGACGGAAGAGGGCAGTATGGCCTGGAGGAGTATTATGACAATATCCTGAATGGTTCCAACGGCAGGGAGTACGGATATCTCCTTGATGAGAATGCGCTGGAGAGAACGGTGGTACCGGCAGTGAACGGAAATACGCTGGTGAGTACCATGGATTCATATATCCAGAGGGTATGTGAAGAGAAGATAAAGGAATACAATGAGGAACATGCGGATGAGTACCGTGTGGGCGAGATGGGTTCGGACAATACCGGCGTTATCGTGATGGATGTTAACAGCGGTGAAGTGCTGGCGATGGCAAGTTATCCTTATTTTGACTTAAACGATCCTTCGGATCTGAGCATACTGCCCGATGAACTGCAGACTTATCTTCTTGAAAAAGAAGGCCTGAAAGAAGAAGGCTCCAAAGCGGAGAATGAAGAAAACGATGCCGAGGATGAGGACGGCGAAGAGGAGGAAGAAGAGGAAGCGGGGGATTACTGGGAGAAGAAAAAGAAGGAAAAGGAAGAGGCGGAGCAGAAGGTTTCACAGAATATCTGGAAAAACTTCTGTATATCCCAGTCCTATGAACCCGGTTCGGTAGGCAAGACATTTACACTGGCGATGGGACTTGATTCCGGAACGGTACACGATAATGACGTATACAACTGCGGCGGATACCTGACCTTTGGTGAGGGCGATAACGCAACGACGATAAGATGCCATAACAGATACGGTGACGGTCCGCTGACGACCAAGGAAGCTCTTGAAAAATCCTGCAACGTCGCACTCATGCTGATGGGGCAGAAGATAGGTAAGGAACGTTTCCTTGAATATCAGAAGAATTTTAATTTCGGCTTAAGGACGGGTATAGATCTGGCCGGAGAGATGCGCACATCCTCGCTGGTGTTTAACAATAATACCATGGGGATAACGGAGCTCATGACCTCTACTTTCGGTCAGGGCTATAATGTAACGATGATACAGAATGCGGCAGCTTTCTGCGCACTCGTCAACGGCGGATATTATTACAAGCCTCATATGGTAAAGCAGATACTCGATGATGACGGAGCGGTTGTCAAGAATATAGAGCCGGAGCTTTTACGCCAGGTGGTGAGCGAGAAAGTATCGGATCAGATGATAGACTACTGTATAGGCGTTGTGGAAGAAGGAACGGGTAAAAAGGCAAGACCGGCCGGCTACAGGATAGGCGGCAAGACCGGTACCGCAGAGCGTTCCGGTCAGGGAAAGAGAGACTACACCGTATCCTTTATGGGCTTTGCGCCGGCTGATGATCCGCAGATAGCCGTATATGTTGTAATAGACAGGCCCAATACCGCATCCCAGGGCGAAAATGCCACAAGGTATGCCTGTGTGCTCTGCAGGGAGATAATGACTGAGGTACTGCCTTATCTGCATATCTTTATGACAGAGGAACTCAGCGATGAGGAGAAGGCTGAACTGGAAGAGAGAGGACAGCTGCTGCAGCCCGGGGAAGAAGGCGAAGAAGGTGAGGAGACCGCAGAGCCTGAAGAAGGCAATACGGAGGAAGATAAGGAAGTAGTGGATCTTTATATAGATCCTGACAGCGGATATGCCATCGATCCCTTCAACGGGGAGTATCTGGATCCGAAAACGGGTGAACCCATCAATTCGGATTCGGGCATTTTCCAGAATGCTGACGGTGATACCATACAGATAACCGTCCTGAAAGATGATGAGGAAGAGGAAAAAGAATGATGTTGGCTGAGTTTGTTACAGCGATGTGCGTGTCGTTTGCGGTGACGGCCATAGCGGGGCCCATAGCGATACCGCTCCTCAGAAGATTTAAGTTCGGACAGACTGTAAGAGAAGACGGACCGGAGACCCATCTGAAAAAGAGCGGGACTCCCACCATGGGCGGAGTGATGTTCGTGGCAGGCATACTTGCGGCATCCATACCCTTTGCGGCGAAGTATACCGATGTGGTACCCGTGCTCTTCCTTACGATCATGTTCGGAGTGATAGGATTCCTTGATGATTTCATAAAGGTTAAAAAGAAGAGATCCACAGGGCTTTATGCATGGCAGAAACTTTCGCTCCAGATAGTTGTAACGGCGATATTTGCGTATTTCCTTACCGGGGTGGAAAACATCGATCTGCTGATGAAGATACCGTTCACGGATAAGACGGCCGATCCCGGGATACTCGGTATTCCGCTTCTGTTCTTTGTGGTACTGGGAACCGATACAGGCAGCAATTTTACCGACGGGCTGGACGGGCTGGATTCGAGCGTTACGGCTGTGATCGCTCTTTTCTTCGTGGCCGTGGCTGTCATGGCCGGAGAGAGCAGCGGGGCGGCGATAGTGGCGGCAGCTGTTTTTGGCGGGCTGCTGGCTTTCCTGCTTTTCAATGCCTACCCCGCAAAGGTTTTTATGGGGGATACCGGAGCGCTGGCGCTCGGCGGTTTTGTGGCGGGAATGGCTTATATGACGCATATGCCGCTATTTGTGCCTTTCATAGCTGTCATCTATGTGATAGAAGTGATCAGCGTGATAATGCAGGTGAGTTACTTTAAGCTGACAGGCGGAAAACGGATATTTAAGATGGCGCCCATACATCACCATTTTGAAAAGTGCGGCTGGTCGGAAACAAGGATAGTAACGGTATTTACCGTGATAACGATACTGATGTGCATGATATGTCTTGTGGGAGTAAAGTGAGATGGATGTTAAGGGAAAAAGGATGCTGATAATCGGAGCGGGAAAGAGCGGTGTCTCGGCGGCGGTACTGCTGAAAAAAGCCGGCGCGGATCCCGTCATATATGACAGCAGCGTAAAGCTTGATATACAGGGAACGATCGATAAGATCGATGAGCGGCTGGATCCGGCCGACAGAGGAAGTGTTGGCGTGTTCATCGGTGTGCCTGATGAGGAGCGTTTTGCGGACGTTTTGGTATTAAGCCCGGGAGTGCCGACGGATACGGAGTTTGTTGCAGATTTTAAGAGCAGGGGCATACCCGTATGGGGCGAGGTCGAGCTGGGATATCTTTTTGCAAAGGGACGGGTGATCGCTATCACGGGAACCAACGGAAAGACCACTACAACCTCGCTGGTCGGAAAGATTGTAAAGGACTGGTACGAAAAAGAAAATAAGCCGGGGAAAGTCTATGTGGCAGGAAATATAGGCGATCCCTATACCGATATAGCCCTTGACACTAAGGAAGAGGATACCACGGTACTTGAGATATCGAGCTTCCAGCTGGAGACAACGGATGCTTTCCATCCCGAAGTGAGTGCGATACTCAATATCACTCCGGACCACTTAAACAGACATCATACGATGAAAAACTATGCAGCCTGCAAGGGGCGCATATCCTTAAGGCAGAATGCGGATGAGTGGTGCGTGCTGAATGCGGATGACGAATGGCTTCCCGAAATGGCAGGGAAGATGAACTGTAAAAGCTTCTTCTTCTCGTATACGAAAAAGCTTAAGGACGGTATATATGTTGAAGGGAAAGATATCATCGTAAGCGAGGGGGGCGTGCCGCAGAAGGTGATGTCAACAGATGAGATGAAGCTTCTCGGAGCGCATAATGTAGAGAATGTGATGGCGGCGATAGCGATGTGCCTTAAATTCGGTATCCCTGCAGATGATATAGTGCAGTCGGTAAGAGAGTTTGGGAGCGTGGAGCACAGGATAGAATATACCGCGACGGTGAAGGGTGTCGATTATTACAACGATTCAAAGGGTACCAATCCCGATGCGGCGATAAAGGCTGTACGGGCCATGGTAAAACCTACCGTTCTGATAGGCGGAGGGTATGATAAACAGAATGAATATGATGAGTGGATAGAGAGCTTTGGCAGTAAAGTGAAGGCACTGATACTGCTCGGACAGACCGCGGACAAGATAGAAGCGTGTGCGAGAAAACACGGCTTTCAAAACATAATCCGTGCGGAGAGTATGGAGGATGCCGTGGCTAAGGCTTATGAAACAGCGGTTTCGGGAGATGCGGTACTGCTCTCGCCGGCCTGCGCCAGCTGGGGCATGTTTAAGAATTTCGAAGAAAGAGGCAGGATCTTTAAGGAAGCGGTAAGGGGACTTAAGGGATGAGTGAAGTAAAAAGAGCAAGGGGAAGCTTTGATTATCAGCTTTTCCTTGTTACCCTTCTTTTGATGATACTGGGAGTGATCATGATCTACTCGACCAGCACTTACCGTGCCGGAGCGGATCCTTATTCCTTCGTGAAAAGACAGGTGCTTGCGGAAGCGCTTGGTATGGGGGCTTTTTTTACTATCTATGTCATACCGTATTCATGGCTTAGGACTATGGGGCGTGCGCCGTTTCGGTACTTTGTCCTGGGGGCTTCACTGGTGCTTCTGATGCTGCTTCTGATACCGGCTTTTTCACATACGGCATACGGTGCCACGAGATGGCTGGATCTGGGCTTTGTATATCTGCAGCCTGCTGAAGTGGTGAAGATCGCCGTGATATTTTTCGTGGCGGGATATATATCGGAGAAGCCGGAGAGGGTGAACACCCTAAAAGGCTATCTTACATGTCTGGCGGTAGTCGTGGGCTGCGGGGGAATGGTGTATTTCATATCCACCAACCTTTCCAGTGCGCTGATAATAATGGGCATCGGCGTGATAATGCTCTTCCTTTCATGTAATGACTGGAAGATACACCTGCTGGTCGCGGGAGTGGGAGCAGGCGGAGTGTATCTGCTGATAAACGGGATAATCAACAGTTCCATGGACGTTAATGCGGTGGATTACCATTTCAAGCGTATCATGGTATGGCACGATCCTTCGGCTTATGTGCTCGACGGCGGATATCAGACGCTGCAGGCGCTCTATGCCATAGGCTCCGGCGGTATCACGGGAAAGGGTATAGGCAAAAGCGTACAGAAACTGAGCGCGATCCCCGAGGTGCACAATGACATGATATTCTCGGTCGTTTGCGAAGAACTGGGACTTGTGGGCGCAGTGGTGGTGGTGCTTCTGTTTGTGCTGCTGCTGGCAAGATGCATGATGATAACACTGAAGGCAAGGGATAATTTCGGAAAGCTTCTCTGTGCGGGAGTGATGATGCACATAGCGATACAGGTGATACTGAATATATCGGTGGTGACAAATACCCTGCCCAATACGGGTGTGAGCCTGCCGTTTATCAGTTACGGCGGTTCCTCGGCTACGTTTTTGCTGGCGGAACTCGGACTCGTTATGAAAGTGGCGAAGGAATAAATGGATTACCGGGAAATGAAGAAAAAGATCATAGCGCTTGCAGTGCTTCTTTTGATGCTCATAGCGCTGGCCGTTTTCTGGAAGATCCTGGACGATTACGAAGTACGCAAGGTATATGTGGAAGGAAATACACATTATACCGTTGATGAGATAAGCAGGATAGTCGAGAAGGGGTGGTTCGGGAATAATACGCTGATCCTTTCCGCGAAGTACAGCAACAAAAGCATTACGGGAGTCCCCTTTATCGAGACCATGGATGTTTCGGTAGAGGATAAGAATACCATCAGGATAAACGTCTATGAAAAAGCCCTGGCGGGATATGTGTCTTATCTTGACGGCTATATGTACTTTGACCGGGACGGAATAGTAGTCGAGAATTCAAGGATGATAACCCGTGGCATACCGCTTGTCACGGGGCTGGATTTTGACCACTTTGTAATGTATGAACCGCTTCCGGTGAAGAATGATACGGTTTTCAACGAGATACTGGGTGTAACCCAGATGCTCGGAAAATACAAGATACTGACCGACCGGATCTACTTTGACAAGAATTATGAGATGACACTTTATTTCGGCAATATCCGTGTGGAGCTCGGAAACGGGGATCTGATAGAAGAGAAGATACAGAGACTGAATGCGATACTGCCTGAACTGGACGGACTTTCCGGTGTCCTGAGACTGGGCGGATACCGGACCGGGCAGGAAAGCATAACGTTTTCAAAGGATGAGGATAAAATTGACCAAGACAGTCAAGATAAATAAAAACCACTATATTTAGTGGTGTAAAAATATTGTAAAACTAAAAAAAATACTTTATGATTTAAAAAGCGTTGAAAAAAACAGTGTTTTGAAGAGGGAAACGTTAACGAAAAGATGTACCAGGAGGGCAAAACTTTGAGTATGCTGGAATTAAAAGATGAAGGATCCGATGCAGTAGCAAAGATCATCGTAGTGGGAGTGGGCGGTGCCGGAAACAATGCGGTCAACCGTATGATAGAGGAAGGGATCGTCGGTGTGGAGTACATCGGCATCAATACCGACAAGCAGGCTCTCCAGCTTTGCAAGGCTAAGAATCTTATACAGATAGGTGAGAAAGTAACCAAGGGACTGGGCGCGGGAGCAAAACCCGAAGTAGGCCAGCAGGCTGCCGAAGAGGATGCCGAGGCCATAGCGGAAGCACTTCAGGGCGCACAGATGGTATTCGTTACCGCCGGTATGGGAGGCGGAACCGGTACGGGAGCCGCTGCCGTGGTCGCACGTATAGCTAAAGAGATGGAGTGCCTTACAGTTGCGGTAGTTACCAAGCCTTTTGCTTTTGAGCAGCGCAAGCGTATGGAAAACGCAATGATAGGTATAGAGAATCTGAAGGGATCGGTTGATACCATGATAGTGATCCCCAATGACAAGCTCTTTGATGTGGTAGATAAGAAAGTAAGCTTCAAGGAAGCATTCAAAAAGGCTGATGAAGTGCTGCAGCAGTCGGTACAGGGCATAACAGACCTGATCAATATCCCCGCGGATATCAACCTTGACTTTGCCGATGTTTCTACTGTAATGAAGGATAAGGGTATCGCTCATATCGGTATCGGTATAGGCAAGGGTGATGACAAAGCGCTTGAAGCAGTCAAGATGGCGGTTGAGAGCCCCATGCTCGAGACCAGCATAGAGAATGCTACGGATATCCTTATAAATGTAGCCGGCGATATCTCACTTTTCGATCCCGCCAATGCTGCAGAGTACATCAAGAGCATTACCGGAGACAGCGTAAATGTCATCTTCGGTGCAAGGGTTGACGAGACCATGGAAGATACCTGTAAGATAACAGTCATAGCTACGGGTATAGAAGAACCTGTTTCACATATGGGCGGACGTATCCAGAGTCCCGATACTTACAGAAGTGTAAGAGCGGGTGTATACGGCAAGACTTCACCCCAGACCGCAGCAAATAAGGCAGTTGCAGCAGGTCAGGAGAACCAGCAGAAGCGTGTGGGCACAGCTACGGGAGTGCTTCCCCAGATGCCGGTTTCACCGCATACCGGAAATATCGGAGTATCACCGCTCGCACAGGATCAGGCAGCAAGGCCCGTACAGCCTCAGCTTAACAGACAGACAGGCGGACCTTCGATCTTTACTTCGCCGCTGCCCAATATTGACGGAAAGCCCCGCGTAGCAGGGACGGGAACCAATAATATCCCCAATGTTACCGGATCAAGGATAGGCGGCAGGAACAGGGAACAGAGCTATGATATACCGACCTTTATAAAGAGAGCGAAAAAGAGCTCGGATGATAACGAATAAGAAACTCATGCAGGCGGGTTGAATGAACCCGCCTGATTTTGAACATATACGGTAAGGTCTGACCTGCCGTTTTTGTTTGTGTAAGAAGGAGTATGGCAGAACGCTATTTTATGCAGGAGGGTACGGGTATGAAGAGAGTATTTTTGATAGTGCTTGACAGCTGTGGTATAGGCGAGGCTCCGGATGCGGCAGCTTTCGGAGACGAAGGAGCGAATACACTTAAGAGCGCAGCTTCGGGGAAAGGCTTTGACCTCAGCAACATGGCAAAGCTCGGCCTGTTCAATATAGACGGTATCGACTGGGCGGAAGGCGCGGCGGAACCGGCCGGCGCATATGCGAGGCTTACCGAGAGTTCCATGGGCAAGGATACCACGATAGGCCATTGGGAGATGGCGGGACTGATCTCCAAAAAGCCGCTGCCGGTATATCCGGACGGTTTTCCGGAGGAAGTGATAAAAGCTTTTGAAGAAGCCACAGGCAGGGGGACGCTCGTAAATCTTCCTTATTCGGGAACACAGGTTATAAACGAATACGGTGATGAGATGGTCTCGAGCGGAAAACTCATAGTGTACACTTCCGCGGATTCCGTATTTCAGATCGCTGCGCACGAGGATGTGGTGCCGGTAGAGCAGCTTTATGAATACTGCAGGATGGCCAGAAAGATACTAAGCGGAGAACATGCTGTAGGGAGAGTTATCGCAAGACCTTTTATCGGTTCCCACGGGAACTATACGAGAACTCCGAGGAGGCATGATTTCTCGCTGGAACCTACAGGGATAACCATGCTCGATCAGATGAAGGAAGCCGGCCTGGATGTGATCGGTGTCGGAAAGATAAACGACATCTTTGCCGGACGGGGCATTACCGAATATGTCTATACAAAGGACAATGCGGAAGGCATAGAGAGAACGCTTGAATACATGGACAGGGATTTTAACGGCATCTGCTTTACCAATCTTGTTGATACGGATATGATATACGGACACAGAAGGGATATAGACGGCTATGCGGCAGCGCTTACGTATTTTGATAAAAAGCTGCCGGAGATGCTCGCAAAGCTGAAAGAGGGCGATGTGCTCATGATCACCGCAGACCATGGCTGTGATCCCGGCTTTATGAAGACTACGGACCACACCAGGGAGTATGTGCCTTTTGTCGCATGCGGTGACGTGGCGGGGGGCAACTATAAAACAAGAGAGAGCTTTGCAGACATAGCTGCGACCATCCTTAAAGGTTTCGGGATAGAAAAGAAAACAGACGGAAAGGAAATGTTTTAATGGCAACACTCAGTGAAGAAACACAAAGACGCAGAACGTTTGCGATAATATCGCATCCCGATGCAGGTAAAACGACGCTCACCGAAAAACTGCTTTTGTACGGAGGCGCCATCAATCTGGCGGGAAGCGTTAAGGGAAAGGCGACGGCGAGGCATGCCGTATCGGACTGGATGGAGATAGAGAAGGAAAGAGGTATCTCCGTCACTTCTTCGGTACTCCAGTTTGAATATGAAGGCTACTGCATTAACATACTCGACACACCGGGTCACCAGGATTTCTCGGAAGATACCTACAGAACGCTGATGGCGGCTGATTCGGCTGTCATGGTCATAGATGCGTCAAAGGGTGTGGAGCCGCAGACAAGGAAACTCTTCAAGGTCTGCGCGATGAGAGGGATACCCATCTTTACCTTTATAAACAAGATGGACAGGGATGCCTTGGATTCCTTTGATCTTCTGGATAACGTGGAAAAAGAACTGGGAATAGATACCGTAGCGGTAAACTGGCCCATAGGATCGGGTAAAAATTTTAAAGGCGTTTATGATATAAAAGCCGGAGAACTGCTTGCTTTCTCGGACACTGAGAAGGGTACAAAGGAAGGCGTGACTACGGCTATTTCCGATCTTTCGGCGATAAAAGACTATGTGGGCGCGGATGCGTTCGAAAAGTTTGAGGAGGAGCTGGAACTGCTCAGTGCAGGCGCGGATTTTGATCTGCAGGCGGTGCGTGACGGAAAGCTGACTCCCGTTTTCTTCGGCTCGGCCCTTACCAATTTCGGCGTGCAGTATTTCCTTGAGAACTACCTGAAGATGGCCATGGCACCTTCGGGCAGGATGAGCGGCGATGCCATAGTGGATCCCGCGGGACGCGGATTTTCCGCTTTTGTATTTAAGATCCAGGCCAATATGAACAAGGCTCACAGGGACCGTATCGCATTTATGAGGATATGTTCGGGTGAGTTCGATGCGCAGATGAACGTAAAACATGTACAGGGCGGGCGCAGCATGAGGCTGCAGCAGCCCCAGCAGATAATGGCGGATGAGAGAAAGATACTGGATAAGGCTTATCCCGGAGATATTATCGGCGTCTTCGATCCGGGCAATTTCTCCATAGGCGATACCGTGTGTGACCCGAAGGAAGATATCTGCTATGAGGGCATACCTACTTTCGCGCCGGAGCATTTTGCGAGAGTGAGACAGGTGGATACCATGAAGCGCAAGCAGTTTGTGAAGGGCGTGGAGCAGATAGCGCAGGAAGGTGCTATACAGATCTTCCGCGAGATCGCTTCGGGTATGGAAGAGATAATCGTCGGCGTTGTAGGCGTGCTTCAGTTTGAAGTGCTGAAATACAGACTTGAAAACGAATACAATGTGGATATACGCCTGGATATGCTCCCCTATGAGCATATACGCTGGGTGGTTAATAAGAACGAGGTTGATATCATGAAGCTTTCCGGTACATCGGATATGAAGAAGGTCCAGGATATGAAAGGCAATCCCCTGCTTCTGTTTGTTAATGCCTGGAGCGTGGGTATGACCGAGGAGAGGAATCCGGGACTTAAACTCAGTGAATTCGGTAAAGACTGGTAATCTGAGAAAAAGAAGCAAGGCGGCTGCTGCGCTCTGCCTGTTCTTTTTGTATGCTCTGACAGCCTGCGGCAGGGTGAAGACGGTCTCTGCCGGCAAGCCTGTGATGAGCGCACTTACGGGGTATGAGGAACCTGTTGCAGAGGAAGAGAAAGGTTCCCACAGTTTTGACGTGCGGAAGTTTTCGGAAGACCGTCTGGCGGCAGGCGTTACCGATGAAGCTGTCGAAGAACTGCTGGGTGAGCAGAAGGGACGTTTTTTCTACGAACACTGTGATGAAAGTATAAAGAAGATCTATGCGGAGATACTGCTGATACTCAATGCCCATGCCGAAGATATACAGGTCAGTGCAAAGGATGAAGACGAGATAGCTACGGCGTTCAAATGCGTATTTCAGGATCATCCGGAGATCTTCTGGATATCGGGTTATTCCTACTGCAGATATTCAACCCTCGGAAAAGAATACTATACTTTTACCGGTAAATACACGCATTCCGAGGCGGAATGCAAAAGCTTAAAGAGCAGGATCAGCAGCTATATCACCGGTTTCAAGCAGGGGATCAGGAGCGGTATGAGCGATTACGAAAAAGAGAAATACGCCTATGAGTACATCGCAAAGCACACCGAGTACGATGCCGAAGCGGAAGACAACCAGAGTATCCTGTCGGTTTTTCTGCACGGTAAAAGTGTCTGCCAGGGTTATGCAAAGGCCTTCCAGTACCTGCTGCAGTCCGTGGATGTTCCCTGCGCCATGGTCGTAGGCGAAGTCTATAACGGAGACGGGCATGCCTGGAACATGGTCTACCTGGACGGCAATTATTACCATGTGGACGTGACCTGGGGAGACAGCGCGCTGTCACAGAGCGGCACTCCCGATAAGGATGATGTAAATTACGCATATCTTAACGTGACCAGCCAGGAAATGGCACTCACCAGAAAAGAAGACAATATACTGGCGCTTCCTTACTGCGTTGCCACCGAGGACAATTACTACGTTAAGGAAAAACAGCTCTTTTCAAGCATCGATCATGCAAAGCTGGTGGAGCTGTTCACCAAGGCCTCGGTCCGCAGTGAGAACAGTGTCACTCTAAAATGCACATCCCGTGAAGCCTTCGACAAAATCTATACAGAACTTGTCGATGAACACGGCATAGACCAGTATATGCCCGAAGGTCTCAGCAGCTACGGTATTACCCGTGACGAAGGCATGCTGGTCATGACTTTTAAATTCTGAAATACGTAAGATCAAAGATACAGCCGGGGGATGGTGCTTCAAAAGAAAAGGAGGAAGGTTTTATGAATGAGAACATTATCAAACGCAATGAGCTGCTGGCACAGAAGGTGATAAAAGGACTGGAATCGAGGAATATGTCCGGATACTATGCGAAGGATAAGGAGGAGGCGCTGAAGGCGGCGCTTGAGCTTATACCTGAGGGGAGCAGTGTGACCATGGGCGGCTGCATGAGTGCGCATGAGATAGGGCTGGTGGAAACACTGAAAATGGGAGATTATAACTTTATCGACAGGGATGCGACGGAGGATAAACGTGCGGCGATGCTGGCGGCTTATGATGCGGATGTATTTCTTTCGAGTGCAAACGCCATGACGGATGACGGCGTGCTGGTGAACATCGACGGGAATTCCAACCGTGTGTCCGCGATAGCGCAGGGTCCGAAGAAGGTGGTGTTCATAGTGGGCATGAACAAGGTGTGCAGTGATACGGATGCGGCCATGAAGCGGGCAAGGAACGTGGCGGCGCCGATAAATGCACAGCGCTTCGGGCTGTCCACACCCTGTGCGAAGACAGGGGCGTGCATGAACTGCAAGTCGCCGGATACGATATGCTGCCAGTTTCTGATCACAAGGTTTTCAAGACATAAAGACAGGATACATGTGGTACTGGTAGGTGAGGATCTGGGGTTTTAAGATCCGGGGAGTCCGGCCGGAAAACAGTCCATTGTATATTGTGGTTGAAATACAAAGGGCATTTTGTTATAATATGCAGGCGGATGCGAAGCGTCCGCAGCTATAAGATCATGAAGATGTGCATTCTTAAATGACAAGGAGTAAAGAATGGAGACAAATAATATCACATTGAATGCCCAGGGTGAGGGCGTGGGGACCGTACAGATAGCGGATGATGTTGTTGCCATGATAGCTGCGCTTGCCGCTGCGGAGGTGGAAGGCGTAAAAGCAATGGCAGGTACGCTCAGCAATGAGATGATGAGCAAGGTGTCTACGAGAAAGCTTACCAGGGGTGTGAGAGTGCTCATCGAGGAGCATGAAGTGGCGATAGGCATAGCCATTACCCTCGAGTACGGCTTCAATATTCCCGAGACCTGCAGGCAGGTACAGGAGAAGGTCAAGAATGCGGTTGAGACCATGACGGGACTTTCTGTTTCCAATGTCAATATAAAGATCGTTTCGGTGAATATGCCGAAGAACAGATAATGAGCAGACATACTTTACGTGAAAAACTTTTTCTGCTCCTTTTCAGGACGGAATTCCATGACAGGGAAGATATGGATGGACAGATCGTCCATTTCTTTGAGGAGTTCGCAAAGGAGCGCGGGATGGAGACCGGGGACGATCCGTCGGCCGGAGAGCTTAAGGAGCGTTTCAATGATCTGTGCGATCATCTGGAGGAGATAGACAAAAAACTTGATGAGCGCATATCCGGCTGGACCACCAACCGTATAGGCAAGGTGGAACTTACCATACTCCGTATCGCCGTATATGAGATGTGTTATGACGGGCTCATATCCGATGCCATTGCCATAAATGAGGCAGTGGAGCTGGCTAAGAAGTACGGTCAGGAGAAGTCCGGAGAATTCATCAACGGAGTACTGGCGAAGTTTGCGGACGGTACCCGGGATTAAAGCAAGTGCAAAAAGAACATATATATTCTGTATCACAGGTCAATTCCTATATCGGGAAGATGTTTGCCCAGGACTATATGCTAAAGAGCGTTTCGGTCAGGGGCGAGATCAGCAATCTCAAAAAACACGGTTCGGGGCATATTTATTTTTCCCTTAAGGATGAGGGAGCGCTGATTGCCTGCGTTATGTTTGCGGGCAATGCAAAGAATCTGAAGCTTGAACTCGAAGAGGGGATGGAGGCGGTATGCGCCGGCTCCGTGGAAGTATATCAGAAAGACGGAAGGTATCAGCTTTACGTCAGGGATATAAAGAAAGAGGGCAGGGGCAGCCTGGCCGAAGAATTCGAAAAACTGAAGGAAAAGCTGGCAGAGATGGGGCTATTTGCGCCGGAATATAAAGTGCCGCTGCCGAAACATCCGAAAACAGTCGGGATAGTTACCGCACCGACAGGGGCAGCTGTCAGGGATATAATACAGATCTCAAAAAGAAGGGATCCGTATGTGCAGCTGATACTGTACCCTGCGCTGGTACAGGGTGAGTCGGCACCGGAGAGCATAACAGCCGGGATAAAAGCTCTTGAGAAATACGGAGTTGATGTTATGATAGTCGGAAGGGGCGGAGGTTCCATGGAGGATCTCTGGGCCTTTAACGACGAGAGGGTGGCACAGGCGATATTTGACTGCAGCATACCCGTAATATCCGCAGTCGGACATGAGACCGATTTTACCATAGCGGATTTTGTAGCGGATCTGCGCGCACCCACCCCGTCAGCGGCAGCAGAGCTGGCGGTCGACAGGGTAGCGGATATCATAGAGCATCTGGATGAACTGGAGCGCAGGCTTAAGAGAAAC
Organism: Lachnospiraceae bacterium; assembly: GCA_024683645.1. GTDB lineage: Bacteria > Bacillota > Clostridia > Lachnospirales > Lachnospiraceae > NK4A136. Next base: position 20,160 of record JAIKYA010000003.1, read on the forward strand.
ATGCAGCAGATACTCGCAGACAGACGCAGACGGAGTGTATATTACGAGAATATCCTTGCTAAACTGAGTCCGGAAGGCCGGATCAGGGCATGCAGGGAGAGGGCGGCCATAAACCTGGACAGGCTCGATCGTAATATGAATATGAAGCTGACCGCGGCCAGACACAGATACGCGGTACTGCTGGAGAAGATGAGATATATTTCGCCGCTGAAAAGACTGGGAGGCGGTTATGTATATGCTTCGGGAGAAGACGGAAAGGGACTGGTCAGTGCAGCTGAGCTTTCAAAAGGAGACAGCATAAGGCTGCGCTTTAGGGACGGAGTGGTTAAGGCTGAGGTTAAGGAGAGCATTTCGGAGGAGATGACGGATGGCTGAAAAAGAGGAAAACAGGCAGGGGCTTGAAGAAAGCTTCAAAAAGCTTGAAGAGATGATAAAGGAAATGGAAAAGGAAGACATACCGCTTGAAGAGTCTTTTAAGCTTTACAGTGAAGGCATGAGTCTTCTGAAGCACTGCAATGAAGAGATCGACAGGGTAGAGAAGAAGGTCTTGAGTCTGAATGACAAAGGAGAGACGGATGAATTTTAAGGAAGAGCTTAAGGAATATACCTCCTATGCGGAGGCTGTACTGAAGAGCTATATGCCGGAATGCACAGGCTATCAGAAGACAGTGCTGGATGCTATGAATTACAGTGTTAATGCGGGCGGGAAGAGGCTGCGTCCCATAATGCTGTGCGCCGCATATAAGATGTTCGGCGGCGGGGGAACTATCGTAGAGCCTTTTATGGCGGCCATAGAGATGATACATTCATACTCGCTGATACATGACGACATGCCAGAGCTTGATAACGATTCGCTGAGAAGAGGGATGCCCACGACTCATGTGAGATACGGCGCCGATCAGGCGCTTCTGGCAGGTGACGGGCTGTTAAACCTTGCATACGAGACAGCTCTGAAGAGCTTTGACATAGCCAGGGGAGCTGACAGGGAGAGATGCATAGCGGCGGTGAGAGTGCTGGCAAACAACGCAGGGATTTACGGAATGGTAGGCGGGCAGTGCCTTGATGTGGAAGCCGATAAAAAGAGAAGGGATCTCACGGAAGAAGAGATACTCTTTGTATATGAGAATAAGACTGCGGCGCTCATAGAGGCGGCGTTAAAGACAGGAGCCATACTTGGCGGAGCGGATGACCGGCAGACGGCTACCATGGAAAAGGCCGGAAGTGCTCTGGGTATAGCTTTCCAGCTGCAGGATGATATACTGGATGTGTACGGCTCGGAAAAGGAACTGGGTAAGCCCATAGGTTCCGATGAGCGCAACGGGAAGAAGACCTATCTGTCCTATCTGGGAATAGAAAAGGCGGAAAAAGAACAGGAGCGGCTGAGCCTTGAGGCTTCGGCCATGATAGAGGAAATGAGCGGCGAAGGAAACGAAGCGGGCGCCTTTCTGAAAGAGCTGTTTGAGGTGCTGGTAAAAAGGAAACGGTAAGTGTGATGATACTTGACAGTATAAAACAGGCCGGTGATATAAAAAAGATCGACAAGGCTGATTATCCTGTGCTTGCACAGGAGATCAGGGATTTTCTGATAAGGCATATAAGTAAGACCGGCGGACATCTGGGATCCAATCTGGGCGCGGTAGAACTGACCATGGCCCTGCATCTGGTGCTGGATCTTCCGAAAGACAAGATAATATGGGACGTCGGACACCAGTCCTATACGCACAAACTGCTGACAGGCAGGAGAGAGGGCTTTGATACGCTCAGAAAATACGGCGGCATGAGCGGCTTCCCCAAAAGGAAGGAGAGCGACTGCGATGCTTTTGATACGGGCCATTCATCAACCTCCATCTCAGCGGGACTGGGAATGGTATGCGCCAGGGACTTAAAAGAGAGTGATGAGACAATCGTTTCCGTGATAGGTGACGGTGCCCTGACCGGCGGCATGGCTTTTGAAGCACTGAACAACGCCGGAAAGCTGGAGACTAATTTCATCATCGTTCTGAACGATAATAATATGTCCATAGCGGAAAATGTGGGCGGACTCTCCAATTACTTAAACGGTATAAGGACCGCGGAACCCTATCTGGAACTGAAAGAGGGCATCTATAACTCGCTGATGAGAAGCGGCGGTGAAGGTCTGGTGCGTACGATACAGAAGACAAAGAGCAGTATAAAGCAGCTGGTGGTGCCCGGAATGCTTTTTGAAAACATGGGGATCACCTATCTGGGACCGGTAGACGGACATGATGTAAATGCCGTAAAGAAGGCACTTAATGCGGCAAAGCGCGTAAAGGGTGCCGTAATGGTGCATGTGATGACCGAAAAGGGAAAAGGCTACGCACCTGCCGAGAGGCATCCGGCCAGGTTCCACGGGGCTGAGCCTTTTGATATAGAGAGCGGTATGCCCATAAAGACCAGGGATAAGGCAAATTATACGGATATCTTTTCGACCGTTATGTGTACTCTCGGGGAAAAGATGGAGGAAGTCGTAGCCGTAACGGCCGCCATGCCGGACGGTACGGGACTCAAACGCTTTCGCAATATGTATCCGGACCGTTTCTTTGACGTGGGCATAGCGGAAGAACATGCGATGACTTTTGCGGCAGGACTGGCGGCAGGCGGTATGAAGCCTGTGGTAGCCATATATTCTTCTTTCTTGCAGAGGGCGTATGATCAGATAATACATGATGTCTGCATACAGAATCTGCCCGTCACCATAGCCGTGGACAGGGCAGGGCTGGTAGGAGCGGATGGCGAGACCCATCAGGGCATATTCGACTTAAGCTATCTCTCATCCATCCCCGGACTGACCGTGATGGCTCCCAAGAACAAATGGGAGCTTGCGGATATGCTGAAATACTCCGTGAATTCAGGTATACCCTGTGCGATACGGTATCCGCGCGGCGAAGCCTATGACGGACTGAAGGAGTACAGAAGGCCAATAGAGCACGGGAAGTGCGATCCTGTCTTTGAAGAGGATGAGATATGTCTCGTGGCTGTCGGGAGCATGGTGCAGACGGCAGTGGCGGTAAGGGATGAACTGAAAAAGGAAGGCCATGCTTGTTCGCTTATAAATGTCAGGTTTGTACAGCCTATAGACGAAAAGCTGGCGGAGATCGCAGGAAGGCACAGGATAGTGGTAAGCATGGAGGAAAATGTGCGCAGCGGCGGTTTCGGCGAGAGATTTCTGGATATGCTTGAGGAAGCGGGATATGCGGGTAAGATAAAATATATCCACGCGGCTATACCCGATGTCTATGTCGAGCACGGGAATGTTGACATATTAAAGAAGGAAACGGGCATAGACAGGGAAAGCATACTGGCGAAGATAAGGGAGGCGCTTTCATGAAAGAGCGTCTGGATGTGATACTTGTGGAGCAGGGATATACCGAAAGCCGGGAGAAGGCGAAACGCCTGATAATGGCCGGACAGGTATTTGTGAATTCCCAGAGGGAGGATAAGCCCGGAAGTACTTTCGAGACGGAAGGACTTAAGCTCGAGGTAAGGGGAGATGAACTGCCTTACGTAAGCCGCGGCGGCTTAAAGCTTGAGCGGGCGCTGAAGATATGGCCGATAGATGTGAACGGTGCCACCTGCATGGATATAGGTTCGTCCACAGGCGGATTTACCGACTGCATGCTGCAGAACGGGGCTCTTAAGGTATATGCCATAGATTCGGGGACCAACCAGCTGGCGTGGAAGCTCCGCAGCGACCCGCGGGTCGTATGCATGGAAAAGACCAATTTCCGTTACGTTACCGGGGAGGATATAGCTGAACAGTCAGATTTCGCGGGGGCGGACGTATCCTTTATCTCTCTGTCAAAGATACTGCCGCAGGCTTATCCGCTGCTGAAAGACGGCGGGCATATGGTATGCCTGATAAAGCCGCAGTTTGAAGCGGGACGAGAGTTTGTCGGAAAGAAAGGCGTGGTAAGAGATAAAAAAGTGCATATGCGCGTGATAGAAGATGTATGCGGATATGCGACGGAATGCGGTTTTGACATACTGGGGCTGGATCATTCCCCGATCAGGGGACCGGAGGGAAACATAGAATATCTTTTATATCTGGGGAAGGCTGCCGGGGGCGGCAGCATGCCGGATATAGCTGCAGCGGTGAATGAGGCGCATGAGGGCTTATGAAAAAGATAGGGATAATCTCAAACAGTCTGAAGGATAAGGAACTGAAGGTGGCAGAGCTGGCAGCGGAGAAGCTGCGTGCTCTCGGTGCTGAGGTAAGCATTGCGGATCTGTGTGACGATAAGGAACTGAATGATGAGGCGGATGCGCTGATCGTGATAGGCGGGGACGGCTCCATGCTCTCGGCTGCGAAGAGAGTCAGGGAAGCGGGAACGCCGCTGCTCGGTATCAACCTCGGCTGTGTCGGTTATCTGACAGAAGTGGAACTGAATGATATAGACAGCTGTTTAAAGAGACTTGCCGAAGGCGATTACAGTGTGAGTGAAAGGATGATGCTTTCAGGCAGATGTACCATTTCGGGTAAGATACAGGAGGAGAGCCGCGCACTCAACGATATAGTTTTATCAAGGCACGGGACCCTGCTGGTAGCGGGCTACCGTATATATGTGAACGGGAGTTTTCTGGGGGATTTTTACGCGGACGGAGTGATAATCTCCACGCCTACAGGCTCGACCGCTTATAACATGTCGGCAGGCGGCCCCATAGTCTCGCCTTCGGCAAGGCTGATAGTGCTGACTCCCGTATGCTCGCACAGTCTGAATTCAAGGAGCATAGTTTTTTCGGAATCGGATGAACTGACCGTGGAGATACTTGAGGCCAGAGGCGGTAAGAAGGCCGAGATAGAAGTCAGTTATGACGGGAGCGGGAACAGGATACTTGGCTGCGGTGACAGACTTACGGCGAGGGCTTCCGATAAGGTGACAAGGATAATAAAAATGAATGATGACGGCTTCCTGCAGGTGCTGAACAGGAAGATGTCGTTATAAGTGCGGAGAAAGGCTTTTCGCTTATAAAAGAGAAAGGCAGGAAATATATATGCTGGACAGATTATATGTCAAAAACCTCGCGTTGATAAAGGAAGCCGAGATAGAGCTCGGAGCGGGGCTTAATATACTTACGGGTGAGACAGGTGCGGGCAAGTCGGTGATCATCGGCTCCATCAATCTGTGTCTCGGAGGAAAGGCCGACAGGGACATGATACGCGACGGTGCGGAATATGCCCTTATAGAGCTTGTTTTCAGACCGGATGAGGATGTCGTAAAAGCCGTGAAGGAAATGGACATGCCGGTAGAAGACGACGGCTGTATCATCATTTCCAGAAAGATCAGCAGTACGAAAAGCCAGATAAAGGTATGCGGGGAGAGTGTGACTGTCAGACAGGTAAAGGACCTGGCAGCCCTGCTGCTTGATGTGCACGGACAGCATGAGCATCAGTCACTGCTTAAAGCTTCCAGGCAGAGGGAACTGTTGGATGCATACGGAGGTACCGCGATGAGCGGGCTGCTGGAAAAGATGAAGGAAGCCTACAGCAGATATGAGAACGTATGCGGAAAGATAGCTGCACTCGACATAGATGAAGGCACAAGGGCAAGGGAGATGTCCCTTGCGGAGTATGAGATAAAACAGATAGAGGAAGCCGCGATAACGCCCGGCGAGGAAAAGGAACTGGCTGAGCGTTTTAAGAAAATGAAACAGGGCATGGATAACCATGAAATGCTCTGCCGTGTGGCGGAACTGATAGATGCAGACGGAGGGGCTTCGGACAGGCTCGGAAGAGCCATAAGCGAGATGAATTCCGCTGATGATGACGAAAAGCTGAAAGAGATAAGCGGGATGCTGCTAAATGCCGAGGGCTATCTTTCCGATGCTTCCAGGGGACTGCGCCGTTACATGGAGGATACGGAATACGATCCGGCGGAATATGCGGAAACCGAGAGCCGGCTGGATACCATAAGGAGTCTGATACTCAAGTACGGCAGGAGTGAGGAAGATGTGCTGAAATATCTTGACGAGAGAAAACAGCGGCTTAAAGAACTCGGAAGTATGGAAGAGACAGTTGCGGGACTTAAGGCCGAACAGGATGCGGCTTATGAGGCAATGGAAAAGGCAGGGGCAGCCATAAGCAGACTTCGGAAGAAAACGGCGGCAGGTCTGGAAAAAGAGATAAGCGAAGCACTGCTTGAGATGAATTTCCTGAAAGTATGTTTTAAGGCGGAATTAAGAGAAAAAGAGGAATATTCATCATACGGTAAGGATGAGGTGGTATTTACCATATCCCTAAACCCCGGTGAGGAGGCGAAGCCTCTTTCGGAGGTGGCAAGCGGCGGCGAGCTCTCAAGGATAATGCTTGCATTAAAGAGTGTCTTTGCAAAGAAAGATGCAATAGGGACCCTGGTGTTTGACGAGATCGATACCGGTATCAGCGGCAAGACGGCATGGAAGGTCTCGGAAAAGATGGGAACGCTCTCGCGTTCACACCAGCTTATCTGCATAACGCATCTGCCCCAGATAGCGGCGATGGCCGACACGCATTTTCTGATAGAAAAGAGCGAAAAGGACGGCAGGACCATAAGTGATATACGTCTGCTTGATGATGAGGAAAGAACTGCGGAGCTGGCCAGGATGCTGGGCGGGGATAATGTCAGCGAGGCCTCGCTCATGAACGCAAAGGAGCTGCTTGAACAGGCGGGCGCCGTGAAGGAGAGGGATAAAAAAACACTTTTATAATACAGAGTTTTGAGGTATAATATTTTACGGCAAAATATAACTCCGGGGGTTACGGAGACTAATGGAGGGATAGAATGAAAAATATCTTATTTATCGCATCTGAAGGTGTTCCGTTCATTAAGACGGGTGGCTTGGCAGACGTGGTTGGCTCTTTACCCAAATGTGTTGATAAGAAGTTCTTTGATATAAGGGTCATGCTCCCGAAATACACCTGCATTTCGAAGGAAATGAAGGACAGGATGAAGTACAAGACCCATTTTTATATGGATTTTCACTGGAACAACGAGTATGTCGGTATACTCGAATCCAAAGTGGACGGTGTACATTACTATTTCATAGACAACGAGATGATGTTCGGCGGTTTCAAGCCGTACAGCGGAAATGTATATGATGATATAGTCAAATTTGCGTTCTTCTCCAAGGCGGCGCTTTCGGCTATACCGCTTCTGGATTTTGAGCCGGACCTGATCCACTGTCACGACTGGCAGACCGGACTTGTACCCGTGTATTTAAAGGAACGCTTCCAGGACAATCCGCTCTTTGCGAAGATGAAGTCGGTAATGACCATCCATAACCTGAAATTCCAGGGAAGATGGGATGTAAAGGATGTAAGGGATATAACAGGACTTTCCGGATATTTCTTTACGCCGGATAAGCTCGAGAGCTATCGTGATGCCAATCTGTTAAAGGGCGGACTGGTATATGCCGATGCCATCACCACGGTAAGCGATACATATGCCGAGGAGATAAAAACACCCTTCTACGGCGAAGGACTTGACGGTCTGTTAAAGGCCAGGAGCGGGGATCTGCGCGGTATAGTAAACGGTATAGACTATGATGAATACGATCCCTCAAAAGACCAGTATATCGTGGCTCCTTATTCCGCAAAGAATTTCCGAAAGGAAAAGGTAAAGAACAAAAAGGCCCTGCAGAAAGAGCTGGGACTTGAGGAAGATGAAAAGACCATGATGATAGGTATAGTCTCCAGGCTGACCGATCAGAAGGGCTTTGACCTTATAGCGTATGTTATGGACGAACTGTGCCAGGATGCCGTACAGATAGTGGTTCTCGGAACAGGCGATGAGCAGTATGAGAACATGTTCAGACACTTTGACTGGAAATACGGCAGCAAAGTATCGGCAAACATCTCTTATTCAGAGGGCCTCTCACATAAGATCTATGCTTCCTGTGACGCATTCCTTATGCCGTCGATGTTTGAACCCTGCGGACTTTCGCAGCTGATGGCTCTCAGATACGGTACAGTTCCCATCGTCAGGGAGACCGGCGGGCTTAAGGATACGGTAGAACCTTACAATGAGTTCGAGAGCAGCGGAACGGGCTTTTCCTTCAGGAACTACAATGCTCATGAGATGCTTGCGACCATCAGGTATGCCGAGAAGATTTACTATGACAAACGCAGGGAATGGAACAAGATGATAGACAGAGGCATGGCAGCGGATTTCTCCTGGCATGTATCTGCCTCAAAGTATCAGGACATGTACGACTGGCTGATAGGAGACAAGGCGTAAGAAATGTTTAGTTTGTTAATACAAAAAGGCATCAAGAGAAAAAAGGAGGCGGGCGCACGCAGCACGTGGCCTGCCTTAGCTTTGCCGGTACTGCTGTTTACATTGTTATTGAGTCTGAATGTTTATGCATCCTCGGACGGGGATGATGCGGATGCCGGAGAAGAAAAGGAAAAGAGCAGCAACACTTCTGATGAGGTATTCGATGTGACCGCAGATGCGAGTGCCAACGATTATGACGAGACCTATACCGTCAATATTGATGTCACCAACAGTGGTAAGGATTTCGGCGGATATGTCAGACTCCGCTTAAACAGCAGGACTTATAAGGTGGCTGCATATGAGACCTATGCTGCGATAGCCGGCGGGGAAAAACAGTCGGTGGTGCTCACCATTCCCGCGGCAGGGGATTTTGATTATTCAAATGCCGAGGCTACGGTTGAGATAGTCGATGAAAAAGGAAAGGTGATCTTTTCCGAGAAGCAGAGGAAGCTTTTTGAGGAAAGGGAAAACCATTATGCGATCATAAGTGACGAGCCGAAGGCTCTTTCTTATCTGGATACCTCCAGGACATACTGGTTTGACGCGTATGAGGGCATTTCCGAAATAACGATCTCGGAGAGTGATCTGGAGGACGAGAACGGACTGGACGGAGTGAAGCTCATATTCCTTGACGGATATGACAGCGGTGACTTTTCCAGAGAGGCTATACGCAATATCGAGAAATGGGTGCGCAGCGGCGGCGTGCTGGTTATCGGTACAGGAAAGAACCTCGATGATGCTTTCTGGGCCTTTGATGATGAATTTATAGATGCCGAACTTCAGAACGGTGTCGTTACACGTGAGTACACCAGTTATTCCTATGATCAGGTTGATGTGTCACATATCAAATACGGAAACTCCTACGATTCAGGAAACTATTATCTCGATAATTCAGGTATAAAACCGACCGGTGCGGGAGCCATAGTGCTGCTCGAATTCAGCATGGCTTCGGACAATATGGATACTTACAGTTTTCCTGCAGCTCTCGGTTCGCTTCTCCGTTACTATAATTTTATGGACAGTAATTCGTATACAACATATACGGTTTACAATCATGACATTGAGACCTGCTTTAAACTGCTGCAGGGTGACAGCAGCTTTAATCAGGGATTTCTGAAGATACTGATGATCATATATATAGCAGTGATCGGACCGGGATTGTATTTTGTGCTGAAGAAGCTGAAGATACGCGAAAAGATCTGGCTGTGCATACCGGCTACCACCCTTGTTTTCGTACTGCTGGTATTCGTCATCACGGTAGGTAACGGCCCGGCCAAAAAGTCCTATGCCACACTGCGGGTGGCTGAAGCCAGCGGACAGAGTTATGAAGCGGACTTTATCATGGGATATCAGGCATCCGGTGACGAATGGAGTGTGAACATCGCAAAGAATGCGATAGGAGCGGGTCCCATGCTTGCTTCCTTCGATTATGAATACAAGAAGGACGGACAGTACAATTACCTTACGAGCTTAAGACCTGAAGGCATGCGGCTCACATACAAGCCCAAGGGAGTGTTTGAACCGGCATATTTCAAGGTGAACAGGAAGAACAAGGGCTACGGTCCGCTGAAGTTCTCTCTCAAGAGTTCGGGAGGAAGGATATCCGGAACGATACAGAACAAGACAGGACATGATTTCAAGTATTATCTGATAGTCTGCGAAGGAAATGCCCTGGTATACGAGGGCGGAAAGAACGGTGAAAAGACCGAGATAGATATGAGAGCTACAGCCGTCAATCACAGCAATATCATGTATGAGGCTGAAAGAGCTTACGACTCGGGAGATTATGAGGGGGCAAGGTACCTTTCCATGCTGTCCCTGTCTCTTTTGCAGGTACATGAGGGAGAAAACTGTGTGATAGGCATCTGTCCTGCCGAAAGACTTCTGGACGGGAAACAGAAAGAGGAATCCTTCCTTTGCATTTATGAGAAAGAGTGATCAACGGTGATATATTTAGGCAATCTGATAAAATCATACGGAAAGAATATGCCGCCTGCGGTAAATAATCTGACACTGCATGTGCCGAAAGGGGATCTGTTCGGTTTTGTGGGACCGAATGGAGCCGGCAAGACCACTACGATAAGGATGATATGCGGGCTGCTGAGGCCTGATTACGGTACCATCAATATAGGCGGTTACGACCACAGGGTACAGCAGGAAGAGGTAAAGCGGACCATAGGCTATGTGCCCGATTTCTTTGGCGTGTACGAGAATCTGAAGGTTAAGGAATACATGGAGTTTTACGGCTCCATCTACGGTATCGGCGATGCGCAGATAAGGAAGCTGACGGGCGATCTGCTGGAGCTTGTAAATCTGAGCGATAAAACGGAAGTGTATGTTGATACGCTTTCAAGAGGTATGAAACAGAGACTATGCGTAGCGAGAGCCCTGCTTCACAACCCGGCGCTGCTGATACTCGACGAGCCTTCTTCGGGGCTGGATCCCAGGGCCAGGGTGGAGATGAGAGAACTGCTGATGAACCTTCAGGGCATGGGCAAGACAATAATAATCTCTTCACATATACTTGCGGATATTGCCGAAATGTGTAACAGCGTCGGCATCATGAGTAAGGGACATCTGGTAGCCGCAGGCAAGATGGAGGATATACTGGGCGACCGCGGAAGTTCGGGCAGGATAATAATAGAGATCGCCGGCGACTCAATGAAGGCGGCGGAAACGGTACGTACGATGCAGGAACTTCGTCTTGAATCTGTCAAGGAAAACGAGATAGTCGTGGGATATGACGGAACGGATGAAGTATTGAACAGATGCCTCGGGGAACTGATGAGGTCGGGTGTGATGATGAAAGGTTTCCACAAGGAAGAGAAGAGTCTGGAAAGTCTGTTCATGCAGGTGACGGCAGGAGGCGACGATGGAACAAACTAAACGTAAGAAGGGATTTCATTTCACCATAAATCCGATAGTGAAAAAGGATCTCAGAATATTATCCAGAAGTTCAAAGTATTCCTGGGGACTTTTTGCTTATGAGCTGATCATGGGCTTTATCTTCTTTTTTGCGATGATGATAATAGAAGACAATTCCGGCTACGGTTATCTGGACCAGTATCAGGATTTTGTGGCGCTGTTTCCGGCTATCTGCTATGCTCAGATGGGAATAATATGCCTTCTGCTGCCTATAATCACTGCCACATCGATATCGGGCGAGAAGGAAAGACAGACCTTTGATATCATGCTGACAACCGTGATGAGTCCGAGACAGATAATAACCGGTAAGGTTTTCTCTGCCGTGATCAGGGTGATGATGTTCATCATAGCAAGTGTTCCGCTGATGGCTCTTTCATTTACTCTTGGCGGCCTGAGCTGGTGGAGCCTGCTGGCCGTTATCATCGGTTTCTTTGTATTTGCGATCTATTCCGGCTCTGTCGGGATACTGGCCTCCACACTTACCAGAAAATCACTGGTATCGATCATACTGGCATTTGTTATCTATGCGGCTATCGGCATGCTGACCATAATACCGCTGATCTTCATGGTGTTTATAAGCTATCTCTCGATAGATGAACTGATAATAGAAATACTGATAATGCTGAATCCGTTCTACGGCCTGGGCATGCTCATATATCTCTTAAGTTCCGGCGAGATGCTCGGAGGACTGTTCGGAAACGGCAACAATATAGTATTAAGCCTGGGCGGTGTACTTATATCGGGCGCAGTGACGCTTGTTTTATCCTTTGTATTGCAGGCGATAGCAGCCAGGAGGATAGACCCGCTTAAAGGCTACAGGCTTGATAAGAGGAAAATAAAGAAGATGAGGGGGGTGAGTCCCCTTCCGGCAGCAGCTGCAGCTGCGCAGCCGGGCGTTATGCAGCCTGCAGGACCGCAGTGGCAGCAGCCGCCTGTGATGCAGGAGGTGCAGCCACTGGTACAGCCTTCGCAGCCAGCACAGACTATCATGCCTGAAATGCCGCCTATGCAGAATTTACAGCCGGTGATGCCTGCAGAAAACGATGCGCCTGTCGTACAGCCGGTGATGCCTGCAGAGCCGGATACGTCTGCCGCTCAGCCGGTGATGCCTGTGGAAAGCGATGCATCTGTCGTACAGCCGGTGATGCCCGAAGAGAGTATTGCTCCGGAGATACAGACATTCCGGCCCGTGATGCAGCAGGATATCCTGCCTGAAATAAAAGAAGTGACAATGCCGGAGGTTATGCCGGTACCTGAATCAGCACCGGCACCCGAGGTGGCGCCGGCTCCTAAGGTTTCGCAGACTGAGTCTCAGAAGCCGTCATGGATGGGGACTGCAAGAAATGAATAATGACAAATCGTATCTGTTAGCTAAGATAAAAACAATGAAAAGCCGGATGAACACCGGGATCATGATGAGAAGCATCTTCAATCTCATGATCATCGGAGCGGCTCTTTGTGTGGCTGTGGAGGCGTATTCGGTTTTCAGACCGTTCTATCATGCGCATCTGGCGGCACTCGCGATACTGGCAGTATCGCTCATAGCGGGTATCGTATGCGGCATACTGAAATGCAGAGGCATGAAAGAGGCCTGCGGTCTGATAGACAGTCACGGCATGAAGGAAAGCGTGATCACCGCTTATGAGAATATGGACAAGGAAGATTACATATCGGTGATGCAGAGATCCTATGCAGCCGGTCGTGTCAGGGAAAAGGAAGATGAGATAAAGCTTCCTCTGAACATAGGTGTCATAAGGATACTCGGACTTTTATGCCTGCTCCTTGTAAGCATATGCCTGGCTCTGCTTCCGACAAAGGCAAAGGAAACGGCTGAGGAACAGCATGAGGTAAAAGTGGAAGCCAAGGCTGTCGAGGAAGAGATAGAAAAAGCGATAGAAGAACTGGAGTCCATCGATAAAGAAGGATTGACGGCGGACGAGCAGCAGAAGCTTGAAGAGATGATAGAGAGCCTGAAGGCTTCACAGGCGGAAGTAGCGGGAGCCCAGAGCATGACAGATATCAATCAGGCAGTACAGAGACTCGATTACAAATATGCGGATATCTCGGATGTACTGAGTCAGATGGCACAGCAGGTCGCAGACAGGGAGATGAACGAAAAGGAAGAGGGAGAGCGTGAGCCCGGAGCCACGCCCACTCCTACACCTGTGATGATGGCGAACAACCAGTCGCAGAGCAGTAATTCCCCGCAGCAGGCAGGCGGCAATTCCCAGACCGGACAGCAGCTGGCCAATGCATCACAGCAGATGCAGAACCATATGAGCGGAAATCAAAACGGAAATAACCAGCAGGCCCAGAAC
>JAIKYA010000018.1 GCA_024683645.1 Lachnospiraceae bacterium
GCTTGGCATTCCTTACAGAACAATGCAGGAGTGGGAGTTGGGTAGGAGGATGATGCCGGAGTATGTGCTTCGTTTGATCGCATATAAAGTCGCCAATGAAAAACAGAAAGGAAAGTTTGATCATGAGTAAAATCATCTTAAGAAGGATCCCTGGAAGTAGTTTATCCCTGAGCTTAAAGAGATGATCGAGAAGGAAGATCAGTAAATTAACAGTAAATCTGACCGAGAAATGACAACACCGCTCTTACTCCTAAGGGCGGTGCAGCTTGGTGTGCAGATCGGGGCGATGGATCTTCTGACGATCGGAAACATCAACGATATGTACACGGAAATGCAGAACGATGAGAAACAGGGGGCGTACAGCACTTTGGCATCTCAGGAGGATTTTGACCGGTTCTGACGATCAGGGACAGGTGCTGATTTCAGGTAATTCATGAATTTACGGGCGGTGGCGGAAGCATTTTTGGATACAAAGAACCCATAGGGGCACTTGTATTCGTGAATGTAAGGTATGATTTTTCCGTATGGGTGCAGGTTGTTCCAGCAGTCAGGGACGATCAACGGCCGATCCGCTTCAAGACAGTCTATCAGTACTGAAGTCGAATATATTTCCACCTCTTCGACGGAAATGCCGGATTTGCGAAGATCATCAGCGATAGCGTCCATATATTCGGCAACTCCGCGATGTAAGCCGACCACAGTATATTTTTGCAGATCAACTTCTGTGAGGATCCTGTGGTCTGCAAGAATGGAGTCTTCTGACACAAGGAAAGCGAGACCGATCCTGATGGTCGCCGGAGAGAACGCGCATTCAAGATATTTTTCTGAAGATGTTTACAAAGAAGCAAAGGATCCGAAGGAACTGCTGATTATTCCGGATGCTGACCATGTGGATATGTACTACAATAAGGAGAAAATCCCGTTTGCAAAGCTTAGGGAGTTCTTCGGGGAGAATCTGAAATGAAGATCATTGTATTAAATGGAAGTCCGAGACCAAACGGTAATACAAAAGCCATGATCAGCGCCTTCAAAGAAGGCGCTGAAAGTGCAGGGCACATAGTGATGGTCTTTGATATCTGCAAAATGAACATAAAAGGGTGTCTTGCGTGTGAGTACTGTCATACAAAGGCTTTCCGAGAATGCGTCCAGAAGGATGATATGCAAAAGATTTATCTGGTTATGGATGAGGCGGAAATGATCGTTCTGGCATCTCCGGTTTATTATCACGGCTTATCAGGACAGTTGCAGTGTGCAATCAATCGTATATACGCTCTTGGATACCCAAAGAAACTGAAGAAGGCGATGCTGATCCTTTCTTCTGGTGATACCGGTGTGTATGACGGGGCGATTTTTACCTACCGTAATTCGTTCCTTGATTTTCTCCATCTGGAGGATATGGGCATCTATACAGCGGCAGGAGATGAGAATAAGTCAGAAGATCTGTTGAAAAGACTGAAAGAAGCGGGAGCCTCCTTAAGTGATCCGGATGATCATAATGCCGCAAGGCTGGTCATAAGATCCGGGGATGTGACCGTAAAGGCGAAGATGAATGACAGCTTCGCAGCAAGAGATTTTATGAACCGTCTGCCGATAACTGTGAAAGGGTTTGATTCAGGCGAGGATTATTGCTGTGAAATGAAAAGCGGCCTGCTGGATGAAGCAGAGATGCAGGATGGCTGGAGGAATGGAGATATCAATCTGTCGGATGGATGGTTTGCCATTCTTTATGGCGGCGAAGAACAATCGGCGCAGTACCATCAGATGATCATCGCGCATTTGGATGATGAAGATAATAAACGGATCATGAGTCTCCCAAAAGAGGCGGAGTTTTTGTTGAGCCTTGAAGAGCCGTTCCGGGGAGGCAATAATGCGTAGGGTGTTCGTGTCTTTTGCTTTATGCCTTGTTCTGATCCTTTGCGGATGCCAGAGCCGGGGTGCAGACAGTCAGACGGAAATGCAGGAAACTGCAGATGCACAGGGAATGACAGAGGATGCAGTGGTTTCAGACGGTGTGGAGCCGGAGACACAGAACGGGAAGGAAAAAGAGATGGAAAACAGAACAATAAATATTATAATTGGCGATGTCAATCTTACGGCGACGCTGGAGAATAATGAGTCCGCAGATGCTTTCATGGAGATGATGCCTGTTACAGTTCAGATGTCAGGGTATGGCGGGTTTGAGCAGGTAGGTTCATTGGGGAAAAGTCTGCCAAGCGATGATTCAAAGACAAAAACATCTGCCGGTGATATCGTGCTTTACAACAGTAACTCCGTTGTAATGTTCTACGGATCGAATTCATGGTCATATACAAGGCTTGGACATATCAATGACAAGTCTGCCAAGGAATTAAAGCAGATACTGGGAACAGGTAATATTGAAGTGACGTTTTCTGCTGAATAAAACAGATACAGAAAGAATCTTTTGAGAAGAGTCGAGAAATCGGCTCTTTTCTTTTACCCAAAATCAGGAAGATGGTCATGCGGATGACTGCAGGGCTATTTTTGTTTGAAAAATTCTTCGAAAATATTTTGATGTAACTATTGACATTACAACAAAAGGATGTTATATTATCGTCAACTGATGAAACCACAACGGTTACATCAAGGCTAAATCAAAGATAACAGGAGGATCTGATCATGACAAACAAAGAAAAGGCACTGGCACTCATTAACACATTTGCAACTGGGGATGCAGAAAAAGCGAAGGAGCTTCTGGCAACGGGATATATCCAGCACAATCTGGCTTATGGCACAGGGGCTGAGGCTTTCGTTGGAAGCGTTGCATATCTGGCATCCGCACCGGTCAAGACCACAGTTCAGAATATCCGTGCATTTGAGGACGGGGATAAGGTGTTCCTTCAGACTGTGTACAATTTTGCAGGAGCAGGCGAGCAGGTGGCATTTGACATCTTCCGTTTTGATGAAGAAGGAAAGATTGCAGAGCATTGGGACAACCTGGCAGCGAAGGCAGAGCCGAATCCGTCCGGACATACCCAGATCGATGGATA
>JAIKYA010000094.1 GCA_024683645.1 Lachnospiraceae bacterium
TTATGGACGGGCTTTCGCTGCATTATTACACCGTGCCCCATGACTGGAACCATAAAGGCAGTGCGGTGGATTTTGATGACAAGACCTGGTATGACACGCTGAACAAGACGCTGTTCATGGATGAGCTGATAAGAAGACACACGAACATCATGGACAAGTATGATAAGGATAACAAGGTGGCACTGATCGTGGATGAGTGGGGTACCTGGTATGATGTGGAACCCGGCACCAATCCCGGTTTCCTTTATCAGCAGAATACCATCAGGGATGCGCTGGTAGCGGGCATCAACTTAAACATCTTCAACAAGCACTGTGCCCGTGTGAAGATGGCTAATATTGCCCAGCTCGTGAATGTGCTGCAGGCAGTGATACTGACCGATGGCGAAAAGATGATCAAGACCCCGACCTATCATGTATTTAGCATGTATAAGCATCACCAGGATAACGACCTGCTGGAAAGCTTCATAGAGAATGAGCAGATCGGCATGGAAGAAGACAAGATGGTATGTGCGCTCAACGAGTCCGTTTCTGTGGACAAGGACGGAAAGCTGCATATCACGGTCTGCAACCTTTCAATAGACAAGGATCAGGAGATAGAGACGGTACTTGCGGATAGCGGCATAGTTTCGGCAAAGGCTGAGATAGTCGGTGGTGAGATCCATGAACACAATACCTTTGATGATCCCGAGAAGGTAGTTAAGAGGGCATTTGATGTAACGGCGGATGGCGGAAAGATCCGGTTCACACTGCCTGCTGCAAGCGTGATACATATCGAGGCAGCAGCAGAGTGAAGCCCTGTATAAAATGTCTGCTGCAGGAGTATGATGAGGAAAAGTACAGGCAGCTGATCGCAGACGAGCTGGAATGGATGGACGCGGGGATGAAGACTTCCGATGAGGAGTATGAGAGGCGGCTTGAGATCTGCAGGAAATGCGAAAAGCTTTCGGCAGGAACCTGCCTGAAATGCGGCTGTTATGTGGAACTGAGAGCCGCGGCAAAGCAAGGTCACTGCCCGGGAAAAAAATGGTGAAAACAATGATACAAGGAGAAGGTTTATGGACAAGGAAATGGTAAAAAAAGCTATAGAAGAAGGCAAGACGGCTCTGGGCATAGAACTGGGCAGCACCAGGATAAAGGCGGCGCTGATAGATGAGAAATTTAACAGCATTGCCGCAGGCGAGTATACCTGGGAGAACCGTCTGGAGAACGGTATATGGACCTACCATATGGATGATGACATCATCAAAGGCATCAAGAGCTGCTATGCGGATCTCGTAAAGAATGTAAGGGAAGAATACGGAGCGGAACTGACTACCACAGGCTCTATCGGTGTGTCTGCGATGATGCACGGGTATCTCCCTTTTGATAAGGACTGGAAGCAGCTGGCTGCATTCCGTACCTGGAGAAATACGATGACGGGAGAGGCGGCGGAGAAGCTGAGCGATCTCTTTGATTTCAATATTCCCCAGCGCTGGAGCATAGCACATCTGTATCAGGCAATGCTTAATAAAGAGGAGCATCTTAAGGATCTGGCTCATCTGACAACGCTGGCGGGTTATATACACTACCGCCTGACAGGTGAGAACGTGATGGGTATAGGCGAAGCCTCCGGTATGTTCCCCATCGATTCAAAGGCGCTTGATTATGATCAGGCCATGGTAGATAAGTTCGATGATCTGGCTTCGGATTACGGATTTAAACTGAGAGATATACTGCCCAAGGTAAAATGTGCGGGCGAAGCGGCAGGAACGCTGACAGCTGAAGGAGCGGCCTTCCTTGACGATAGCGGGAAGCTTAAAGCAGGCATAGTCTGTGCTCCTTGCGAGGGAGATGCGGGAACAGGCATGGTTGCTACCAATTCCGTAAGGGAGGGAACGGGTAACGTATCCGCAGGTACTTCCGATTTTGCGATGGTAGTGCTTAAGAACAGCATAGGCAGACATGAGGAGCTGGATATGGTGACCACCCCTGCGGGACCTGCGGTCGCAATGGTGCACTGCAACAACTGTACTTCGGATATCAACGCCTGGGCAGGCCTGTTCAAAGGCTTTGTGGAAGCGGCAGGTCTTACTGTTTCCAATGATGTGCTCTATACCACGCTTTTCAAGGCTGCGCTTGGCGGCGAGAAGGATGCGGGCGGACTGATACCCTTCAATTATATCTCGGGTGAAGGCGTGACAAAACTCGACGCCGGCAGACCGCTGTTCATAAGAAAGCCGGATGCGAAGCTTAACCTCGGCAACTTCATGCGCGCTAACCTTATGTCGGCCATGGCTACGCTTGCCATCGGTATGGAGATACTGATAAAAGAGGAGAAGGCGGAAGTCGACAGCCTGATGGGACACGGCGGATTCTTCAAGACTCCGGAAGCGGGACAGCGCATACTTTCCGCTGCAACCAAGTGCCCCGTGACCGTTATGGAATCCGCGGGAGAAGGCGGACCGTACGGCATGGCCCTGCTTGCCGCATACTGCGTGCAGAAGGAAGAGGGCGAGAGCCTGGAGGATTTCCTTGATAAGAAAGTGTTTGCGGGTGCAAAGAAGGAAACGCTCTGCGCAGACAAAGACGATATGGACGGCTTTGACCGTTTCCTTGATGACTATAAGAAAGCGCTGGCTGTGGAGAAAAGCGCAGTTGAGAATGTGGGGTGAAGGACATGCTTGAAGAATTAAAGAAAGAAGTATATGAAGCCAATATGCTGCTTCCGAAATACGGACTGGTGACTTTCACCTGGGGCAATGTATCGGCAGTGGACAGGGAGAAAAACTTGTGCGTGATCAAACCTTCCGGGGTGGATTATGAGATAATGAAGCCCGAGGATATGGTGGTGCTGGACATCGCGACCGGAGAGAAAGTGGAAGGTGCGCTTAAACCTTCATCGGATACACCGACGCATATCGAGCTGTACCGTGCTTTCCCCGAGATAGGCGGTGTAGTGCATACGCATTCATCCTATGCCACCAGCTGGGCTCAGGCGGGGCGTGACATACCCTGCTACGGTACCACGCATGCGGATTATTTCTACGGACCTATCCCCTGTCTGCGTACACTGAATAAGGATGAGATAGAGGATGCCTATGAGGAGAATACCGGACATCTGATCGTTAATGAGTTTAAGAGCCGCGGACTTGACATCATGGCAGTGCCGGCCTGCCTGTGCAAAAACCACGGACCTTTTGCCTGGGGCAAGGATGCACATGAAGCGGTACACAATGCGGTAGTCCTCGATGAGGTAGCCAAGATGGCGCTCCGCACCGAGATGATAAAGCCGGATGTTCAGCCCGCTCCGCAGGAACTGCAGGATAAGCACTATTTCAGAAAGCACGGAGCGAATGCTTATTACGGACAGAACTGAAAAATAAACACAAAGAAGGCGGCCGGATGGGCCGCCGCTCTTATTTTTCCGGACTATTTTTCACTTGTTACTGTTTTGCTGCAAGAAGCGCTTCCAACTCCTTAACTCTTGCTTCGGCAAGTTCAGCGCGTTTCCTCTCGCGCTCTGTGTTGGCTTGTTCTTCTGCACGGCCTTCTGCACGGCCTTCTGCACGGCCTTCTGCACGGCCCTCAGCTCTGGCTTCTTCTTTGAGTTCCTGAAATATGATACGTTCTTTCATATACGCAGACCTCCATTTCTCATTTTTTCTTGCATTCTGAACAGCTGCGTCGATGCGTTCCGTTAGTGCATCGGAGACGATTCCTTTTTCAACATAATCATAAAACCGACGCAGGTCTGTACTGATATTATCACCCTTATAGCAGCAATTGTAAAATATCTTTTCAGTACCGTCGCAGAGCAGGAGTTTAGGATCGTCATCACAGCGCTCCCTGAAAACATATTTGTACAGATCACACCCAAACGGATCAAAAGTGCATATAAACAGGATCTTGCTGTCCGGCAGTTCTTTATATGATCCGCTCTTATTGATATGATCCATATCAATGGATGACTGGTAGAAGCGCGTTCTTTTTGGCAACTCAAGAGATTTAATGCTCTTGTTGTTCAGGTTTTGCATCTCGGCATCATATACCGCTTTATCATCCATGGTATAGATATCAAGTCTGATAGGTTTTCCGCTGCTGGTTATCCTGATCTCATGCTGGCTTTGTACATCCTGAAGTTCACCGACCGGCTGGCCTGTGAGACACTCGATGACATCCCTGCAGAGCTCCTTATCCGACATGGTGATGCCGAACATGAAGTCATCGCGGAATTCCAGCTCCTCATAGTTCTTGTTTCTGATCGTGTTGTTCATATGTATTTCCTCTCTTTCTGCAGTGTGGCAGAAGAAAGATAAAAGAATGACGATCAGCTTTTAATCAACTCCTGCCTTAACGATTTGGAATGATAAGCAGGAATTTCAGAAAAACAGAAGGCTTTCGCCGGAATATGAATATATAGAAAATCTGCTTATGAGCAGATGATAACACGCGGAGGGCAGATTTTCAAGCGTTTTGTGAAGGCTGAAAAGGCATCAGGATCGGCGGGGGAGGTACTATCTTAATTGTCGAGGGCAGATCTGCGATATTTAATCAGGCGGATGATCCCGAAAATAAACTCGTGATAGATGACGGTGTGATAACTTTGAGCGGAAATGCTGCAGATACATTATACAGCTATGGTTCGGAACTCGTACTTAACGGGGGAGATATCACAGCGGAATACAAAGGAACCAATGATATGGAAGGAGCTGTCGGGAGCAGCAGAGGAGTCATCATAGATGAAAATATGACCATAGTTCTTCCCGACGGTGGAAACACAAATAATATAGGTGACGGTTTCGATCCTTTCCATACCATAATCGCCCCGGGAGAGACCAGACCGGCAAAGGAAGTCCATGTGGTTTCATTGATTCACAATACCGTAATGACTCAGGCAGGTACAGTGTACGGAAGCGCGCTTGCAGATCCTGTATTTGAGCTTGTACCGGGTGCTGATGCTCCTGTCATCAGATATGAAGGAACTCTCCTTAACGGTGAGACATATACGAAGCAGGGGACCAAGCCTGCAAGAGCCGGCGAATATGTTGTTTCTGTCTTACAGAAAAAGGGAACTGAGGAGTGGCGCAGCTCTGCTAAATTCAGGATCACACCCAAGCCCGTGACCGCTGTTGTAAAAGCTATAGACCGTGAATACAACGGTGAATATGGTGTGGAGCTTTCAACCAAGGCTGAAGACCGTTTCGTTTTGGATAACGAAGAAGGCGATCTGGTCGGAGTTGTAATAGACAGAGCTGAAGCTTTTGTGGAAAGCCCCGATGTAAGCGAGAATGCGGCAGTAATAATAACAGGTGTAGAGCTCGGCGGCAGGGATGCATATAATTACGTGCTTTCGGAACAGCCAAGCGGTGTGAAGGTCAGCATCACCAGGACCGGGAAGACGGTCGAGCCTGTGACGGTCGAAGTTGAGAGCGGCATGGCCGGTACGAAAGATCTGAAGGAACTGATCGAAGAAGGCGGAATCTGCGCGAGGTCGAGGTAAGTGTATCGGTAAACTACACCAATGCAGTAACATATACAGGCAAGTCCATAAAGCCTGATGAAGCTCCGATAAGTGCTAAGCTTGATCTGAGCGACCTCATAAAGAAGGCCGGGCTCGCAGGCAAGGATACGGCAGGACTGCTGACAGTGAAATTCAAGGCCAGAAAGAACAAGCTGGCAAGCAAGAAGACAGACGAGGCAAGCTTCTACGGTGTGATCACCATCAATAAGAAAGTACAGAAGAAGCTCGGACTTGACAAGAAGCAGAAATCGGATCTTTCAAAACTTGTAAAGGCTGTTAATAAGGCTCTGAAAGCAAATCCTTGCAGATTTACGATCAACAAGGCTTCACTTGCGGATTATGTAAGCAGTCTGGAACTTAATGTTAAGGGCAAGGATGGAAAGATAAAGGTTAAGAGCGGCAAGTTAAAGAACTTAAAGAGTGTTAAGTACAAGAGCACTCCGGATACAACGAAGCTTTCAACCCTGTCAAAATCAAACTACACGGCTATTGAGCCTGATGAGGCAACGAACAGTGTAAAGATCAAGGGTAAGGCAAACTTCACCGGAAGCGTGAGAATGGAGCCTAAGAAATAAGCATAAACAGCAAGGCGGCGGCCGGATGGGCCGCCGCTATTATTTGTTTTATGAAGACTTGAGCTTACAGATCGTAGTAGAGTGCGAACTCCATCGGGTGAGGGAGTTTGGAGATCTGTGAAGCGGCCTTTATCTCACGGTTCATAAGCTGCTCTAAAAGTCTCTCGGGGAAGACGCCGCCTGCGGTCAGGTAGTCGTGATCTTTCTTTAGTTCTGCGATGGCTTCGTCAAGTGATGAGGGAAGACCGGTAAGTTTTGCCTTCTCTTCATCGGAGAGAGTGTATAAGTTGAAGTCGTAGGGTCCCCAGCCCTTTTCATGCGGATCGATCTTATTTTTGATGCCGTCGAGGCCTGCCATCAGTATGGCTGCGTAGGCGTAATAGGGATTGCAGGTGGCATCGGGATTCCTGAGTTCAAAACGTTTGCTCTCGGGGGATTTTGCATAAGCGGGGATACGGATGACCGCGCTCCTGTTGCTCATTGCGTAGCCGATGGTGACAGGTGCTTCAAAGCCCGGAACCAGACGCTTGTAGGAATTGGTGGAAGGATTGGTTATCGCACAGAGTGAGCGTGCATGCGTAAGCAGGCCGCCCATGAAATAATGCGCCGTCTCGCTAAGCTGTGCATAGCCGTCCTTATCATAGAATACCGGCTTGCCGTCCTTGAAGAGCAGCATATGTACATGCATGCCGCTGCCGGCTTCCTGCGCTAAGGGCTTTGGCATAAAGGTGGCGGTGATGCCTTCCGCTGCCGCTTCGTTTTTTATAACGTACTTGGCGGACATGGTATCGTCAGCGAGCTTGAGCATATCGCCGAGTTCTACCTCTATCTCCATCTGGCCGCTTCCGCCAACTTCGGGATGATGATATTTTACATCAACGCCCCAGTCTTTCATGGCAAGGCACATGCGGCTGCGGATGTCATTTCTGATATCGGTGGGAAGTGAATTGTGATAACCGGCTCCGGGCTGCAGCTGGTAGCCGTTGTTGCCGTACTCGCTGTCGGAGGCAAAAGCTGCCTGCGGAGTAAAGATCTCCGTGGACATATTGTAGTAATCGGTTCTGTATTTTACCTGATCGAAAAGATAGAATTCATACTCGGGGCCGATGACCATCCGGTCGGCAACTCCGGTCTCTTTCATATATTCCAGGGCGCGTATGGCAACATTCCTGGGATACTGGTCAAAGGGCCTGTTGTCCGGAAGATCGATGACTCTTACGTCGCCGATCATGGAAAGTGTGGGAACTTCCGCATAGCGGTCGATCACGGCGGAATCGAGAACGGGAATGAAGACCATGTCGCTGTTTTCAACGGGAGCATAGCCGTAGTTGCTGCCGTCGAAGCCTATACCGTATTCCATGGTTGATTCGCTGAGTCTTTCGGCCGGAATGCTTAAGTGGCGCCAGCGTCCGTCAATGTCGGTGAGTTTGAAGTCGACCATCGCAATCCCTTCATCTTTGATAAGGGAGAGGATATCCTGAAGTGTTTTTGCCATAAGGAACCTCCTTTAGAAATATATAGTAGGTTCATTATAGCATAAAACCGTCCCGGGGCAAACGAGGACAGGAGGACCGTCCCCGTGTCCTCAGTCTCCGAAGAGGCGGTGGCGAAGGGGCAGCAGCACATGCAGGAGTATGAGTCCGAAGATGCCTGCGGCGATAAGTTCGCCTGCACCTACAGTGAGCATAAGGAAAGGAATGCTGCCTTCAACGTCGACATAGGCAAACTTGAGTACGAAGGGTATGATGATGGCGTTGGACAGTATGGGTGGAACGGGAGCGAGAAAGCGGTTCTTTCTGAGCAGATAGGTTCCGACTGCGCCTATCAGTGTGGCCAGTGTACCGAAGATGATGTCGGGCAGAGGGGAGCCGAGCGTCAGATTGGCCAGCAGGCAGCCGATGGACAGACCGGGTATCGCTGCCGGTGTAAAGAAAGGCAGTACGGTCAGGGCTTCCGAGAAGCGCACCTGGATGGCACCGCTTGCCAGATCAAAGCCTGCGGCAAGATAAGTCAGTACGACATAAAGCGCGGCAATGACCGCTCCGTGGACGAGATACATTGTTTTTTTCATGGATTTCATAAAAGACCTCCTTCAGTGGTTCACGTGCTCCTGCACGCGGGTGGAAAGGAACTAGCACCCGAAATAATATGCAACGCATTGCACCATAACATAATCCCGCAGGCTTCGCAAGTACTAAAATATATACATTTTTCACTGACTTAGGTGATAATTTACAGTTTACATGGCACAAACAAGTGATATAATGAACATAAAATACAAAAAATCTGCATAAGGAGTGCACATCATGAAGAAAAAAACTATCAACATCAAGTTCATGCTCATCCTCTTCGCACTTGTACCGCTGATCCTTACGGTGATAATACTGTATTTTGTTACTTCAGGGATAATGATCAGAAATCTGGAGGACGGCACAAAAGAAGAGCTGATGGTAGCCAGCAAATCCATGAAGGAGTATTACGAGTATGCCATTTCACACGGGCTGAGCCTTGGAAATGGTTTCGTGGCATATGATACCAGCTATATAGATAAGGTGCATGAGACAGGTATCGATCTTACGGTCTTTAAGGATAATATCCGTTTCATGACTACGATACTTGATGATACAGGAAAAAGGATAGAAGGAACTCCCGCCTCCGATGCGGTATGGGCTGAAGTATCTGCAGGTAATGATTATTATTCCGATGATGTTGTGATAAACGGAACCGATTATTATGTATATTACATGGCATTGCATGACAGTTCCGGAAAAGTAGTGGGTATGTCGTTCTCCGGTAAGCCGGCAGACCAGATCAAGGCAGCGGAATTGCATATAAACCTGGTAATAGGTCTGGTGGGACTGGCAGGCGTGATCGTCGTATCCCTGATAGTGCTGACACTGGCATTCAGGGTAGCCGGACCGCTGGAAGAGGTGGCCGGTGTAATGGAAGAACTGGCCGATGGCAGGACGGATGTAAAGATAAGCCGTAAGACTAATGTTACCGAGACCTTTATGATAACGGAATCCGCCGAAAAGCTTGGTGAGGTGCTTAGGGATGTTACGGGAAAGATAAGACATTCCGCCGAGACTCTGAGCGACAATATAAGGAATACCTCGCAGATGGCGACGGATGCTTCGGATTCGACTTCGCAGATCGCCGAGTCAATGACGGCTCTGACACAGACCACTATGACCATGGCCGGAAGCGTACAGGATATAAGCGATAACATGACCAATATGGAGGATGTGATAGGTCAGGCGGTAGAGAACGTAAACAATCTCAATGCCAATGCAAAGACCATGTCAGAAGCCAACAGTGAGGCTTCAGACTGCATAGAGAAAGTCATCAGTTCTTCGGCACGTTCGTCCGAAGCAGTGGAAGATATCGCGGAGCGCATCAATGCTACGAATGATGCAATCTCAAAGATCAATGAAATGGTTTCACTGATCACCAGCATAGCATCACAGACCAACCTGCTTTCACTCAATGCCAGTATAGAGGCCGCACGTGCAGGCGAAGCCGGAAGAGGCTTTGCCGTGGTGGCGGGCGAGATAAAGGCTCTGGCAGAACAGTCCGATGTATCGGCCAACCAGATAAAGGATATAGTGGCTGAGATAGGAGAATCTTCGACGAAGTGCGTGGATCAGGCCAAGAAGGTAAGGGAGCTGATAGCCGAGGAAAAAGAACTGCTGGAAGTTACGCAGGAGAAATTTGCAAATCTGGATCGGGACATAAGGGGGTCAGTGGACGAGATAGCCTCGGTTTCCGAAGTAACGGGGCAGCTCGCAGCCATAAAGGATACGATAATGAATGCGGTGAGTGACCTCTCCGCGATTTCGGAAGAGACCTCCGCTACAAACGAAGAAGTGGCGGCATCCATACAGAATGTATCGGGTAATGTAAGCATGGTATCCGATAATGCGGGTGAGATGAACGGACTCTCTGCAGAGCTTACCGAAGCGGTATCATACTTTAAATAAGAGAGTAAAAAGAAAACCACGGGGACGGACCTCCCGGTCCTGAAGGACCGGGAGGTCCGTCCCCGTGGTTTTTTATTTACAGAGTGTCTGCCGGGTGCGTCAGAAATATAAGCTGTATGGGATGAGACCGGGATGCGTTATATCCGAAGACAGCATCGCATAAAGAGGAACACTGCTTTTTTCCGCTGTCATTGTGACGAAGCCACCTGCCGTCTTCTTTTGTAAGGCACATGGTGTGGATCATGGAAAAAGGATTGCGGCCTTTGTTAAAACTGGTAAGTATACAAAGTGATACGGAAGCTTCTTTTTCGGACAGAAGCTTATGAGTGATGGCGGAGGCTGTATAAACTTCCGTTTTGAAGCCGCGTTCACGGAAAAAACGTACCAGCTGTTTCGGGGAAGTACCGAAGAGGCCGCCGGCGCATATGCCTTTTTTTGAAAAATGTCTGAGCAGAGCGGGGAAGGGTATGTCATAACCCGAATACTTCAGTGCATGCCAGACCGCTATGACTTCACAGGAATTGACCGATGCATCCAGGCGCCTGCCGCCCAGGAAGATGCGCTCATTTAAGCGGGAAGTGCGGCCGTAGGAAATGTCGGGGATGAGGCGCTGGTCCTCCAGAGGGGCTTCCGGATGCAGCTTTAAGTGTTTTGCCCAAAAGTCCAGGTTTACTGCATACTGTGTTTCTGAAAGGGCGCGGGAAAGCCGCCCCCCCGAAAGGGACATGAAGAGAAGTGTCAATTTATCGATAAGATCGGATCTCAATCGGTTTTCCTCCGGCATCATGATAACATTAAAATATAAGGGAATACAATACTTTATAGTAGTATTCGGATGGAAGATTTGGTAAAATATCCTCAGTCCGGCTGGTTGGACTTTCATATATGAGGAGGTATTTATGCCAAAACTGTTAAAGGAGCTTTCGGCGGAAGAACTTGAGGAGATACTGCGCATAGAAGAAGAGGAGCTTGCAGAGCTCGAAGAAGCAAAAAAAGCTGTAGATTCCATGCTTGCAAAAGAAAGGGACGCGGTCAGCGCGCGTAAGGCGCAGACAGCAGTCCCTTCTTTCGTGGAAGAAAAGCATCTGGATCTTGATGCAGCAAAGAATGATCCGGGGATGCAGGCGCGCATAAGTGCGCTTTTAACAAAAAGCCGGGCAGAAGAAAGAATAGGAATGCGTGAGGAGGAAAAACTGCTTTCGTCAGATTATGCGGAATACAGACAGCTTCATGAGGCTGCGTCTGCAGCGAGAGAAGAGAAAAACTGGAAGACCGAAGCTGAAAGAAAGTGGGTAAGGTCACATACCTCAGTTTCATATTTTAACCGAGAGGAACTTGCAGCACTGATGAAACCCGGGGTTCTCAGATATGCGGAAGAGAGAGCCGCAGAACTGAAAGAAAAGATCCCTGAGGGCTTTGACAGGCAGAAGTCTTTTGAAAGCTATAAGCATCTGGTCGCCAAACGAATGATGATGAAGGATGCCATAAAGCGTATCCCGGGCGCACCCGATCTTTCGGATGTCCGTAAGAATCCGGCAAAATATGCGGATACTGTAAAAAAAATGAATGAGAAGCTGCCTGAGGGGGAGAAGGTGGAGGATTATTTTGCCATCTCCGGGATGATAGATACACTGCATGAGCGTATACGACAGGAAGCGCTTGATGCACAAAAGCCAGATGAGGCGAACTGGGTAGACGATCATCTCAGTGATGAGCGCGCACATTACAGAAATCGCCACTATGATGCCGAAGGAAATCTGGGCATGTTCGAAAGCACTGCCCGTGATTATGACAAAAAGGACAGGGAGGGCTTGGAGGCAGAGCAGGCTGCATATGAGGCCGGGGCAGTGCACAGGAAGGTGCTGATAGCAGGTGATCTTCTGGAAACGGAACGGATCATGCAGCTTGTGGCTGAAGAGAACAGGGCTATAGATGCCAGAAACAAAGAGGCAAAGGCCGAGCACGACAGGGCTGTAAAAGCCAATGTTCCCGGGGCTAAGGAAGACGCTTATCTGACGGAGCTTGAGAGACAGGCATTTACTGAAGAAGCCAGAGTGGTGAAGCTTAAGGTGCAGCGCTTTATAGTCAGCGGTGCAGCGGGTATTACCAGAGGGCTCGGGGGCAGTGCGGCCGAGATCAGTGAGAAGCTCAGCGCGGGTATAATAAAAGGCAGGCTTAAATCCGAAGAAGACAAGCTGCGGGAGATAGAGCAGGCTATCGAAACAGACAGGCGTGTTATCGCCGCCGCCGGCAGGGGTATCGCGGCAGGAGACGGCAGTCTGGAAGCAGCCGTGACTACCGATAAAGAAACTCATGAGAAAAGCGTGATCGTCCAGGATAGGACCGAGCACATGAAAGAGCTTGAAAAAAGAAGGGATGCCCAGGCAGAAACTGTCAGGGAAACCGAGGCGAAGGTGAAAGAGGAAGTCAGGGAGCGTCTGGATGCGCTGACGGCCGACGGACTGCGTAAAGCCGAAGAGGAGAAAAAACGCGCAGAGCTGCTAAGGAAAAGAGATCAGATCGAATCGGAACGTCTCGTTCTGCCGGGGGTGGAATATGACAGAAAAGGCAGACCGGTGACACCGCCCCTGAATACTGATGACCAGCTGAGAATGGCGAGCTTAAGCAGCAATGAGGCTTCCCGCATGCGTACGGAAGCCGTAAGCATAGCGGAAACCGCCGGATATACGGAGAAAAAGGCCAGGATCGATGCGGCGGGCGAAAAGCTGAAAAGTCTTATGAAGCCGGAAAATCTGGACAGTATGGATAAGCTCATCGAAGGAATGCAGCTTTTGTATAAGTTTTACCGTGAAGTAAGTGAACTGGCCGGTGAGGACGAAGAGGAAGAAAAGAAAGAGGAAGAAGAGAAGGAAAAGAAAGAAGAAAAAGAGGATAAAGCAGAGAAGGAAGGGGAAGAAGAGAAAGCGGAAGACGAGGCTGAAGATGAAGCAGAGGATGAAGACGAGGATGAATTCCAGATAGATATCAATGCCGAGATCGACCACCTGACTGA
Source organism: Lachnospiraceae bacterium (assembly GCA_024683645.1). Lineage (GTDB taxonomy): Bacteria > Bacillota > Clostridia > Lachnospirales > Lachnospiraceae > NK4A136. Next base: position 13,069 of record JAIKYA010000094.1, read on the forward strand.
GGTGGCAAAAAGCATCAAAGACTGGCAGAATCCCGAGTATGTCAGGCAGATGACGGAAGTGATCGCAAGATACGGAGAACTGGTGGAACTGGTAGGTGAAAAGATCGATACCTGCGTTTCGCGTGTAAATGAAAGGCTTGAGCATGCACAGCAGCAGGCCGAGGCAGACAGGGCCTTCGTAAGAGAGTTTAAGGAAAAGAAGAAAAATCTGAAAGGAGCAAACATCTTTGACCAGAAAATTGCCGAGCTGAGGACAGCCTCCAGCGGAGGAAGACATCTTCTGGATGTACAGATCGAAATGCGGCGGGGGACAGCGGAAGACATCCGTGCGGAATTGATGCAGAGGGCAAAAGATAAACCCCGTAAAGCGGAAGAAGAGGAGGTGGGAAAGCCGGCAGGACAGACTGCACCCGTGGAAAGAGAAGAGAGCGAGGAGCACAGAAGCCTGCGTGAGGAATATGAAGCTGCACTTGCCGAGAGCAGGGATAAAGAAAGGACACTTGGTGAGAGCGAAAAAAATATCCGCATGTACAGCTCAGCCATAGGCAATCTGCAGAGCCGGGCCGAGGCTCTTAAAGACGGTGCCGTGATACTGGAAGAAAAAATGGCTGCACAGCTTAGTGATGTCAGAGAGCGTTTTGCTTCGAAACAGCTTACCCCCGAAGCGGCAAAGCTCGGAACGCAGCAGCAGATAGCCGGCAGATTTACCGAGATAGATGCCATGGAGGAGCAGAAAAGGCAGGAGACCGAGGTTTTGATCGATAAGTTGATAGCCGCCGCGCCAGAGGGAAAGCTGAGAATTTCCAAAATGTCCGAATACCGTGATATGGAAAAAGAAGCAAAACAGGCCAGAGACGATGCACTGCGCTATGTTACGGAGAAGTCGGATATCCGCTGGCTTAACGATACGGACAGAGCTTTTTATTCCGCCAATACAGACTGGCAGGAACAGAGCTGGAGCAGGAACCGCTTCGGGATGGATGACTATGCCAAAAGGTATGAGATATTCGAAAAGGAGTATCACGATGCGATAGCGACTATGGATGCCAATACCGATGAGGGCAGAAAGGCCATAGCGGATGCCGCAATGAACAGATACCGTTCGAAGCTGGCAAGACAGCTGATAGAAAAGGATCACATCAAAGATGTGATAGCGGAAGAGAACCGGAAAAGGGAAGTTGAAAGAAAGAAGGAAGCCGCACTAAAAAAAGAGCTTACGGAAAAAGCTGATCAGAAGGGGCTTGATGAAAAGTATGAGGCTGAGCTTAAGAAGGCTGCAGGAAAGTTCAACACGGCGGGGATCAGTTATCTTGCCACACATATAGCAAACGGAGTGTTAAAGGGCGCCACGGCCGGTCTGCGCGGCGGCTCGGCGGCAGCAGCTGAGGCTCAGATCAGGGCTAAGGGCAGGGAGCTGGAAGAGCGTCTGGCAAAACTGCGTAAGGAGAAGGCCGGGCTCGAAAAAACCATCGATGCCACTGCAAGGCTTGGCGCAAAAGGTCTTCAGACTGTTTCATCGGGACCGGCCTCACAGAATCTGCAGGATGCCTTAAGCCTTAAGGAACTGGCACGAAACACTGCAGAACTGGGACATCTGGTAAAGAAGAGAGGCGATGTCGAAAAGGAGATAGCTGAGACAGAAAAACAGCTTAAGTTAAGACGTGAAGAGGAGAAAAAGGAGCTGGCGGAGGCAAGAGCGGCTTTCCGCGACAAGCTCGGTTTTGATGCAGCAGCTGTGGCAGACAGGAGCCGGACGGCCGCGCTTGAAAATATTGCAAAGGGTCGCGCCGTTGAAGAGCTGAGTGCAGGCAGGGAGATTTCCGAAGAGATGACGATGACCATGCTCCGAAGCGTCAATCTTTCACAGACTTCGGCCATGACTGCCGAGGCGGCGCAGCTTCATGCGCTTCATGATCAGGAGGAGGCAATACGTAAGATCAATGAGGCAGGCGATGTTCTGAGTGCATGCTTTACCGGGAAAGGCAAGGACAGGATTGATAAACTTGCAGCCGGGGCAAGTGCATTGAGGACCCTGACGGACATGGCGATACGTGCCGGTCTTGAAGGCGGGATATCTATTGAACTGCCGGAAGAACTCAATATAAAGGAAAGACTTGACGGAGCACTCGATACACTGGATGAGGCGATCAAAAAGCTGAAGGGCGGGGACGCTGAGAAGGAACATACCGTTGACCAGCTCGTTGAGATGACTGCTGCCTGGGAGACGGCGCTCGCTACCTTCCGTCAGAGCTTTGACCGTCTGGAAGAAGAACGCTTCAGACGTTATGATAACGGACGCCGCCTTAAGGAGAGTGCGGAGCGTACCCTGAACGATTTTCGTGAAAAAGGAGGCAGGATCAGTGCCCCTGAATTCCTCGAGGAACAGAATAAGCAGCAGGCTTTAAGAGCACAGAAGATCACAGCTGCCCAATTGAGGGTTTATGAAATGGCCGGGGCTTCCCTTCAGGCTGAGCTTGATAAGGAAAAGGCGGTAAAGGAAGAGAAGGAAAAGGAAGCGGAGGCTGCAAGGAAGAAACTTGAGGAAGCCGGAGAACGTCTCGAAGCTCTGGAGGATAAAGAACTGCGCGCGCAGGGACTGAGTGAAGAGGAGATCACAAAAAGAAAAGAGGCTTCCAAAGCGGCGTCGGAGCCTGCCGAAACAGCGGGATTCGGAGCCGAAGAGCACGAAGAGGAAAAAGCTGAAGACAAAGCGGCGGAAAAAGACGGAGCGGCAGCGGAAGATTCCGAAGCGGCAGAGTCTTCTGCAGATGCGGAGTCCGTGGAGAAGATGGTAGAAAGGGCGGAAAAAGCACAGGAAGAGGCCGCTGCCGGAAGAGAAGCAGCAGAAGGTACGGATACTCCCGCGCAGGGGAGTGTGGCAGGAGTACAGAAAGGCGACAGTCTGGAAGAACTGTCGGATGCGCGGCTTATAGAGATACGCGCAATGGAAAAACAGGAAATCTCATATCTGATCGAAGCACGTGCTGCCGTTGAAAGCAGGCTTTCCGCTGAAGCAGAAGAAGTGCAGCGGCTTAAGGATATGAGTGCTCCTCCCGCATTCGTGCCGGAGAAACCCATAGATCTTACGGCTGCGGCTGACGATGAAGATATGCAGAAGCGCATTACGGCACTTTTGCAGAAGTCGCAGAAGGCGAATGCTTCTCACAGCTCATCTACGGAGAGTGACAGATCTGTAGCTGATTACGATACCTTCATGCGTGTTAAGAGATCGGCGGAAAGGGCACGGGAAGCATCAAAATGGCAGAGCGAAGAGGAAAAAGCCTGGCTGGAAGGCCATAAGGATATAACAAAGGAAAACCGCAGCGAGCTGACAGCTATCGGCCGAAGGGCCGTTGTAAGTGAGGCGCGCTTCGTGCTGCGTAAAGCAAGGGCGGAGCATAAGCGTCCCGAAGCCCATAAGGCAAGTGTCGAATACCGTAAGGCAAGGATCGCAAGGGATCTGGTAGAGACAGAGCGCCTGCAGAAGCTGATCGAAGATGAGAACAGAGAGATCGCAAAGCGCAATAAGCAGGGGCTTGCCGAATATGAACAGAGTGTAAAGGAATCGAAGGACGCCTGGAAGGAGAAGCATTATCTTAGGGACAGCAGACGACGCGCGAGATCCGCGGGTCTTAACTCAGCGCAGCTGGCCGTAAGGAGAACAGTAGTAGCGGCAGCCTCAGATGTGACGGAGCTTATAGGCTCATCGCTTCAGGGACTTACAGACAGATTAAATGCCGGCATGATCAAGGGTGTGCTGCATCAGGAGGAAAGAAGGGTTGCCTCACTGAAAGCGGAGATCGACGAGAACGAAAAGGTGATCGTAGCTGCAGGCAGAGCCATGACTGCACGCAAAAATGTCGATGCGGATACACAGGATGCGGTAATACATGACAGCATGGAAGTGATACGTGACCGTGACAGGCATCTGCATGTCCTTCATGACAGACTTACGGAACAGACGGAAATACGTGATAAAGCTGAGGCAGAGGTAAAACAGCAGGTAGATGATCTCATGGAGCAGCGCTTCGGCGCAAGATATGCGGCGGCGGAAGAAAAAAGGCAGGCTGCGGCTTTGCAGAGACAGAGGGACCTTATCGAATCAAAGGCACTGAGCCGCCATATAGATCGTGAGGGAGCACTTAATGCCAAAACACAGCTCCAGATGGCAAGCATAAGCCGCAATGAGAGTGAACGGGCAAGGACCGAGCTTGCGGGGATCAGGCTGGATGATGGGGCAAAGAAAGACAGAGAGAGCATAGAAGCGGCGGGAGAAAAGCTTAAGAACCTGCTGAGACCTGAGAATCTTGACAGTGTTGACAAGATCGCGGACGTAGTGGAAACGATTTTTTGCATGTATAAAAAGGTCAAAAGTGTAGTGACCTTTGAGGAGGAAGAGGAGCCGGAGGAAGCAGAAGAAGAGGCTCGGAAAGAGCCGGATGAGAATCAGAAAGCGGCGGAGGATGAGGCTAAAGAAGATGCAGAGATCGAGGGAATGATAGCGCAGCTGACGGCAGCGGCGAAAAGCCTGAATGAAGAGGGAGACAAAAGCGAGATCATCAGAAAAGGAACGGAGATCACTGCACTGGCCGGCGAACTCCTTATCACTGTCAGCGGAAAGCTTGACCGCAGAGTAAAGGAACTGGATGCGAGACTTGAGCGCGAAAGAACACGCGCCGAAGCTGAAATGGATTTCATTAAACGTTATGAAGAAGCAAAAAAGGAATATCCTTCTTTAAGTATACTTGATTTTAAACTGGCGCAGATAGAGGAAGCAAAGAAGGGTATAGCCGATACGAGCTCATACAGGATCGAGATCCTTCAGGAAGCCGTGCACCTTGTGGAGGGACGGATGAAGGAACGCGGCATAATGGCAGAGGTACTTGACGGAGAACGGAAAGAAAGGGAAGCGGAGGCAGCGGAAGCGGAACAGAGTGGTGTAAAAGCAGAGGAAGAGAGCGCTGCACATAAAGAAGCAAGCCAATTACGTGACAAGGCTGAACGTGCCCTGAAGGATGCCGAGCAGGCCGCCGTGAGGAGCAGGGATGAGGAGAGGCTGCATGAAAAAGCCCTGGAGACTATCATCGCGCAGAATGAGATAAGAGAACAGGGCAGGGAGATATTCAATGAGGAGCTTACCCGGCAGAAAGAAGATGTGAGAGCGCGCTTTGCGGCCAGACTGAAGCCCGAAGGGACAGATAAGCTGGGTACACAGACTCAGATCAGCGGTACGTTTAAGGATCTTGACAAACTCGAAGCCGCAGAGAAGAGCCGTATGGAAGACGAGATCGACCGGGTGATAAGAAGCAGATACGAGGCAGACCAAAAAGACAGTAAGACCGCATTCGACGCCCTGACGGTAAAGGATCTTGCCGAATACCGTGATCTGGAAGCAAAGGTGGAAGCGGCGAGGAAGGATGCGCTCAAGGTCGTGAGCGATGAAGCCGTCATAGAATGGATCTCGGATCCGGACCGCAGATTCTATTCGCAGAACAGAAACTGGGGTAAGGAAAAATGGAATGAGCACGGCATAAGCATCGAACAGTATGCGGCAACTTTTGCCAAGGCAGAGGCAGACTACAAAAAGGCAGTCGATATGCCGCAGGGGAGTGAAAACGAGAAGACTCTCCGTGAAGAGGCTCTGAAGAAGGCCGCAGTGGAGCGCTACCGTGCGCTGCTCGCAAGGCAGCTGACAGAAAAGAACAAGATCAAGGAAGCCATCGTCCGGGAAAATGAGAAACGGAAGGCCGATAAGAAGAAGGAGACAAATGAGAAGGCGCAGATAGAGCATGCAGCCGATGCAGGGGCCCTCGACAAAGATTATGAAAAGGAACTGAGATCCGAAGCGAGAAAGCTTAACACGGCGGGAATAAGCTATCTTACCGCACATATCGCCAGCAGCTCGATAGGAAAAGTGAACACCCTGCTGCAGAATGCGGTCTATACTGCTGCAGATGCACAGATCAAGGCACCGGCACGTGAGCTGGGCAACAGGCTCAGGGATCTGACTAAGCTTAAGGGAGAGATAGAGAGTACGGCAGTATACACTTCACAGAATGCAGGCAGTCTGATAGTCCGGATCGAAACGTCTTCGGCTGCAGCGAATCTGCAGGATCCGAAGACACTGGCCGGCGCAGCCCAAAGCGTCAATACCCTCGGCGGTCTTATATCTGAAGGAAGAAGTATCGCTGCTCAGATAAGCGAGACGGAAAAGAAGCTCAAGGAGCGTAAAGAAGCGGAGGCAGATGAGCTTAAAGAGGCACATGATAAGATCAGAAGCCGTCTTAAGTTTGATGAAGGTTCAGTACGGGAGAGTGCAAGGACAGCGGGATACATAAACACGGTAATGGGCAGGGCTGTGACAGAGATGGAGAAGGATGGCAGCTTATCTCCCGGGATGTCGGCAACACTGCTGAGGGATGTTAATCTTACACAGACTGATGTAATGACAGCCGAGGCGGCACAGCTTCAGGCGCTGCATGCTCAGGATGAAACCATTCAGACCATAAACAGGATCAGCGACAGCTTAAGTGCCTGCTTTACGGAAGAGGGAAAAAAGAATATTGATATGTTTGCCGATGGTGCAAGGGCACTGGCATCTCTTGCAAATATGGTCATTAAGACCATTGAAGTTTCGGAAGATCCGGCCCTGCTTTTGACCATGATCGACGATTCGATAGGAGAGCGGAGTGTCAGCGAAGTACTTGAGGGAGCACTGAAATCGTTAGGTGCCGCCATAGCGTCGGCAAAAGGCGAGGGACCGGAAGAAGAGCATACCGTCGACAAGCTGGTGGAATGTACAAAAGCCTGGCAGGAAACACTTGAGACTTTTCAGAAAACCTTTGAGGCAATGGAAAAGAAAAGCCGGATGGAGTATGAAAGCCGGAGGATACTCAAGGAGGAAGCGCAGCGGCAGTTTGATGCATTTACCGCAGAGAGCAACAGCTTAAATGCACCCGAGTTCATGGACGACATGACGGAGCGCCAGAGGGAGACGGCGAATATGGTGCTGGACGGAAAGATTGAGGCAGGCAGCCGTGCCGCCGAACTGCTTGCCGCCGAACTGGAGACAGCAAAGAAAACAAGACAGCAGAAAGAAAAGGAAGCGGAAGAAGCGAAAAAAGCCCTTGAGGAAGCGGAAGAAAAACTCAGTAAGCTGGAAGCAGAGGAACGTGAAGCTGAGAAAGCTCAGAAAGAGGAGAAAATTGCCAGGGCTAAGTATGTAGCGGAGCAGGCGGCAGAGAAGGCAGCTCAGCTGGAAGCGCAGAGAGAGAAGGCTGCTAAGGAGGCGGAAGAAAAGGCTGCAAAGGAAGCTGAAGAAAAAGCAGCGAAGGAAGCGGAGGAGAAAGCAGCGAAGGAAGCAGAGGAGAAAGCAGCAAAAGAGGCGGAGGAAAAGGAGAAAGAGAAAGAACATGCAAGGCAGATGGAAGTCATGCTGAAGCATAAGGATGAAGAAGCAAGCTCCGTAGATTATGAGTTGGATGATGATAAGAAAAAAGGTACGGACGTCATAAAGGAACTTACCGGGGTGGATCCGGTGAGTGCAACTCCGGCAGAGATCAAAGAGGCGCTCCGCAGGGTATGTGTGAACGGGCTTCCTTCGGCTGCCTACTTCAGAAACGAAGTGGGTAGCGTGACCGATTCGGTCGAGAAGGCGGAAAGGATCGGAAATATGCTGAGGGATATAATGCATGATGCGGCGGATCCGAAGAGTGCGGGTAAGGTACCTCAGACCATCGCTGTCGAAAATGAGCATTATCTGCTCTCACCTGTGCGTCTTAAGGATTCCGGATTGGAAGCCGAAAGAAAGGCCATGGCTGATAAGATAGGCAAGCCGGGCACATTAAGAGACAGACCGCAGCCGCCGGCAGGCTATAATAAGCTTTTTCATGCAAAGGAGAGCCGTGCATATGACGAGGATCTGAAGAAATATGAGCAGGAAGCCGATAAACATCGTGAAGTTACGGCAAAATGGGCAGAATTCAGTGCGAAGCAGGAACCGAAGGAAAAAGCATTGGCGAAGTACAATGCCACAAACCGGAGCGCGGCTGAGATCTACAACAGTAGCAGGATAGAGACCGCGAGAAAGGAAAAGAAACTTGGCAGGCAGGGACTGGAGCATGCGGTATCGCTGCAGCGCGGAATACGTGAACTGCCAAAGGACAAAGCAAAAGCGGGCGGACGAAGTATGTAGCGCAGGCTGTTTTGAACGATTGTGGCAGATAGGAGGACATAAGCATGAAAAAAGTAGGAAACCTGACCATAGGCGGTCTGCAGCAGAAGATATTCAATCTGGTGCTGACTACGATCATAATACTGATCGCGGCATACACCATAGTCATTGCCGCACAGATCTTTGAACTGCGGGAAATCGGTGAGAAGCTGCGGCAGAGCGAGGGCTACAGTGCTATGGAGGATGCATTTGCGGAATCGGAACAGATACTGCTGGAGCGGGCGGAGAGTTCCCGAACGGTGATCATACTCCTGCTCGTCTTTATTACCGTGGCTTGCGGTGCCAATGCACTCGTACTGGCAAAAAAGATAATAAGTCCCCTCGGCAGCATGAGCAGGTCACTGACTGAGCTTAGCGGAGAAAACATCCTTTTTGAAATGAAGGACGAATACCGTACGGGTGATGAGATAGAACTCCTGGCGGAGACTATTGCCGGCTTGTCTTTAAAGACAGTGGACTATATAAATGAGATCGAGCGGATCACTGCGGAGAGAGAAAAGCTGCAGGCAGAGATGAATATAGCGATGCAGATACAGGCGGATATGCTCCCGAGAGTTTTCCCGCCTTTTCCGGAGCGTAAGGAATTTGATCTGTATGCTTCGATCAACCCTGACGACATGGTAGGCGGTGATTTTTATGATTTCTTTTTCAGGAACAGTAATGAACTGGTGATGCTGATGGCGGATGTTTCGGGGCGAGGCATACCCGCGGCTCTGTTTATGGTCATTGCAAAGACTCTTCTGAAGAACAGAGCCATGCAGGGTGGGACGCCTGCGGAGATACTTGAGGATGTCAACCGGCAGCTTTGTGACAATAATAAGTCGGGAATGTTTGTTACGGTATGGCTGGCGGTACTTGACGTGAAGAGCGGAAAGGGCATGGCGGCAAATGCAGGGCATGAACACCCCATGCTCGCACATGAGGGTGAAGGGTTCGGACTGGTACAGTATAAGCATTCGCCTTCGCTTGCCATGGATGTGGACTTCGTATTTGAGGAACATCCCTTTGAACTTAAGCATGGCGATACGCTCTTTATCTATACTGACGGTGCAACGGATCTGCAGGATGCGGAAGGAGAAATGTTCGGTCATGAAAGACTGCTGGGAGTACTGAACAGGGATGCGGCCGCCACACCGAAACAGCAGCTGAGGGAAGTGACTGAAGTACTTGAGAAATTTGTGGCGGACGGCGGAAGGAAGGATGATGACATCACGCTTATGTGCCTGCATTTTAACTGAGCCTGCGCAGACGGAGGCTCCTGATAAAATGTTGTGGACAAAACAGGAAAGGTCTGATAGGATGTATGTGGTTTTCAAAACTATGTATTACTGAAATAATAACCACGAAGGAGAAAGAAAATGTTCAAGATAATAACGGATAACGGATCAGACCTGCCTAAGAGCTGGATGCAGGAGAATGATGTTGACTGCATCTACTTAAGCACCATCCTTGACGGGAAGATGATAAACGGAAAGGATGTGGAGCTGAGTGCAGCGGATTTTTACAGGATGCTTTCGGACGGGGCGCAGCCTTCGACTTCCCAGATAAATCCCGAGCAGGCAAGGGAATATTTCGAAGAGCATATAAATGATGCGGACGAGTTTCTTTTTATAGGTATATCATCGGGGCTTTCAGGCACGGTGAGCAGTGTGAACAACGGTGTGGCGGAAGTGCTGGAAAATCATCCGGACAAGAAGATAGCGGTCGTTGATACCCTGAGTGCATCCGTCGGTGAAGGTATCCAGGTATGGCATGCCGTAAAGATGCGTAACGAAGGAAAGAGCATGGAAGAGACCGTGGCGTGGCTCGAGGCCAACAGGAAGCAGTTTTTGCTCGCATTTACGGTGGACAATCTTTTCGATCTGTGGAGAGGCGGACGTGTGTCAAAGACCAGTGCCATCATCGGGACGCTGGCTTCCGTAAAGCCTTTCCTTATAGTAGATGATGACGGAAAGCTGGCTGTACCCAAAAAGATCAGAGGCAGGAACAAATCCCTGACCTACCTGATCGAAGCGATGCAGGAACACAAGGCTACGGCATATCCCGAGAATGAAGAAATGGTGATGATAGCTCACGGAAATGTGCCTGAGGATGCAGAAATCGTTAAGAAGACCATAGAGGAGCAGCTCGGATATAAGAATTTCATGGTGTGCAACGTGGGACCGATGATAGGTGTACATACCGGCGGCAGTATAGTGGTAGTCTCATATAAGGGAGATAAGAGATCTTGAGATCCGGACAATGGATACACATATTGCAGATGATACTTACAGCTCCCGGAAGGGAGCTGTATCTTGAAGCAGGGAGGCTTAAAGCAAAACCCGAAAGGGTAAGAGCCCTTCTGCTTATTTTTTTGCTGCCCATTCTGGCAGTGCTTCTGTGGAGCATAAGAAAGAATGTATATGTGCTGATCGTAGGCGGCGGAGCTATGGCGGTGGGCTTTTTTTACATTTATTTTATGCTTTACGAGAGGCGGGATCGGATACTGGATTTTTTTGTCAGGCTTTTTGCACCCTTCTATAAGGTATTTGAAAAGCACCGGGAGGCAGCAGGCTGGGGTGCCGGGAACGCCGCAGGAAAAGCTGCGGGGCAGGCGGGCGGAAAGAACAGAGAAAGCAAAGGCGACGGCGGCTCACAGGCCGGTACAGGCAGGGAAGATGAGTATTTCCGCAGATGGAAGGAAGCCGCCGGAAAAGCCAGACAGGAAAAAGAGAGAGAACAGAACAGAAGAGAAGAGGAGTGGAGAAAAAGACGAAGGGAATATACAAAGAGAAAAGCAGGCGGAGAAAAAAGCGCAGGCAGCGGGAGCGGGAAGAAGAATGTTAATACCACCGACAGTGCAAGGGCGGAAGCCGAGACCATCTTTATGGTGAAATATCCCTATGATGAAGCGGAGATAAAAAGCAAAAGGAATCTGCTGCTTAAGAAGTATCACCCGGATAATCCGGAAGGCTCCGAGGAGATGTGCAAGAAGATAAATGAATGCTATGCGCTGCTGATGAAGTATTGCGGCTAAAATGAAAAAGTAGTATAATCTTTGTGGCGTTTTTGTAACGCGGGAGGAGAGTAGAGATATGAAAGAGTTATCAAAACTGTTAGGCTACAGGGAGAGCATAAAGGTGCTGGACGCTACCATGAGGGATGGCGGTCTGGTAAATAACTTCGGCTTTTCGGATGAGTTTGTCAAAGCACTTTATATGGCAAACATTAAGGCAGGGGTCGATTACATGGAGGTCGGCTATAAGGCTTCCAAGGAGATGTTTGATGTAGAAAAGTTCGGTAAATGGAAATTTTCGGATGATGAGGAGATAAGGAAGGTCATAGGAGACAATAAGGATACGGGGCTGAAGCTCAGTGTCATGGCGGATGTGGGAAGATGTGATTTCAGGAACGATATACGGCCGAAGGATGAAAGCCCGCTGGACCTTATACGTGTAGCCTGCTACACACATCAGATACCCGGCGCGGTAGAGATGATAGAGGATGCCAAGAAAAAAGGCTATGAGGTATGCTGCAATATCATGGCAATATCAAATGCACAGGAAGGCGATATGCGCTATGCACTTGATACCCTCGGGCAGTCACCTGTGGACGTTATCTATATCGTCGACAGCTACGGCTCTCTTTTCCCCGAGCAGATAGCACGTATCACGGATCTTTATATGGAATATGCTGCGAAGTACAACAAGCAGCTGGGCATGCATGCGCACAACAACCAGCAGATGGCTTTTGCAAATACCATAGAAGCTGTCGGAGACGGTGTGAACTGGCTTGATGCCACCTATAACGGAATGGGCAGGGGCGCAGGCAACTGCTTTATGGAGAATCTGATCGGGTTCCTTCGGAATCCCAAGTACAATCTTTTCCCGGTGATCCAGTTCATTGAAAAGCATATGGGTGAGGTGAAGGAAAGCGGCGCCAGGTGGGGCTATGACCTTCAGTATTATTTCACGGGGCTGATGAACCAGCATCCCCGTTCGGCCATTGCGTTTACGGAAGAGGGAAGAACTGATTATTCCGCATTTTATACTGAAGCTATGGGGCATGACTGATGGTTGAAAACGGCGTGTTTAAATGCATCAAGGATCAGCAGTTCCGTGAAGCGGATGCAGACGGCTATATAGGTATGAAGGCTTACCTGGAGTATTTCCAGGATGCCGCCAGCGGATATATGTACAATTTTCACTGGGACAATATCACTGTCCATGAGAAGTACGGAGTGGGCTGGCTTTTGCTGAAATATCATATGGTCATGCACTCGAGAACTCTCTATGACAATGATCTTGATCTGGAGTGCTGGATAGAAAAGAACAGACATCCGGCCGCGGTCATTTTTAACCTGAGGATACTTGAAAAAGGAATGCTGCTGGCAGAGGGCAGACTGGAAAGCTGCCTGATGGACATGGGAAAACAGCGTGTTGTAAAGCCCGAGGTGATAGGCCTTGACAGAGAACTGGCACTGGATATGCGGGTGGAAGGCGCAGAGTTCGGAAGGTATACAGACAGTATCGAGGGCGCGGAATACATCTATGAACATGTGGTTAGGTATTCCGATCTGGATAATAACGATCATGTCAATAACTTAAACTATATGCCCATGATGCAGAATGCCTTTGATGCGGATTTTCACAGGACACATGTACTTGCGGAGATGGAGATACAATATAAGAAGCAGTGTGTCTACGGAGAGAAGCTAAAGATATACAGAAAGCAGGAAGGTGAAGAATACAGAGTGCTGGTGGTCAAGGAAGACGGTGTGGCAGCAGCAGTTGCAATGATGAGATTTTGCTGTAAACAGTAAGAATAACAGGGGGGTGTAAGATGCAGCAGTGTCCCAATTGTTCAGGAGAACTCGTATTTGACATAGCTACACAGAAGCTGAAATGCGGTTTCTGCGGGAGTCTTTTCGATCCGGCGGTTTGGACGGGCGCCGGAGCGGCGGAGGAGCAGCAGATGACTGCAGACAGTCTGGCTTCGGCACAGTTTGACGGAGCGGACCAGGCAGTCGATTATGCGCAGCCGTCGGTGCAGGGCGGAGGATTTTCGGAAGCATTCGCACAGCCGGGAGGCGGCGCAGCAGGACAGCCCGGAGCAGCCGGAGCTTTTGCGGGAGCAGCAGGACAGCCCGGTGCAGCCGGAGCTTTTGCGGGAGCATTCGCACAGCCGGGAGCCCAGCCGCAGGCTGGATTGTTCGCGCAGCCGGGAACAGGAGTTGAACAGCAGCCGCAGCAGAATACTATTGCTTCGGCTTTTGAGCAGAGGGAAGAAGAACCCTACTTTGATGTGATACAGTATACCTGTCCGCAGTGCGGCGGCAGTATCTATTCCACGGAGGATTCGGTGAACGGATTCTGCAACTATTGCGGAGCACAGCATATGCTGAATTCCAGGATGAGCCGTATGCACCAGCCCAAGTACGTAATGCCTTTTAAGATAGGAAAGGATCAGTGCAAGGGCGCTTATGAGGAGTATGTAAAGAAGGCATTTTTCCTTCCTAAGGATATGAGAGATCCCGGTCATCTGGAGCAGTTCCGCGGTATCTATATGCCGTACTGGCTCTATGACATGGGCTTTAACGGCCAGGTGGTCCTGACGGCAGAACACAGTCACAGGCGTGGCGATTATATATTTACAGAGCATTACAACTGCATGTGTTATGTGGATTCTTTCTTTGGCGGCATCTCCTATGATGCATCGGCCAATTTCGATGATTATTTCAGCAAAGGGATAGCACCCTTCAATGTTAAGGAACTCGTTCCTTTCCAGCCTTCTTATCTGAGCGGTTTTTACGCTGATATGCAGGATGTGGAATACGGTATCTATGTGGAGCCCGCCAGGGATTTCACCAGGGATCAGATATATAAAGAGATCGAAAACAGAAAGTACTTTACCGGGGCTACACTGAATCCTTCAAGTAAAAAGACCATAGCACCGCAGCTTTCAACTCGTAACGGAAAAGGCACGGAGCTGGCTTTCTTCCCGGTGTGGTTTCTGGCATACCGGAACAGGGACAGGGTAGCATATGCAGTGGTAAACGGGCAGAACGGTAACATAGTTTCGGATCTGCCGGTTGATAATAAGAAATTCCTGTTATTCTCGCTGCTGACGGCACTGCCTATATATGGCGTACTTCTTTTGCTGCCGACAATGACACCCAAGGTGCTCATGTGCATATCACTGATGATAGCACTTGTATGCACACTGCTCTTAAACAGCACCGTTAACCAGGTGAGGATAAGAGACAGCAGGGGTGAGGACCTGGGCTTTTTAAGCAAGAACAACAAGCTGGCTTATGCAGAAGCTTTAAGCAGGATAAAGAATAAAGGCGGATCGGGCGGCACCAGGAAAACAAGTAAAGCAGGTATTCTCGTAGCGGCATATTTTATCCTGTCTTTCGGAATGGGATTCATGCAGATCGCGATTGCCTTCGTTAATTCCGCAGTACTCGCGCCGATCATCGCGATGATCATCGTAATAGCGGTGATTTACGGTATGAACAAGGCAAAGGGTACCAGCGGCGGAGTAAAGCTGATCACCAGCTATATCATCACCGCGGCGGTCTCCATAGCGGGAGCATTGGTGGTGCTGGCCAATCCCAGTGAGGACCTGATTTATTACGGCGGAGTGGTGCTGCTTCTTGCAGCCATAGTGCTGGGACAGCTGTTTGCCCTGAATGAATATAATCTGCTTACCACGAGGCCGCTGCCTCAGCTCAACAGGAGAGGAGGGGATGTCAATGCGTAAAGTAAGATACAGCCTGTCCGGCCTGATACTCGTATTTGTACTCATCTTCTCATCGTTGTCTGTGTTTGCTTCGGATGACGAGGGCGAATGGAGCTATACCAATGACGATACGGGATACTCTGCAGTATTCATAGATGCTGCGGGAGTCATTGACAAAAGCGATGAGTCTGATCTGAAAGACAGCTTAAAGGGACTGACTGCATACGGTAATGCAATGTGCCTGACGGCGGTGGCCGGCGGTTATGCCGATGATGATGCATCGAGAGCCGTCGCAAAGAATTTTTATGAAAGCGTATTCGGTATGGATACGGGCCTGGTCGCGGCAGTGGTGCTGGACAGCGACCTGGAGGGCGGATGCACACTTTGGATAGAATCCTATGAACCCGGAAGTGTGGTCTACAAGACGATAAGTGTTTCGATAGCCAATACCATAACTGACAATGCGGTAAATGATACAAAGCGGGCGATAAGTAAAGAAGGCCATCCGACGAGATGGAAGTTCTACGGTTATCTGAACGTGGCACTTACCCAGTGTCTTAATGCTCTGGACGGACTGAAGATAGCGCAGCCCATGAAGTTTATCACGAGTGCGCTGCTGGCACTCATACTCGCACTGCTGGTCAACTTTATAATCGTAAGGATGACAAACAGTCCCAAGAAGGCTGCTGATGCGGAAGTGCTCAGATCGATTCAGGCAGAGATGAGTGTACGTGATCCGAGAATGATACTGACAAGTACTACAAAGACTTACAGCCCCAGATCTTCGTCAGGCGGTGGAGGCGGTGGCGGCGGTGGCGGCGGAAGCCACGGTGGCGGCCACAGAGGTTGATGAGTCAGGGAGAGAGACATGAGATCTAATGAATCTGCTGAAGACTATCTTGAAACAATACTGATACTGGGCAGGCGCCTCCCCGCTGTGAGGGGAGTGGATATCGCGGCTGAAATGGGGTTCAGGAAATCAAGCGTTTCGGTAGCTATGAAGAATCTGAGAGAAAAGGGACATATAACGGTTTCGGAGCAGGGCTTCATATTACTTACCGAGAGCGGGAAAAAGATCGCCGAGAGTGTGTATGACCGTCACAGGACGATCACTGAATGGCTGGTCTCACTGGGTGTAAAGCCGGAGACGGCCGAAGCCGATGCGTGCAGGATAGAGCACGTGATCAGTGAGGAAAGTTTTGAAGCAATAAAAAAGTTAACGGAGTGAGTTTTGGCAGCAGCAGAGAAGAAAGACAGGTACGAATACCTTACTAAAACTCCTGTACCGGAACTGATAGTCCGTCTGAGCGTGCCTACCATAATAAGCATGCTGGTGACCGGCATATATAATGCAGCGGATACCTATTTCGTCGGACAGATCCCGGAAGCAGGAACACAGGCTACGGCTGCTGTAGGTATAGTTTTCCCGCTGATGGCCGTAATACAGGCCATCGGCTTTTTCTTTGGTCACGGTTCGGGTAATTTCCTTTCACGTATGCTTGGCGCCGGCGAGAAGGATAAAGCAAACGAAATGGCCTCTACAGGCTTTGCACTGGCACTCTTATTCGGGGTTTCATTTGCCGTATTCGGCAATATCGCGATAAAACCTATAGTGAGCTTTCTGGCCTCCGATGATGTGAGTGCCGATACATTGAGGATGACGGCGGACTATGCGGGGATAATACTGCTCGGTGCACCTTTTACCATGGGGCAGTTTGTGATCAATAACCAGCTGCGGTTCCAGGGAGCGGCAGTCTATGCGATGGTGGGGCTGATGGCAGGTGCAGTCATAAACATGGGGCTGGATCCGCTTCTGATATTTGTTTTTGACATGGGAGTACGCGGTGCAGCGATAGCTACCATATCCGGACAGATCATGAGCTTCTGCATCCTGCTGATAGGCGCGGGAAAGGGCGAGAATATACGTATAAAGATTAACCGTATAAGGATTAATCTTTATTACATAGGCCAGATAATCAACGGCGGTGCTCCTTCGCTTTTCAGGCAGGGACTGGCTGCGATAGCTACTGTACTGTTGAACCGCAGCGCCGGAAGTCTGGGGGCGGATGAGGCTATTGCGGGAATGAGCATAGTGACCAGAGTGATGATGCTGGTTAGTTCCGCTCTGATCGGTTTCGGACAGGGATATCAGCCCGTATGCTCTTTTAATTACGGGGCGGGGCTGAAGAAGAGAGTGAAGGAAGGCTTCTCATTCTGCGTAAAATGGGGAACGGTATTCCTGACGCTGGCGGGGATAGTCTGTTTTGTCTTTGCTCCACAGATAGTCAGGGTATTTCGTGATGATGATGCGGTAGTTGCAGTAGGACAGGTGGCACTCAGATGCCAGGCTGTGGCGCTCCCACTGCTGGCAGTTTCGATCATCACTAACATGATGCTGCAGTCCATAGGCAGCGGAGTGAAAGCCTCGATCACCTCGTCGGCAAGAAACGGGATATTTTTTATACCTGCTATACTCATACTGCCGGAGCTTTTCGGGCTTACGGGAGTAGAGATAACGCAGACGGTAGCAGATATCTGTGCAGTGGCACTGGCTGTCCCGATGGGCTTATCTGAACTTAAAAGGATGGAGTAGTGCTTGCTTTTTCGAAAGGCATGGGGTAGAATGTAGTTGTTATAACGGATATGTGACTGACGGGATACCCGGCGAGCGGGTTAGTGGAGTTTACCACGTGAAGCATATCTTTGAAAGAAGAAACCGACCGTCTGGGTACTTAAGGTTCCCGGGCGGTTTTTGACTTTATGGATATTCCTTCGGAATTTCCATAAAGCAAAAAAGACCTCCGGACGGGATGCGCACTCGCGTGGGATGAAGATGCCGGCTTCGGCAAGAGGAACGCTGTATTCCCGGTATAATATCTGTATCGGGGACCTTAGAACTGATCATGCGGTATTCCTGCCGCCACAAAAAACAGAAGGAGAAAAAGCTATGAAGAAAAATGACATTTCCGAACTGCTGAGGAACAATGCCTACCCCGGAAGAGGGATCATTCTCGGGGAAACACCGGGCGGTCAGTATGCTGTAGCCGCTTATTTTATCATGGGAAGAAGTGTAAACAGCCGTAACCGCGTGTTTGTTGAGGACGGAAACGGCATCCGCACCCAGGCTTTTGATCCCGCGAAGCTTTCGGATCCGAGCCTGATCATCTATGCGCCGGTACGCGTACTTGGCAACAAAACTATCGTTACCAACGGTGACCAGACGGACACCATATACGAAGGAATGGATAAGCAGCTGACTTTTGAACAGTCACTGCGCAGCCGGGAGTTTGAGCCGGACGGTCCGAATTATACACCCCGTATCTCGGGCATCATGCACGTCGAGTCCGGAAAGTACAGTTATGCAATGTCTATTTTAAAGAGCAATCAGGGAGATGCTTCTTCATGTAACCGTTATACTTTCGCCTATGAGAGCCCTATACGCGGCGAGGGCAGGTTTATACATACCTACATGGGTGACGGCGATCCGCTGCCTTCATTTGAAGGGGAGCCCGAGCTGATAGATATTCCCACTGCGGATATCGACGAGCTGACAAAGCTTCTTTGGGAATCGTTGAATGAGGAAAACAAGGTATCACTTTTCGTGCGTTTCATTGATATCGCAAGCGGAGAGTATGTGAGCAGGATCGTGAACAAGAACAGATAAGCTAAGGAGGATCATCAGATAATGAAGGAACTGGAATTAAAATACGGCTGTAACCCCAATCAGAAACCGTCGAAGATTTTTGTTAACGACGGACGTGAGCTGCCTATAGAAGTGCTGAACGGTAAGCCCGGATATATCAACTTTATGGATGCTTTCAACGGCTGGCAGCTTGTTAAGGAACTTAAGATGGCAACGGGACTGCCTGCCGCAGCATCTTTCAAGCATGTATCACCGGCAGGTGCGGCAGTCGGGATAGAGCTTGATGATGTAATGAAGAAGATTTATTTCGTACCGGAAGACGCCGGGCTTTCGCCGCTGGCATGCGCTTATGCAAGAGCCCGCGGAGCGGACCGTATGTCTTCCTTCGGAGATTTTATTTCTCTGTCGGATGTATGTGATGTGGCTACCGCAAAGCTGATCAAGCCGGAAGTATCTGACGGTATCATAGCTCCCGGTTACGAGCCCGAAGCTCTTGAGATCCTCAAGGGAAAGAAGAAGGGTGCATACAACGTGATAAAGATAGATCCGGAATATAAACCCCAGCCCATAGAGCACAAGGATGTATTCGGTATCACCTTTGAACAGGGACGCAACGAGCTGCCGATCAACAGTGAGCTGCTAGCCAACATCGTGACCGAAAAGAAAGATCTGCCTAAGCAGGCAGAGATAGACCTGCTGATCTCACTGATCACCCTTAAGTATACCCAGTCCAATTCCGTATGTTATGCAAAGGGCGGACAGGCTATCGGTATCGGTGCCGGCCAGCAGTCCAGGATACACTGCACCAGACTGGCAGGAAGCAAAGCGGATAACTGGCTCTTAAGACAGTGTCCGAAGGTACTTGAGCTTAAGTTTGTGCCCGGCATAAGCCGTGCCGACCGAGACAACTCGATCGATCTTTACATCGGAGAAGACTACATGGATGTCCTCGCAGAAGGAACCTGGCAGAACATCTTTACCGAGAAGCCCGAAGTATTTACGAAAGAAGAAAAGAAGGCCTGGCTTGCACAGGCAACAGACGTAGCTCTCGGCTCCGACGCATTCTTCCCCTTCTCCGATAATATAGAGCGGGCAGGCCGCTCAGGCGTAAAATACGTTGCACAGCCCGGCGGTTCCAAGCGCGATCAGGATGTCATCGATGCCTGCAACAAGCTCGGGATGACCATGTGTTTCACCGGGATCAGACTGTTCCATCATTAAGGATATATTGTAAAAACCACGGGGACGGACCTCGTGGTTTTTTGTGTAATGCAGGTCGTTCTCCAAAGCTCGATGCGGTCAGGACCCGATTTTGTATTTAGTAGAGTTCCTTCATGTTGTTGATGATGATGCGGCGGCCGAATGACACTGCAAAAGTGGCAGCTATGCCCAGTATCACAAGGACGAGGATCGTAACTGTTGCCAGAGAGGCGGTCGTAAGCTCGTATAAAAGGAAGATAAGTGCGCAGAGCAGGAAGGCGACGAGCATGGACACTGCCATGTTGAAGAAGCTGTTTAGGTTTCCTCTTAAAGCGCTGTATTCGTCGGACCAGACGGTAAAGGGAGCGGCCGAGTCCATGGACAGGCCGGTTACTATGCATATGGTCATGGCCAGGAAGGCTGTAAGTGCGTAAACAAGACCGGTCAGGATACCAAAGCCCAGGAAATGCTGTGCCGCTATTATGGACAGCAGCAGTGCAGGATACGTAAAGACTAAAGCTGTGAGTACTTTGGCGTAGAGCTGTGTACTGTAGGGGACGGGGATGTACTTTATCAGATCCACATGAGCGCCCTCGCGCGAAAAAGCTGTAGATGCAAGGGTATTCAAAGCCGAGGCGATAAAGGATATCGCGATCACGGCAAGCATTGTTATAAGTGCTGCGCGTGGGTAGGATGGATCCTTATACAATTCGATAAAGCGGATAACGTTTTCATTCTTTCTGCTGAGGACAAAGAACAAAATTACGCCTACAGGCCAGAGCAGATTGATGTATACGCAGTTGTTGGAATAAGCTTTGGTTCTGAGAAGTACACGGAATTCTTTCTTAAAACAGGCCGAAAGAGGAGAAGTTAATTTGATATTTAATTTATCGACGTTAGCCTGCTTATGTGTACTTCCCAGTGATGCGGCTGTATGAAGTCCCTCAAGATACAGATATTTGCCGATCAGCAGCATAAGAGCCACCGGTATTATGTTGGCTGCAAGGTATAATAAAGAATAGATTATACTTTCTGCTTCCATTGCTTTGCCAAGTATAGGCACGGTGAAGAATAAAATATTGCAGATACGGAAGAATAGATTATTATCTGCAAGAAGAGAGTCAATGTAATTGGTAACGGTCACGCCGCCGGAGTCTTTGAACGAAAGGAGAAAGAGAGCGATAAAGAGCAGAAGGAAGAAGTCCGAAACGTGGAAAAACAGTTTTGCATTTCTTACATTTTTCAGAAGAGCCATCAGTAACATGCTTATAATGGCGCAGTAAACCAAAGGAAGCAGAGGCGTGACAAAGGTCGCGATCAGAGCCATCAGAACGGAAACGGGGCCGAAGGAGCTGAAGGATCCGTAGTTTTTGACACAGGCAATGAAGTATCCGATGAACATGGAAAGCAGTACAAGGAATTCCATGATACTCTCTGCTATGTAGGTATGACGGAATTTCGCGGCCAGGAGTTCGGTAGGAGTGATGGGGAGCGTCACCATGTGCTCACGGTCGGATGAAAAAAACAGGACGCTGAAGATCACAAAGAGACCGAATACCAGTGAGAAAACAGACATTATATGTATCTCGGACATGAGGGCTGCGGTTTTTGAACCGGCCATCATCATGGCTTCGGACAATATGTCGGTGATAAAGCCGACTATAAGGCAGCAGGGGATAACGATACAGGTGACCGCTATGATGGCGAGGGCCGTATAAGCGGTTGCCTTAAAGCCTTTTTTAGGAAGAGGCATTTCGAAGTTCTTATTATATACACCGAAGAGATATTTTATATTAGACATATCATTCCTCCGCTCCGCCGCCGGTCCTGTAGCTTATGAGTTCCAGGAAAATGGATTCGAGGTCTTTGCCGGGATGGGCTTTTTCAAGATCTTCGACTGTTCCCTGATAGATGGAACGGCCATGATTGATTATCATGATATGATCACAGAGCTTCTCTGCGACTTCGAGTACATGAGTAGAGAAGAGTACGCAGTTTCCTTTAGCTGCATGTTCGCGCATCATCTGTTTCAGCTCGAAAGCAGCGCTCGGATCCAGACCGGTCATAGGCTCGTCAAGTATCCATACAGGCGGTTCGTGTATGAGCGCAGCTATGACCATCAGTTTCTGGCGCATGCCGTGTGAGTATTCCCTCATGGGAGTATCCAGAGCATCAGTTATGGCAAAGCGCTCCGAAAATTCTTTTATCCGGGGAGTCCTGTCAGCGGCGGGAACTTTGTATACATCTGCAATGAAATTGACATATTCCAGGCCGGTAAGCTGCAGGAGCACATCGGGATTATCAGAAACATAAGCAAAAGAAGATTTGGCTTTCAGGGGTTCTTTTACAATATCGTAGCCGTTTATCACAGCTTCCCCCGAGACAGGCTTAAGTATTCCGGTCAGCATCTTGATAACAGTTGTCTTACCTGCGCCATTCGGGCCGGCGAAGCCGACGATCTCGCCCTTGCCTATTTCAAAAGATACATCGTCGACCGCTTTATGATCCGTTCCGTAGATCATAGTCAGATTTTTTGCTGAAATCATAACAAACCTCCTTTGGTAAAGCTTTTGAATATTATATCACAGTTATTTATATAACTGTCAGATTATTTATACTTGTGGTAACGAAAATAATCGGGTATAATAGTTTGGTATGATGAGAGGGAGGTGGTAAGATATGTCATATATAAACAGATATTTCGCTGCCATAAAGCACATTGCGCCCTCTGACATGGAGTATTACCTTGAAGAGATGGCATCGAAAGGATATATACTTGCCCCGCTGTCACAGGGCGGCCTTTTCTGCCTGAAGTTTGCCGAGAGCCGTGGTGAGCATGTCAAGTACGTTGTTGATGTGACCGGCCTGCAGAAGCATATGTATATGAAGATGCTTATCGACAAAGGCTGGGAATATATGGGACAGGTGCTGAACTGTCATATATGGAAGATGAGCTATGATGGCAGTGAACGTCCTGCCGATTTTGCAGATCAGAGATGTATCAGAGCTCATTGTATAAAAATGGGAATTGTTTTTGCACTGGTCGCAGTTATGCTCCTTCTTCTTTTTGCAGGTTACATATTTCTGATCTACAAAGAACATGCGGCTGCGGTACCGGAAAAACATGATGTTCTGTACGGCATAATGGCTGCGCTGCAGATACCGTTTGCAGCGGTATTCGGAATTCTTTCAGCCAGACTGTTTAAGGAAGCGGGAAGAAGAAAAGCGAATATTGAGAGAGATATGGTATTTCGGACTTCCAGAAAAGCGGAAGAGGAGTACAGTGAATATACAGAAGAAGATACGGAAGAAGATATCTAAGTGATACAGGGAGGATTTGAGATGAAAAAGCTGGAGATAATCACAAGGACGGAAAAGCTTAATGAACTGAGGGCTATCCTCGAGGAGTTCGGTGTAACCGGACTGAACATCCTTCATATGGAGGGGTACGGAAACCAGAGAGGACATTATGAAGACTATGAGCCTGAAAAGGCAGTGCAGCTTTTGCCTATGATAAAGGTTGAGACTGTGGTGGATGCGTCCATAGCAGGAACTCTCATAGAAAAGATCTCAAAAGGGATAAGGACCGGTAATTACGGCGATGGCAAGATCTTCGTTATAAACGTTGAGGACGCCATCCGTATCCGTACCGGCGAGCGCGGAAAAGGAGCTCTCTGATCCCGCAGTTACAGATTACATAAATTAATTCTGTCTACCGGCCATGCACCTTGTGCATGGCTTTTTTCTTGTCCACACCTCATTGGACGGCGCCCGGCTTTTACCGGTCGCCGTCCCCACTTCATCGGACAACGCCCGTCTTTCACCGGTCGCCGTCCCCACTTCATCGGACAACGTCCGGCTTTCACCGGTCGCTGTCCATACTCCGTTGGACGTTGCCCAGACTTCGCCGGCTGCCGTCCGCACTCCGTAGCATCTCGATAAGCCCTGCTAAGCCGCTCGTGCACTAAGCTCAAACATCGCAGCAAATGCAATCCCGGACTCTCAACATCCCCTGCGGGGAGTTGATCCGTCCGGGATCTGCTGCTCGTCTTCGCTAAGTGCCTCGCTAAGTCGCAGGGCATATCTGCCATGCTGCGGAGTGCTCGTCACAGGAGAACAGGGGGTGTTCATCAGGTTTTTTGTTCTGAGGATTCCTGTTCATTAAACAGCAGGCGGCTATACAATAATTCTTGAAGGGGGCAGGGGGCATGTAAAGGGGAGAAAAGGTATGATGTAAAGGTTACATAACTCAAAAAAATATAATATAAGAAAAATGTGTAATGGTTTACATAAAAATGAAATTTGGTCTCAGAAAAGTGTGCAGAACGGCTGGGATAAGAATAAAATGACAAAAGAAATATATTCTAAAATATATAAATAATAAAACTGACTAATCTGAAGGGAAGATTTGGTAAATATATTTATTGGATTAGTTAACATAATAATAAAATTAAATAAAAAAGATAGTTTACATAAATGAATTATTGCGATAGATAACATACTGGACAGGAATGTTGAAAAAGGTTAACATAAATAGTAGGTTTACATAATATATTAGTCTGTATAAAGGTTTACATAAGTATAAAACATAAGCATCTTACATAAGTATTTTATAGCATTACCACCCGGTTGGAACAGACAGGATGATTGGGGGAATAATGTGCTTGCAGAATGTATGTTCTGATGATATTATGTTTCCATGAGTATAAATGAAGAACAGAAAAGCGGATACGAGATATGTCTGTCAGTGAGAGATCTGGTTGAATTCGTTTTTCGCTCCGGGGACATAGACAACCGTCGTACCGTATCGCCTGAAAAGGCAATGCAGGAGGGGAGCCGGCTGCATAGAATGCTTCAAAGGAGCATGGGAGAGGGATATACGGCCGAAGTTTTGCTTAAAACAGACTATGTCACGGAGAATTATACGGTTCATATTGAAGGCAGAGCGGACGGTATAATCGACGAAAGTGCAGCCAAAACAGAAGAACCGAGTCTTACAGCAAATCAAATTTCATTAAATCAATATTTGACAAATGATGAATATCCTCAAATTACTATCGATGAGATAAAGACTGTTCACACTAAACTTGAACGTTTACGTGAAGCTGTTCCCGTACATCTTGCACAGGCCAAGGTATATGCCTATATATATGCGAGCCAAAATGGGCTTCCGTATATAAGAGTGAGGATGACTTACTGCAATGCCGAGACAGAGGAACTTAAGTATTTCTTTGAGGAGTATACTCTGGATGAGATAAGCGAATGGTTCGCAGGCGTTATGAAGGAGTATGAGAAATGGGCGGAGCGGGATTTTGAGTGGCATAAGCAAAGACAGCGTTCGATAGAAGAAATGCAGTTTCCTTTTGAGTACAGGGAAGGACAGAAGCAGCTGGTAAGCTATGTCTATCAGACCATTAGCGAGAAAAAGAAGCTTTTTCTCGAAGCACCCACGGGAGTCGGAAAGACAATATCCACCATTTTCCCTGCTCTGAAGACCATGGGTGAGGGCAAGGCTGGCCGG
Organism: Lachnospiraceae bacterium; assembly: GCA_024683645.1. Taxonomy (GTDB): domain Bacteria; phylum Bacillota; class Clostridia; order Lachnospirales; family Lachnospiraceae; genus NK4A136. The sequence goes on from JAIKYA010000094.1 coordinate 38,389, forward strand.
ATATTCTATCTGACAGCCAGGACCATAACCAGGGCTGTTGCTGAGAATACCCTCGATATACTGAGAAAGAACGGACTGAAGCTTAAAGCTACGGTGATAACCGCAAAAGAAAAAATCTGCTGTAACGACAAAGTTGAGTGTAATCCGGATGCATGTCGGACGGCAAAAGGGCATTTTGACCGGGTTAACGATGCCATATATGAGGCGCTGACCGTTTATGACGAGCTGGATCGGGAGACGATAAGTACTGTGGCCGCAAAGTATGATATCTGCCCGTTTGAATTCAGCCTGGATCTGTGTCTCTTCTCGGATATGATCATCTGCGATTACAACTATGTCTTTGATCCGCATGTCTATCTGAGACGTTTTTTCAGTGATGGCGGAAGCAGCGGGGCCGTATTTCTGGTTGACGAGGCTCATAATCTTGTGGATCGCGGCAGGGAGATGTACAGCGCCGAGCTGTATAAAGAAGACTTTCTTGAAATGAAAAGGAAGATAGAGCAGGCGTTGATGGGACTTAGCGGAGAAACAGAGGATGCGGGCAAAAAAAAGGGTAAAAAGCCTAAATTCATTAAGGGAGTGTCTTTGCTGCCGAAGCTGATCAGAAATCTCGAAAAATGCAACAGAGAGATGCTTAAGATCAAACGCGGGTGTGAAAAGGCTAAGATCCTGGATGAGATAGACAGCTTTGTCGGTCAGGTCGAAGCGCTGAATACTTCCTGCATGCAGTTTCTGGATGAAGAGGAGAACACCGGGATCAGGGAAGAGCTTCTTGAGTTCTGGTTTAGGATAGGACACTTCCTTCTGATATTTGAGAGGCTGGATGAGAACTACAGGATCTATGCAAGAATGAATGATGAAAACCGTTTTTTAATTCGTCTCTTCTGTGTAAACCCCGGAAAGAACCTTGAGGAGTGTGTGAAAAGAGGGGTGAGCGGTATCTTTTTTTCGGCCACTCTGCTCCCGATACAGTACTTCAAGCGGCTGCTCGGAGGAAATGAAAATGACTATGAAGCCTATGCTAAATCAGCATTTGATAAAAACAGATTAGCTGTATTTATAGATAGGGAAGTGACATCGAAGTACAGTAAAAGAAGCGATTATATGTACCTCAGCATAGCGAGTCACATTTATGAGACCATACAGGTAAATCCCGGAAATTATATCGTGTTTTCACCAAGCTTTTCTTACATGGAAAAACTGTATGCCGGATTTGAGAAGCTTTTAATTCAAAATGATGAGATCGAGTGCATAATGCAAAAAGAGAAGATGAGTGAAGAAGAACGTGAATTGTTTTTGTCACGATTTATGTCAACCAAATACGAACTTACGTGCGGATTAAATAAGGATTATACAAAATCCCTGGTGGGCTTCTGCGTCCTCGGAGGGATTTTTTCGGAAGGGATAGACTTAAGAGAGGATGCTCTGATCGGAAGCATCATCATCGGGACGGGTATGCCGATGGTCGGATTTGAAAAAGAGGTCATCAAAGACTTCTTCGGAGAGAAGGGGTTTGACTATGCCTACAGGATACCGGGAATGAACAGGGTACTCCAGGCAGCCGGACGTGTGATCCGTACCGAAGAAGACAGGGGTATAGTCATGCTTATGGACGAGCGCTTCCTCGACCGTTCCTATCAGCGCATGTTCCCCCGGGAATGGGCCGGCTTCTCCGTGATAGGCGGACGCAATATCACCGATGCGCTGGAAGGCTTCTGGTTCCGGAACTGATCGATACCGGGTTTGCTCCTATCCCGGAGCATCCGGAGTTTCATGCAACATACTAAAAAGTTCCCTTGAACATACTGACAAGTTTACTTTGGCTGTGGTAGACTTAAGTCATATAGAACTTGCTGAGAAAGACAGGCTCATAGCTGAAATGAGAGCAAAACCACAAAAATAACTGAATCATGATGAGGAATACCGGGGGTGCCGGGGGATCCTCGGACTTTTACATATAATTTTAGGAGGGAACATGATGAAAAAGACTGAAAAAGCCGGAAAACCGCGTAAAATCAGGGCAAGGTGGAGAGCGGCGGCCGCTCTTTTACTTAGTGTTGTACTTGTGATCACAGATCTGCCGCCGGCTCTTCTTGACGGAGGTTTCGGAATATTCGGTTAATTTTTCAATGAGACAGAATATATACCCGAGGTGAGGGCAGAGGGAGAACTGTATGTCGGAGGCGAAGCCCTGGCAGAGGGAGTGAGCGCTTCTGAGGGCAAAGTCAGGCACCTTGAGGGTAATGTGCTTGAGCTTAACGGCTATAGCTATGAGGGCAGCGGCTATGTAAATGGCAATAAGGCTTACGGTATCTATGCCGAAGGCGACTGGACATTTGTGCTTGATGGTGATAACAGCATAGCGCTTACCGGAGATGAAGTAGAGGAAAGCTATGGTATACATGTTAGCGGAAAACTCACCATAGTCAATGCAAAGGATGGTGACGAAGATGTTCCCGGCAGCTTAAGCGTAACTGCGGGAGCTTCATATCACAAAAACGCCGGTATTTATGCAAATGAGATGGAACTGAGCGCAGCCGGCAGCAGGGCAGTGAATATAAATGCAAATGGCGGAACGCTTACCGCTGACGGAGAAGAGGATTATACCCAGATCATTGGTATATATGCAGTTAATTCATATGTGCAGGAAAGCGGAACGGTCATTGCCAAAGGAGGTACCCCTAAGAAGACCGGCAGTAATTCAAGAACTATACAGAGTTACGGGCTGCGCAGTGACAAACTTACGGTTACAGGCGGAAGCCTTGATGCGGAAGGCGGCAGGGGGATAATAGAACACGGATATGTTATAGGTACAGGTATCTATCAGTCAGATAAGTTAAAAGCTGCAGTGTTTGCGGATTGTACGGTGACAGCAAGATCCGGTGACGGACGGGCTAATGCCGGCGATGCCAGTTCTGCGATTGAATGCGAGGGTGAAATATGCGTAAAGAAAGGAGCAAAGATAAGTGCGACAGCCAGCGTGACGACGTCCGATGTTGCATATGGTCTGGGTGCAGGACCGGCACGTATCGAGGGCGGTGAGATATATGCGGGTGCTTTTGGGGCAACAATCAGGAATACGGCATTTATTGCGGACGATATTGTTATAGCCAAGGGAAGTAATGCGGTCATAGAGGCTGAAGCTGGAGCAGCCATATTGCAGGAAGACTCAATGGTTATGATCTACAGCGAGGGAATCAATACAAATACGATACAGATCGAGGAGGACAGCGGTGCGACTGTAACAGCCACTGCAGCTACAGGTGATAAGGCTGATGCCCGGGCGTTTGCTCTTCAGATGCGCGGATCGGGAAGTGTGATAAAGAGCGGTAACATTACCGCTACGGCTACTGCCGGGAACAGCAGAAACGGCAGCGTGATCGGGATGTATTGTTTTGGGGGAGCAGATATAAGAGGAGGGAAACTTGTATGTACCGCTAACGGTATCAATTTCAGCAGTGCGGGAATAGCACAGGGAGCAAGTGCAGCCGGCGGTATAAATATCTCAGGGGGAGAGGTAACAGCTGTGGCTGACCTTAAGGGACAGACGGCCAAGAGAAAAGAGGAGTCCCCCAATCAGTGTCTTGCATGCGGTATCTATATAGAAAGCGGGATAACAGGCTATGTGACCGGAGGAAAGCTTACAGCCAGGGGAGGCGATCTCGCAGTATATAATTACGGAGGCGGTCGCATGTTTAACGGCGCCGTGTTATATGCTTCGGAGGATTTCACCGGCCGGGATGAGAAACTCCTTCCGGTAAGCGCATATGACATTCACAGGGGGAGTAATCAGCTTTCTGCATATAAATATATCCGTTCCGAGGCGGGGGTAGCTGCGGCACCTGCCTGTGAGGATGTGGATATGGTTCAGCGATATAATAAAACTGACCTGTCAGTCGACCTTTCCGATACATTTCCCGCAGATGCGGGGATAGTCAGATATGTGACCAATGCGGTAGACAGCCGGGATCTGGGGATTTATGAGCCTGTTATCACGGATGAGGACGGAAATCCTACAGAGAATACAACAGTAAGCGACGTTTATATCGATCAGGAGACAGGGATACTTACTGCAACGATAGATGCAACGCCTGAGTCAGCAGGGGATATAATCACCTTTCCTGTTTCGGTACGATCCTCCAAATATGCGACGGTGCTGAGGAATGTGATCGTGACGATAAGCGATAAGGACGGGGGCGTTCTTTCGAATATGAGCCAGCAGAGTATCTGTTATGGAGAGACTCTGCCGGCACCGGTATACACCAAGCCGGATGCGGAAGGCACTGAGAGCTTCAGATACAGCGGTACGCTTGATGACGGAACAGAGTATCCGCTCTCTGCGACGGCGCCTGATCAGGCAGGACACTATACGGTAAAAGTCACCTATGAGACCGCAGATACAAGGTATATAGGAAAGGCGGATTTCGTTATCAATCCGCTGGATATAGCAGATGCGGTCGTTACACTTGCTGCGGAGCAGAATGAATATGACGGGACTGAAAAGCCTGTGCTGATCGAGTCGGTAAAGATAGGTGATCTGGCACTCATCAAGGATGCTGATTATGAGATAAGCTCGGGTGGAACGGCAACAGAGATAGAAAACACGCTTGCGGTGATCACTGCGCTCGGAAACAACTATACGGGAACAAAGAGCTTTACCTGGCATCTTAAGAAACTGATACCTCAACTGACGGATTTTGTACTTCCGGGATCTGCAGGACATGATTTCGAATATGATTATACAGGTGAGGCCATAAATATACCGGCACCTGTTCCGGCAGTAAACGGAATGGGTAAGGTTACAATGAGATACAAGCTGAGAGACAGCGAAGAAGAACCCGGTGTTACAGCGCCTACGCTTCCGGGAACATATCTGCTGTATTTTGACGTGGCAGAGGGAAGCAGATATAAAGCAAAACAAGGATTCGAATTTGGAAACCTCAGGAAGCTGGTCATAAAGAAACTGCCTTATCCGGGGAACACCCGTCTTATATGCTATGTTGAAAGCGGAAGAGCACAGACAGGGGTGCGGGTGACCCTGCCGGAACCGCCCGGGGGAGGGCGATACAGTCTGGCTGAGACACAGAATATGTTAGCAGGAGTGATCGTCCCGGAATCCATAAGTATCGATGAGAATGATAATAACACACTCATCTTTTCGGTTAACAATGTGGAAGCAGACAGTAGCGGAAAGATCAAATTCAGTGTATCGGAATCTGAACTCTATACAGAAAACGGGACGGGAGCACTGATGGTTACAGCACTCGCAGCAGGAAAAAGCGTAACAGGGCTATTAGCAGCCGGAGATAATATTTTGGACGGCGTACTGGCCATGACCTACGGTGATGAAAATGTTGAAGTGCGTTTTACTGCTGCAACACCGGGAGAGTCTCCTGCATGGACATGTACCCCGCACACCGGATGTGTTGAAGTGACATCAAACGGAGCAACAACGGGCGTGTTTAAACTGAAACCGAAGAAGGTGGGCAGATCTTATATAACAGTTACATATTCCTCGTCTACCGGCATAGGTAATATTACGGTTCCGGTATCGATAGCGGCAAAACAGATAACAGCGATACAGGCGGTAAAAAACAAGGTTTATGACGGCAACGTGACTGCGGAAGTTCAGGGGGCCGCGAGCCTGAGCGGTGTGGTGGACGGAGATGATGTTTCGGTCACACTCGGAACACCGTATTTCGAAGATAAAGATGTCGGAACGGATAAGAATGTGATATTTGACAGCGCTATACTGACCGGTGTCGATGCTTCCAAATACCGTGTAAGCACCTCTGTAACGTCAAAGGCGGATATCACTCCTGCGGAAGTGAACGCGTATGTCAGTGCCCATAACAGAAGTTATGAAAAGGATAAGCTCGATGTTGAACTCACAGGCGGGGCTGTGGCCGGCGCCCTTGGCGATGACAGGGTGACGGTTGATGTAAGCACAGCTGCGGCCGTCATGGATGATGCCAATGCAGGGAATGATAAGAATGTTACCGTCAGCGGAGTGAAGCTATCCGGTGCGGATGCCGGCAATTATACTCTGGCAGCGCAGCCGACAGGAGTAAAGGTGAATATCAGCAAAGCAATCTGGGCTGATAACAAAGCACAGATGACGGTAAAAGCCGGCGAGAACAGTGAGCTTGATCTGACAGACTATATCGCTCCGGGAGTGGTGCTGGATGAGCCTTTTGTCAGTTCGGGAAGGCATCTGCTTAAAGCCTCACCGACCGTCATAGGCACAAAGCTTAATTTCTGTTTTAAGGAGGGTGTGCGGGACGATTCCTGTGCTAAAGTGATCGTCTCTGCAAATGCTGCGACAAACTACAGTGATTATGAGATAGAGATAAATCTGTGGGCAGAGCACAAACACAGGGTGGTTGCTGTGCCGGCAAAGGCAGCCACTTGTACGGAAGCGGGCAATATCGCATATTACCGCTGCAAGGTCTGCGGGGAGCTTTATTCCGATGAAGCGGGAACAAATGTGATAACTGCAGGATCGACAGTTATCGCGGCACTTGGACACTCCTTTGGAGAATGGAAAGTAACAAAGGAAGCAACCACGAAGGAAGAGGGGATAAAGACCAGAACCTGTACAAGATGCGGAGAGACAGAGACGATGCCCATATCGAAGAGTACGCAAGACCCGAATGAGAACCCGCAGGATGATCCGCAGAATGTGCCGGCTCATCAGCATACTCTGGTACATCATGCCCGCATTGAGGCTACCGAGGAGGCAGAGGGCAGCATAGAGTACTGGGAGTGCAGTGAGTGTAAGAAACTGTTTGCAGACGAGGCGGCAACAAAGGAGATAACGGCAGCGGATATCGTTATAGCAAAGCTTATACCGCCCACAAAGATTCTTCTGAATCCGGAGCCGCTTAAAGTCATGGAAACGATCGGGGACGGGCCGGTAACAATAGAAACAAGTGTAAGCTATCCCAAGGCCGTGACCTGGACGGGCTCTAAGATCACGAAGGGGCAGCTGGCGGTGCTTGCTGTGGATGGCGAGATGGCTAAAGTTGCGATCAGCGGTCTTAACGAGGCTGTTAAGACGATGAAGCCCGGAACTGATGTATCCAAACTTATAAAGATAAGCTACAGCATAAGCAAGGAGAAGGAAGTGAGCAGCGGAAAGGCTTACTTTACCGTGAAGCTGTCGCTTAAGAGCAGTGCGCTAAAGAAAGCAGGGATCAAAGGGGCTGATAAGAAAGCGCTGCAGCAGCTGGTGAAGAAGCTGAATGAGCAGCTGAAGAATACAAAATACACATTCGATATAGTGCCGTTAAGGCTTAAGGACTGCGAAAGCATAAGCATCAAGGCGAAGTTTAAGAACGGAGCTCTGCAGGTAAATGAGGATGGCAGCCTTAAAGGGCTTAAGTCGCTGAAGATCAAAGTAAAGATCGCCGGGGTGAGGAAGACCAGGACATTCAGTTTTACGGCGAAGAAAGCTGCGAAGGAGTTTGGGATAAAGACTGCGGATGCTGCAGCACTGACAGTGGATATCACAGCTACAGGAAAACATTTTGAGGGAGAGAGAAAGACTATCCCGGTAACAAAATAAGACAAAAGGAGCGTCCCCGTGTCCTCATAAAAAACTGATGACAGCTGCGGGGTGATGTGTTAATGTATACAGGTAGACATAACTTGGAAAAAAGGAGACAAAGAAAATGTGGGCTTATGAAAGTGTGTTTTATCAGATCTACCCCCTGGGATTCTGCGGGGTGCCGTTTGAGAATGACGGAGTTGCACAGTCCCGGATACTGAAAGTCATCGACTGGATCCCTCATATCAAGAAGGTCGGCGCAAATGCCATATACTTTTCGCCGGTATTCGAGTCGGATACGCATGGCTACAACACGAGGGATTATACAAAGATAGATACGAGGCTCGGAAGCAATGAAGACTTCAAGAAGGTCTGCGATGAGCTTCACAAAGAAGGCATAAAGGTAGTGCTGGACGGCGTGTTCAACCATGTCGGCCGCGGTTTCTGGGCATTTCAGGATGTGCTGAAGAACAGGGAGAATTCGCCCTATGTGAGCTGGTTTGCGCGCATAGATTTCGGCGGAAACTCAAACTATAACGACGGTCTGTGGTATGAGGGCTGGGAAGGCAATTACGACCTGGTAAAGCTGAACCTGCACAATGAAGACGTGATACAGCATATCTTTTCTGCAGTGGACGGCTGGATAAAGGAATTCGACATAGACGGTATCAGACTGGATGTGGCATACTGTCTGGATCATGAGTTCCTGCGCCGCCTCAGAGAATTTACCGATTCGAAGAAAGAGGACTTCTTCCTTCTGGGTGAGGTGCTCCACGGTGAATACGGCAGGATGCTCGAGCAGATGCACATCCATTCGCTCACCAACTATCAGTGCTACAAGGGCATACATTCGGCCTTTAATTCAAGCAATATGTTCGAGATAGTGCATTCGCTGCTCAGGCTCTTCGGCCCGGAAGACTGGACGGTCTGCCGCGGTGCCCATCTGCTTTCCTTTGCGGACAACCATGATGTGAGCCGCATTGCATCCATCATACAGGATGAGAAGTGTCTGCCTCTCGTATATGCCATGGTTTACGGCATGCCGGGCATCCCCTGTGTATACTACGGCAGTGAGTGGGGAACTAAGGCTGATAAGAGTCAGGGCGATCCGGCACTCAGGGCCTGCTTTGAAAAGCCCGAATGGAATGAGCTCACCGACTGGATCGCAAAGCTCTCCGAGGCAAAGAAGAACAGTAAGGCGCTTAACTACGGCGGTATGAGAAGCGTACTGCTGCAGAATAAGCAGTGCATCTTTGAGAGAAAATGCGATGATGAGAGGGTGCTCGTGGCCATCAACATGGACTCGGCGCCGTTCATGGCTCATTTCGATGCCGGCTGCGGCCAGGCCGTGGATCTGATCAGCGGAGATCTCCATGATTTCGGGGGCGGCAGCGAACTGCCTCCTTACAGTGCGGCTTTCTGGAAAATGGAAAGATGAACCGCAAAAGGCGAAGACGTATAAAAAGGATCGTACTCAATCTCCTCTTCCTGCTGATCATCGCAGGAGGGGGAGTTATTGCTTTACTCTTCTATAAAAAGAGCCGTCCGCTGCCCGAAAGCTTTATCCCGGGACAGTACAGCGGGATGGCAGATATCTCGGCACAGGCCGCATCAAAAGGACAGGAATGGTTAAACGGCGCCTTTATGGGGGAAGATATCGATATGGCAGCGGCGCTCGGAGAGCTTGGCTTAAGGCTTGAGCTGAACATGCAAAGCGACGGAAGCTACAGCATAACCCTCAGTGAAGAGAGTGTGAAAGAAGCGGATGGACAGGCGAGAGCCACACTCTCCGACGCCTTCTGTGATCTGGCGGCCCTGCGGCTTAAGGCTGCCGGAGAAGGGGAGTATGACCGCGAAAGCGCAAGGGCAAGATGCGCGGAAAAGCTGGGAATGAGCCTTGAGGATTATCTGAAAGACTACGGGCCCGTAATGGTAGAAGATGCGGCAGGACTGAAGGCAGAGTATGAGAAGGCCGGAAGCTGGGAAGTAAAGGAGGGCGTGCTGTATATGGACGGACAGGCGCAGAGCTCATATGCTGCTTCGGCGGATATGTTTGTATATGATCCCGGAAACAAAACGGCGGTGAAGGTATGGAAAAAGATAAAGTGATATTTTTTGACCTGGACGGGGTACTGATAGACACGGAGCCCCTGTACTCGAGATTCTGGATGGAAGCCATGAAGGCAGCGGGGCATGATATGAGCCGTGAGGATTCGCTTAAGATGCGCAGCCTTGACCGGGAGCTGGCGAGGGATTTCCTCAGGAAAACTTACTACGAGGATGATTATGACCGCATCAGGGAGCTCAGGAAAAGCCTGATGGAGGCCTACAGGAAGGATCATCCCATAAAGACCAAGGCGGGCGCAAAGGAGATCATAGAGCGCCTGGATCGCGAGGGCATTGACTGGTATATCGTAACAGCATCACCGCTGTCACGTATAAACAGATACTCCGAAGATACGGGTCTCAGATTTCCCGAAGAAAAGCTGATATCTACCAAGACAGTGGAGCGGGGAAAGCCATACCCCGACGTGTATCTGAAAGCCTGTGAGACCGCGGGTGTGGAAGCGGCCGGAAATATCGCCGTTGAAGATTCGCCGAACGGCGTAAGGAGTGCAAAAGCGGCAGGACTGACGACGGTATTCATCCCGGATCTGACACAGCCCGACGAAGACGATATGAAGTATTGCGATCATGTGATCGCGGAACTCGGAGGATTATGGGACATAATATTTTCAAAAGACTGACGGCAGCGATCCTGTGCGTCTGCCTTATCCTTCCGGCTATAACGGCAAGGGCGGATAATCATGCCATCATAGAGAACCTTCCGGTATATACGGACGGGCAGCTTTGTGACGGCGTGATAAAGACCCTTCACTACGCTTATGCCTTCAACAGATATGTTTCACTGAGAGATATGGGCAGAGCCATGAACGGCAGCGGCAAAAGCTTTAATGTAAGCTATGCCGGCGATACCTTCGACATAAAGTCCGGTGAGGCTTATAATGCCCGCGGCGGCGAAGGGGAAGCCTTTACGAGCGCAGGCGGGGCGGAGGATCCGTATAAGACCGGCGGTCTTAAGAACAGTCTGCTTTCAAGAAACGGCGAAGCTTTGAAATATTCCTGTTTTACCGGGAAAAACGGCAGCGGAGTGCAGGATGTGTTCGTAAGCATAGCAGATCTGGCGATGATACTTGACTGCAATATGTGGTTTGAAGAGGGTAAGCTGTATATAGACAGCAGCAGTCCTTTTACAGTGGATATGGAGAGGCTTTCGCAGGAAGGTTTTTACAGTGAGGTGGCGGGGGCAATCGCCGGTGATGTCACGGACGGCGAGATATTTGCAAGCTACCGCGAGGATCTGCCGGTAGCCATAGCCAGCACGACCAAGCTGATGAGCTATCTGCTGGTGATGGAGGAGATATCCGCCGGCCGGCTCTCACTTGATGAGCAGGTGAACATCCCTGCCGAAGCAGACGCCCTGTCAAAGACCTCGGACGGCGTCATCGCCATGACAGAGGGAGAGACCGCCACAGTGCGCGATCTGGTCACGGGGGCGCTCCTTCCATCCAGTAATGAGTGTGTACTTACACTGGCGGTGCGAGTGGCCGGAAGCGAGGCGGCCTTTGTAGAGAAGATGAACAAAAAAGCTGCGGAGCTCGGGCTTTCCGACGGCTGCCGCTTCTATAACTGCCACGGTCTGCCGGTCTTTACGAATACCCTGGCAGCTACCAAGATGCAGAACACCATGAGCGCAGCGGATATGTTTAAGCTGGTGAGCCATATACTTGCCGTCTACCCGCAGATCACCGACATTACCTCTCAAAAGACCGCAAGGCTCGAAAGCTTTTCGAGGGAGGTGAAGAATACCAATCCCGTGCTCTACGACCTGCCCGAATGCGTGGGCTTAAAGACCGGCACCACCTACGCAGCGGGAGCCTGCCTGGTCTCGGCGGCGAGAGTTGCGGACAGTGCGGGAACGGAGCACACGGTGGTAGCGGTGGAATTCGGCGCCGAGGACTCCACTATCAGATGCACTTTATCAGAAATATTACTCCGCTATGGCATGCAGAGAGTAAGAGGAAACGCCGTGGAGAGTCCTTCCTCAGCCGGAAGCACTGAGATGCCCCGCGATGCAGAAAGTCTTATACGGCTAATATTACAGTAACCTTACGTCCTGACATATATGTCAGACGTAAGACAAGCCGTAAGATAAAGCTAATAAACAATAGACAAACCCGCTTTTTTGTGTTAACATAAATGACCGCATATATTTAAGAAAAACGGAGAATGATCATGAGAGAACTGGCAAAAACATATGACCCTAAGGGCCTGGAGGACAGATTATATCAGAAATGGGTGGAAAAGAACTATTTCCACGCAGAGGTGGATGAGAGCAAAAAGCCTTTTACCATTGTGATCCCGCCCCCCAACATCACGGGACAGCTGCATATGGGACATGCGCTGGATGAGACCATGCAGGACATACTCATACGTTTCAAGCGTATGCAGGGCTATAATGCGCTCTGGCAGCCGGGGACAGATCATGCTTCGATAGCAACGGAAGTAAGGATCATAAATACTCTCAAAGAAGAAGGCATCACGAAGGAGGACCTCGGAAGAGAAGGCTTCCTTGAGAGAGCCTGGGCCTGGAAGAAAGAATACGGCGGACGCATAGTGAACCAGCTCAAGAAACTGGGATCTTCCTGTGACTGGCAGAGAGAGCGTTTCACTATGGATGAAGGCTGCAATAAAGCCGTCAACGAAGTATTCGTGCGCATGTATGAAAAAGGCTGGATCTACAAGGGCTCCAGGATCATCAACTGGTGCCCGGTATGTAATACCTCCATTTCAGATGCGGAAGTTAACTATGAAGAGCAGGCCGGACATTTCTGGCATATAAAATATCCCATCTTAAACGATGACGATACCGAGAGCGGAGAATATCTGATCTTTGCGACCACACGTCCCGAGACGATGCTCGGTGATACGGCTGTGGCAGTTCATCCCGAGGACGAGCGCTATAAGCATCTGGTGGGCAAAAACCTCATGCTGCCGCTCATGAACAGAAAGATCCCCGTGGTAGCGGACGAATATGTTGACCGCGAGTTCGGCACCGGCGTTGTTAAGATCACTCCGGGCCATGACCCTAACGACTTTGAGGTAGGAAAGCGTCACAACCTGCCCATAATCAATATCTTAAACGACAATGCGACCATCAATGAAAACGGCGGAAAATATGCCGGAATGGACCGCTATGAGGCAAGAGCAGCCATAGTCAAAGAGCTTGACGGTATGGGACTGCTTGTTAAGATCGAAGACCATGTACATAACGTAGGTACGCATGACCGCTGCAAGACTACCGTGGAGCCCATGGTGAAGGCGCAGTGGTTCGTTAAGATGGACGAGCTGATAAAGCCCGCCCAGAAGGCTGTAAGGGAGGGCGAGATAAGGCTTGTTCCCGAGAACCTGCAGAAAACCTATTTCAACTGGACCGACAATATCAAGGACTGGTGTATCTCCAGGCAGCTGTGGTGGGGGCACAGGATCCCGGCATATTACTGCCCCGAATGCGGCGAGACCGTGGTTGCAAGGACCGCTCCGGACAAGTGCCCGAAGTGCGGATGCGAAAAGCTCAGCCAGGATCCCGATACCCTGGATACTTGGTTTTCATCGGCACTCTGGCCTTTCTCGACCCTGGGCTGGCCGGAGGAGACCCCTGAACTTAAGTATTTCTATCCTACGGACGTACTCGTTACAGGCTACGATATCATCTTCTTCTGGGTAATAAGGATGATATTCTCCGGTTATGAGCAGATGGGAGAGAGGCCTTTCCATACCGTGCTCTTCCACGGTCTGGTTCGTGATGACCAGGGCAGGAAGATGAGCAAGTCACTGGGCAACGGTATCGATCCGCTGGAGATCATCGACAAATACGGCGCAGATGCGCTGAGGCTTACGCTCGTTACCGGGAATGCGCCCGGAAACGATATGAGATTCTATATAGAGAGAGTGGAAGCCAACAGAAACTTTGCAAACAAGATATGGAATGCTTCGCGTTTCATACTTATGAACATGCCCGAGGGCGAACTGAAGGCACCGGCTGCTTCGGAGCTTAAGCCTGCGGACAAGTGGATACTCTCCAAGGTGAACACTCTCATAAAGGATGTTACCGAGAATATGGAGAAGTATGAACTGGGAGTAGCTGTCCAGAAGATATATGATTTCATCTGGGATGAGTTCTGCGACTGGTACATCGAAATGGTAAAGCCCAGACTTTACGACAATGAAGATGCGGCGTCAAAAAATGCGGCTTTAAGCACTTTAAGGAGTGTGCTTATTGATGCGCTGAAGCTCCTGCATCCCTATATGCCGTTTATTACCGAGGAGATCTTCTGCAATCTGCAGGATAAAGAAGAATCGATAATGGTATCCGACTGGCCGCTGTATACCGAAGAGCGGGCATTTACCGAAGACGAGAAGCAGATAGAGATACTCAAGGAAGCGATCAGGGGTATAAGAAATGCCAGAAGCGGCATGAACGTGCCCCCTTCAAAGAAGGCTACGGTATATGTTGTTTCCGAAAGCGAAGAGATGAGGGATGCGTTTGCCGGTAATGCAGACTTCTTTAAGACGCTGTCCTACGCTTCCGAGCTGAAACTCCAGGCAGACAGAACAGGAATAGGAGAGGATGCGGTTTCGGTAGTGATCGCGCATGCCAATATCTATATTCCTCTCGGAGAACTCGTGGATATTTCCAAGGAGCTGGAGCGCTTAAAGAAAGAGGAAGAACGTCTGCAGGGCGAGCTTAAGAGAGTCAACGGAATGCTCAGTAACGAACGCTTTATGAGCAAGGCTCCCGAAAGCAAGATCGCAGAAGAAAAGGCGAAGCTCGAGAAGTACGAGAAGATGATGGCTCAGGTTAAGGAACAGATCGCTAATTTGGAAAAACGTTGATTTTTTAAAGGGTATTTTGTATAGTATTGCTATGATCACTTTTGAAGAAGAATTAAAGAAATTTCATAAGAGTGTAGAGATCGAGGATGTGGAAAAGACCATATACGGTCAGGATCTTACCGATATCGCTGATGTTTTTATCGACCTTACAAAGGGCTATGATGAGTCCGTGCCCATGACAGACGGCGAATAGGAGAATGTGAAGTGGAATGTTATAACTGCGGAAGTTCTCTGACGGAGCTGGATTACTGTACAAACTGCGGCGCAGATGTACGGCGGTATAAGAAGATAATGTATACGGCAAACAGGCTCTATAACGAGGGCCTGGAGAGAGCTACGGTAAGGGATCTTACCGGGGCTATACGTATGCTCAGGGAAGCCCTTAAATGCAACAAGAATCACGTCGATGCGAGAAATCTTCTGGGACTGGTGTATTATGAGACGGGAGAATACGTTGCGGCTCTTTCGGAGTGGATCATAAGCTTCAACATACGGCATGAAAAAAATATAGCCGAAGAGTACATGAATACCATACAGTCCAATCAGGGCCGTCTGGAGACCATGAACACCACCATACATAAATATAACGTGGCTCTGGATCTGTGCAGACAGGGCAGCTATGATCTGGCGATGATACAGCTGAAAAAGGTCATCAGCATGAATCCCAAGTACGTGAAAGCCAGGCGCCTTATGGCACTTCTGCATATGCAGAAGGAGGACTGGGAAAAGGCCAGGAGAGAGCTGAACAAAGTACTCGGAACCGACTGCGGCGATATAGATTCCCTGAGATATCTGCGGGAGTGCGAGCAGAGACTGGGACTTGACGAGCCCGGAGCGGGCGGCAGGAAGAAAAAAAAGAAAAGTGACGAAGTAACCGCTGTATACAAGACCAGCGGAAACGAGGTCATCATCCAGCCCATGAACGGGCGTGAACCTCTGGGGCTGACGGCTTTCATACAGATAGGAATAGGTATCATCATAGGTGTGTTCGCGGCTTATTTCATCGTGATGCCTGCGAGGGAGAGCAAGGTAAGGGAAGAATATAACGTGGAGATAGTTTCCTACGGTGAACAGCTGGATGCGAAAAATGCGGATATAGTTGAGCTGCAGACGCGCATATCACAGCTGGAAGGAAACATTCAGGGCCTTAAGAGCGATCTGAATGTATATTCCGGCGGAAACGGCGTGACGGATATGTATGACACGCTGCTGGCTGCGGCTTCGGCCTATCTTGACAAGAACCAGAGCGATGTCGAAGTAGAGCAGTATCTGGCACTCATACCCCAGGATTATCTGGATAATGAGGCTACTTCGGATTACAGGGATCTGGTGACACAGCTTAAGAATCTCATCGGTGATTCGGTTGCTGATTCGTACTATGAGGCAGGTATACAGGCATACAGGGATATGGACTACGACGAGGCCATAGAGAATCTTGAAAAAGCTTGCAAATATGACAGCAGTAACGATAATGCGATGTACTATCTGGGAGTCGCGTATTATGAGAGCGGAGATGCCATGAAGGCTTCGGAGATCTTCAATGATTTCCTGAGTGCATTTCCGGAAAGTGAACTTGCGGAACGGGCGAGCAAAAGGATTGAAGAGATCAATGAATAAAGAATCAAGGAGGAGAGGGCATGAAAACAGTTAAGGTAAAGCAGAAAAAAAAGGATGAAGACAGAAAAGACTGGGGTGGTATCATCATAGGTCTGTTCTTCCTGGCTTTCGTGGTCGGCGCAGGCTATTTTGTATACGACAAGTTTGCTTCGCTTGAAGTGGAACCGCACAACCTGACAGGAACCTGGACCGTTTCCACCAGTGAGAAAGACCAGACGGAATACTGGATATTTGCGGATGACCAGGTCACGAGATATATATGGGACAATAACAAGAATGAGCAGGTAAAGGGCTCAAGAGCTGTTTTCAGATATGACATCGTTCTTGACGAAGGAAAAACTCAGAAGGAAGTTGTGTTCAGAGAGCAGATAAGAGAAGGCATAGAAAAGCCCGAGCTTATACACAACGGAAGCGAAGTACTTAAGAAGATAAGGTTCACCAAACTCAGCAAGGTTGAGGCGGATGTATTCTTCCTTTATGGTAACGGTGATCTGAACAATCCGTACACGGACAAGTCGGTTACGGCCAGACTTACCAAGCCGCTGTTCTAGGAGAAATTGATGAAGGATAATATAATAGAGCTTATTAACGTTACCAGACGTTTTGACGACAACGGTTTTATCGCTGTCAGCGATCTTAACCTTGATATAGCCAGAGGGGAATTTGTTACACTGCTCGGCCCCTCCGGCTGCGGTAAGACCACAACCCTCCGTATGATAGCGGGGTTTGATGTGCCTACTTCCGGGCAGATATTTCTTGACGGTAAGGATATCACCGAGATACCGCCAAATCTCAGACCGATAAATACGGTCTTTCAGCGTTATGCGCTTTTTCCTCACATGAACATATATGACAATATAGCTTTCGGGCTGAAGCTCAAGAAGATGCCCGAAGAGGAGATGAGGCGAAAGGTTTCTCATGTGCTGGAGATGGTCGATCTCGAAGGCTTTGAAAAAAGGCGTGTTTCCACACTTTCAGGCGGCCAGCAGCAGCGTATCGCGATAGCGAGGGCTCTTGTCAACGAGCCCGAGATACTGCTCCTCGACGAGCCGCTGGGAGCTCTGGATCTGAAGATGCGCAAGGAGATGCAGATAGAGCTTAAGGCCATGCATGACCAGCTCGGCATCACCTTTATCTATGTCACACATGACCAGGAAGAAGCTCTGACCATGTCCGATAAGATAGTGGTCATGAGCGAGGGAAAGATACAGCAGACCGGTGTTCCGGAGGATATCTATAACGAGCCGGCCAATGCTTTTGTTGCCGACTTCATAGGTGAGAGCAATATCTTCAAGGGAATCATGACAGGCAAGCTCAAAGTGCGTTTCTGCGGCGGTGAATTTGAGTGTGTGGATGATGTGGATGAGGGGACTCTCGTTGACGTGGTCGTACGCCCCGAGGATGTTATCCTGACAGCACCCGAAGAGGGGACCGTGAGCGGAGTCGTGACTTCGGTCATCTTCAAAGGCATACATTATGAGATAACCGTTGAATCCGGCAAGAACGAGATGGTGATACAGTCCACAAAAGCTTCCAAAGTAGGCGATGAAGTGGGCATGAAGCTTGATCCCGACGGTATACATATCATCATCGCCGAAGACAATACCACACGTTTTGAGGCAGAGATAGTTGACGGACATACGCTTGACTACAACGGTAAGAGCATAAACTGCGACCTGACGAAAGTGATCCCCGGCTGCAGCGAGCGTGACGGCGAGCTTACGGATCAGTCCGGTGCCAGACTCGATACCCGGAATGTGAAGATACTGATATCCATTGAACCCGGAGATATAGAGATGAGCGATGACGCGGAGGCCGGTATCACAAGCGGACGCATCATCAATCTTATCTATAAAGGCGATCATTACAGTTATGTGGTCAGGACCGGACACGGCCATGACCTGGTCGTGGACGATGAATACCTCTGGAACATGGGGGATCTGGTGGGGCTGATAATGCCGGAAGATAAGATGAGGTTTGCCGTAAAGAAATGAAGATGACTTTTTCGAGAAAATCCCTGGGTATACCATACGGGATATTCCTGTTTCTCTTTGTTGTAGCACCGCTGGTCGTGATCGTGTATTACGCGTTCACGAACGGGAGCGGGCAGTTCACATTTGAAAACCTGAGCGGTTTCTTTAAGGATCCCAATACGACGGGAACGCTGGTATACAGCCTGTTTCTTGCCTTTGTGACCACCTGCATATGCCTGATAATAGCATATCCGGTGGCCTATGTTCTTGCCATGGGAAGGCTGCGTTTCAGATCTGTGCTCATGATGCTTTTCATCATGCCCATGTGGATCAACTTTACCCTGCGTATCACGGCACTTAAGGAGATACTTACACTGATCGAGGGCAACCTCGCCTTTTATCCTTTTCTCAATTCGGTGATAGGCATGACCTATGATTTCCTGCCTTTTATGATACTTCCCATTTATACCACGCTATCCAAGCTGGATCTGAGTCTTGTTGAGGCCGCCCAGGACCTGGGGGCGGACAGGAAACAGACCTTCATGCGGGTGATACTGCCGCTGTCGATGCCGGGGGTGATAAGCGGTATCTCAATGGTGTTTTTGCCGGCCATGACCAATTACGTGGTGCTGGATATGCTGTATAACAGTACTTACATCATGGGCAGCCTTATAGGAAGCTACTTCTCGGCATACAACTGGCACGGCGGATCCATGATCTCGCTGATACTGCTGGCGCTCATCTGTATATTTACCCTGCTGTCGTCCGACAGGCAGGAGGAGACGAGAGGAGGCAGCAGGCTGTGAAAAAAGGGACCATCGGAAAAGTTTTTCTGTTCATAATACTGTTCCTTATGTATCTGCCGATCATCCTGATCGCTGTATACAGCTTTACGGATGCGGCAAACATCGGGACAAGCGGGAAGTTTTCTTTTGACAATTATTACACGCTCTTTACCATGGAGGAGCTGGCGGGGATGATCTGGGGAACATTGGCCCTGGCGCTCGGTTCCGCGCTTCTTGCCACGCTTTTCGGCACGCTTGGCGCGATAGGCGTGCATTATTCAAAGAAACGCACAGGGCAGGTCTTTGAGGCTGTTAATCAGATACCCGTGATCAATGCCGATGTTGTGACGGGCTTTTCGCTCTGCATACTTCTGGTCGTCGTGCTCGGTGTGAACAAGGACAGCTTTATACCGCTTGTTCTGGGACATACGGTACTCAGTGCGCCATTTGTATATCTGGCCGTCAGACCGAAACTCACCCAGATGGATCCGGCACTCTACGAGGCGGCTCTTGATCTGGGAGCATCGCCTTCCTATGCACTGATGCATGTCGTGCTGCCGCAGATATTCCCCGGGGTGGTATCGGGTTTTGCAATGGCGGTAACCCTTTCACTTGATGATTACTTTGTAGCGACTTATACCAAGCCTGCTACTTTCGATACCATATCAACCTACGTGGTAAATGCCACCAGGGGTTCGCAGACCTCGGTCAAGACCGCACTGTGGGCGCTTTCCACAGTCATATTCCTGGTCGTCATGGTCATAGCATTTGCTTCGAACAGCAGAAAGGAGGAGAAAGCCGGTGAAAAGATATAAACTGCTTGCGGCGCTCCTTCCGCTGGTCATGCTCTCATCTGCCATACCCGTAAAAGCCGACGATGATACGGTGGTACTCAGGGTGTGTAACTGGGAAGAATATGTGGATGAAGGCGGCTGGGAAGAAGATGAGACCATAGAGCTCGACAGCGGGGATATCTTTGGGGAGAATCCGCTCTATGAAGAGTTTGAGGACTGGTATTATGAGACATACGGCCAGAAGGTAAAGGTGGAGTACAGCTGTTTCGGTACAAATGAGGAGCTGTATAACATGCTGACGCTGGGAGATGTATATGATCTCGTGGTGCCTTCGGAATACATGTTCATGAAGCTTCTCGAGGAAGACATGCTGGTACCTTATTCGGCGGATTTCTTCGATGAGGAGAATGGGAATAACTATTACATCCGTAATGTGTCGCCGTTTATCCGTGATACTTTCGAGAGTAATGAGATAGAGGGACATCACTGGGACGAGTACGCTGCAGGCTATATGTGGGGAGTGACAGGCATACTGTATAACTCCGAGGAAGTGTCAAAGGAGGATGCTTCCACCTGGAGGATACTTGACAATCCGGCATATTTCAGGCAGATAACTGTTAAGGATAATGTGCGAGACACTTATTTTGCCGCGCTCGGAGCCATTAAATCAGAGAAGCTCACGGATCCCGGCTTTGTCTCCGATCCGGCTTATCACGAGATGCTGGCTGAGGAGATGAACGATGTTTCGCGGGAATCCATCGATAAGAGCCTTGATTATCTGCAGAAGGTAAGGGATAACGTATATTCTTTTGAAACGGACAGCGGCAAGGCCGACATGGTGACCGGCAAGGTGCTGGCCAATTACCAGTGGTCGGGAGATGCTGTATACGCCATGGATCAGGCCGAGGAAGAGGATGATGTATGTCTGTCCTTTGCGGTACCGAAGGAGTGTACCAATCTGTGGTTTGATGCGATGGTAATGCTTAAGAAAGGCATATCCGAGGATCCCAGGAAACAGGCGGCTGCCGAAGCCTATGTCAATTTCATGTCCAGGCCCGACAACGCGGTCAGGAACATGTATTACATCGGCTATACTTCTTCGATATCCGGTGGTCCCGACGGTGACCAGGTATTTGAATACATGGACTATATGTACGGAGCCGAAGAGGATGAAGAGGAGGTCGTCGATTACGATGTTTCATATTTCTTCGGTGAGCGTGACGGTGAGCCTGCATCTATCTGTGCTCCCGCTGAGCAGATGGACAGGCAGCTTTTTGCACAGTATCCCACAGAGGATGTCATGAACCGCAGTTCGCTGATGTTCTACTTTGATGCCAAGGCCAATGCGAATATAAACCGCATGTGGGTAGGCGTCAGATGCTATAATATCAAAAATGTTCCGGTATACTGCTGGCTGATCCTTGCCGTGGCTTTAGCCGGGGCAGTTTATCTGGGAATACGCAGGAAGAAAAATGCAGGATAAGAAAAATGCCGCAACATTTGCGGCCGGAGTCCGGGACGGAATGCCTATAGCCATAGGCTATTTTGCCGTCTCTTTTACTTTGGGCATACAGGCCAGGAGCGCAGGCTTGAGCGTATGGGAAGCGGCATTCATGTCCCTTACCAACTTAACAAGCGCCGGCCAGTTTGCTGCCA
>JAIKYA010000112.1 GCA_024683645.1 Lachnospiraceae bacterium
TTAAAAGTGGTATAAAACTTGATGCGAAATTCATCTCCGTGGTACTCGATGTGGTACTCGGTCAAAACCATGAATCGCGGAAAGCCAGTAAAATAAAGGAAAAATGAAGGAGATGAATATATTATG
This sequence comes from Lachnospiraceae bacterium, assembly GCA_024683645.1. Taxonomy (GTDB): domain Bacteria; phylum Bacillota; class Clostridia; order Lachnospirales; family Lachnospiraceae; genus NK4A136. Next base: position 127 of record JAIKYA010000112.1, read on the forward strand.
AAATTAGGAATCGGAGTTTCAATGCTTACGAAAACTTCCTTTATGAAGAGCGGAAAGCCTGTAAAATCAAGCTGTGCGAGCCGTTGGTGAAACTACCGAATTTCACAAAAATTAACGAAAAGCAACTGCAAATTGTTACGTCAGTGTTACGAGATTCAACTGCAAAATATTAAGCCTGTAGTCGGTCTGATCCGGTTACAGGCTTTAATAATATTACGTAACAAAATGAGGTAACATTTGGCTATACAGAGGATGTCAGTGAAGACCTACGACGCGGTTTGGTCAACGCATCTTCGAGGCTCCACCCGTGAGAGATGCGGTATTCAAACAGCTTGCGATCAATATTCCAATGATCACACATAAGGGAACGGCTTCGGAAACGTGTTCCCAGGTGATCCCTGCAAGCCTGCCCACCGTTCGGCTTTACCGGTGTGGTTAGAGCTTCTTCGGCGCTCATATGATAGACTCTGATCCTGCGAGTATAGGTTTCTGGATGAATTCCCCAGCGGGCACACATTTCCTTGATGGAGGAGTATGTTGTTCCTGTGTGATCGGTACACTGTGTACTTGGAAATCTTACAGTTTTCTTCATGGACATAATACCTTTATCAGCTTAAACTTATTTACATACAAGTAAATTTATATTATACGCGCGTAATTGCATTAGATATCAACTAATTATAGTAAACAGATTGATGATTTGCAAGTCCTGTGTTATCATAAAAACTGTTGGAGTGTACGCTTAAATCAGTTTTTCTATCAGAAAAAGGTGAATTGAATGGATATGAATTTACAGGAAAACTATATAAATCTTGAAGAGGCGGCTGTCTATCTTGGTGTAAAGCCCGCAACTCTGCGTAGCTGGATAAAGGATCCTGACAATGAGGTTCCGGCTCATAAGGTAGGACGAATGTGGAAATTTAAGCGCTCAGAGATCGATGAGTGGATAAACAGCGGAAAGAGCGCGATCGTATAGGAGAATATCGGATGGAAATAGCGGAATACAGGGCTAAAAAGCAAAAGGAAATGGAGATACTGCTTTACGATCTGATCAAGAACTGGGAGGATGAGGTTGTAGAGTTTAAGGAAGCCGGTAACGATTATGACAAGGATAAGATCGGCAGGTATTTTTCTGCACTCAGCAATGAAGCGAACCTGAAGGCCATGCAGCATGGATGGCTTGTTTTCGGCGTGAGAAACAAGTCAAGAGAGATTGTGGGAACTAACTACCGGAACACGGAAGGGCTCAGAACTCTTAAGAACGAGATTTCACAGGACACATCAGGTGCGATGAGCTTTATTGATATATATGAAGTTTATCCTGAAGTTGATGGAGAAGTAAGAAGAGTTGTGATGTTTCAGATTCCCGCTGCGATCAGTGCTGTTCCGACTGCTTGGAAGGGATATGAGTATGCCAGGGATGGGGAATCATTGAAACCACTTTCTCAGGAGAAAAGGGAGCGGATCAGAAGGCAGACATTTCTGGATTGGTCAAAGCAATTTGTTAAGGGCGCTGGGATAGAACATCTCAACAGAGAAGCTATACAAATCGCCAGAGAAAAATATAAAGAAAAAATGGATGATGAGCATATCTCTGCAGAGGTTGATTCGGTGTCGGATGAGGAATTCCTTGAAGCCAGAAAGCTTGTGGTAAACGGGAAAATCACCAATGCAGCTATGCTGCTTTTGGGAGATGAAAGATATGACTATCTGATGGAAAGCATGCCGGAAGCATCCTGGCGTGTTTACGATTCAAAAGACATGGTTAAGGATTATAAGATCTTTAAGATTCCTTTTATCACGCTTTCAGACCGTATTACAGCAAATATCAGAAATCTGACATATCGGTATATGCCTGATCAGATGACATTGTTTACACAGGAGATCCGCCAGTTTGATCCATGGGTTTTAAGAGAACTTCTGAACAACTGTATCGCCCATTCGGACTATAGTATCGGCGGCAGGATCTACGTAAATGAGTTTGAGGACAAACTGATACTTACAAATCCCGGGTCATTCATACCGGAAAATATAGAGGTAATCCTGCGCCCGAGCTACACTTCACCGTTTTACCGGAATCAGTTGCTTGCAGATGCTATGGTGAAGTTCAAGATGATCGATACCGAGACTACGGGTATAAGAAGAGTTTTCAGTATTCAAAGAGAACGCTTTTTCCCCTTGCCGGATTATGATCTGTCTCAAAAGAACAAGGTCGAGGTTTCTTTGTATGGCAGGGAGATTGATGAGAAGTTCACTTATCTGCTTCATAACAATGCTGATCTGGACCTTGCAACGGTGTATCTGTTGGATCAGGTTCAGAAGGGTAAGAGGATACCGAAAGAAGCAGTGGCACATTTGCGTAAACATAAGCTTGTGGAAGGCCGGGCAGATAATCTGTATCTTGCTGCACCACTTGCCAGATCCGATGATGACAAAGCAAAATATATAAAGAATAAAGGATTTGATAACAAATATTATCAGGATCTGATCCTTGATTATATTCAGAAGTTTGGTAAGGCAAGTAAGCAACAGATACGTATATTGCTGGCGGATAAGCTTCCTGAAACAATGACGGAAGAGCAGAAGGAAAGAAAAATTCTTTATCTTCTTACCCGGTTAAAAGAAAAGGGGGCTATCGTGCGAGAT
>JAIKYA010000135.1 GCA_024683645.1 Lachnospiraceae bacterium
GTGAGAGCTGTTTATCCCTATCCGGAAAAGCGTATCGATGAAGGGCTCTGGGAGGAGCTCCTTAAGGATGACGTATGTGTCGGACTCGATTCATTTTACGAGACCAGAGAACGTTTTCTCGTATTTCTTATGGACCATCACTACCTGCCCAATAAGATATGGCAGCTCATAGACAGGACCTTCGGTATAAAAGAAGATAAAAAAGATCTGCTCGAGAAATTCCCTTCCAATTATCTGCAGTACGTGCTTTACCAGATAGACACCGAGACCTTCGGTGACTATTCCATATTTGAAAAACGTGAGGGCTTCGATGAGGAATCCCTTGATAAATATCTTATTCTGTATTTCGAGCTGTTCGGCATCTATTCCCGGACTTCCGGCGAGATCGATATCATCAACAGCCGGGACGATCTGGATGAAGAAAAGAAGAAAGCCGGGACCGAAAAACTTAAGGAAGAACTGAAAAAACTCCCCGAACGTATACCCGAGCTTACTGACTGCGGACTGTGGCATCCCTATGAGGACCTGCTGGTACTCCGTATAAAGCTGACGCTTAAGGACACTTCGGGTGATACTTCAAAACTGCTTGACCGCTATCCCGATGAACAGCTGATCTTAAAGATCTGCGGCGAATATCTGGCTCTTCAGGGCAGATGGGAAGAAGCAAGGGACTGCTGGGACCGTATACTTAAAAAGGATCCAAACAACCAGTCCGCCATCATGGATATGGCAACCTATCTTCATCATATCGGTGAATATGATGCCGCCGAAAACATGATAAGGGACAATATCGGCGGAGCCGGCGGCGGGCCTCACCTTCGCAGCTTCTTTATAAAACTTCAGGAAGACAAGCATGAAGCGCTGATGAAGAAACTCGCAGCCAATCCGGATGACAATGATACTTATATCGAAGCCTGCTGGTCACTGTTCCACAGCAACCGCTTTGATGAAACGCTGGAAATGCTCCTTAAGCGCGATTTTACAAAGGGCACTTCCGAGTATTACGACTATGTCGATATGCTCGGCCGCATTTATCTTGAAAAACAGGATTTTGACAAAGCCTACAAATATCTGAAAGAATGGGAATACGAGCTTGAACACCTGCCCGATGACGGCAGTGAGAAATACGGCAAACGCAAAAAGACTCTCGGTTATCAGAAGTTTGTCATAGGGCAGTGCTGCTTTGAACTCGGAAAAAATAAAGAAGATGATTCGTGGTATAAGCAGAGCGAGGAATATCTGAAGGCCGCGCTCGAATCCGAAGAAGACAGCTCGATGCATTTCATCTACAAGGATCAGCTCATGCAGCTGTATCTGCGTGCTGCCAGATACGAAGAGTGTGTGGATATGTGTGACCTGATGCTTGAGGACGACGAGAATTATATCCCCGCTTATCTGCGCAGACAGGAGGCTTATTACCACATTGGGAACGAACAGGGTATAGTGGATGACTATCACAGGATAGTCGCGGAAGTTAAAAACTACTACCGTACCTATCTTCTCGCAGTAAGAGTGCTCATCGATCATAATCAGTGGGACGATGCGGAAGGCGTGCTGAAGACCGCAAAAGACAACATGGTATCGCACCCCACTCTCGATGTCCAGGCTATACGTATACTCCGCGGAAAATATGATGATAAGCAGCATATGGATGAAGCAGTAGCCAGATGCAATAAGCTCATCGAGTATTTTAAAAATGATCCCGAGCCTCCTTTTGCGGATGACGAGGACAAGCTGACCATAGACGATGCCTGGTATCAGCTTTACTGCGTATATGCAGAGCATGATGATTTCAAAACCGCATTCAGGCTTATAAACGAGCGGATGAAGGGCGGCTGCAATCACCTTCCCACCAATATGCTGCGCGCCAATATGCTGCGTATGGACAAGCGGAACAATGAGGCCATAAAGGCATATAAGACGGCACTGGAGCTGGGTGCGGACGCGTGTGATGTCAATTACTATCTGATGCTCTGTTACAGGGCACTCAATAACCACACTAAACTCATCGAATCCTATGAGAATGCGATAAAAGCCTATCCCGATGCGGAAAAGCCGCGTTATGAACTGGCTCTGTATTATAAGGTACTTTATAAAAACGAAGAACAGCTGCAGTGTTATGAGCGGTCAATGGAGCTGCTCAACAAACTCGTAGAAATGAGCGGTCATCCCAGATACTATGCTGAACGGGCTTATATGCACAAACTCCGTGCTAAATATCCCGAGGCCATAGCCGATCTGGAAGAGGCCCTGCACAGGGATCCCGAATGCCGCTACTTTTATGATTCATCCTGGTACGATCTGGGCGATCTGTATTTCCTGACCCGCAACACCGACAGATCCATGGAATGCTTCGCAAAAAGCCGTGAGCTTTTTGGTGATTCCCACTACGGCGCCATCGTGCAGCCTTCGGATGTATACGGTTCAAAGGGCGAGTGGCAAAAGGCACTTGACTGGCTGAAAAACTATGCCGACATGATGATGGAGCAGTCTTTTTTCGCAAGAAAATATGCCGACTTCTGCTTAAGCTGCCACCAGCCAAAAAAAGCCGGCGAGATATACGATACTTTATATAAGACCAAAAAGATAGATGAGATCGAGTATCACAGGCTGTTGCTCAACAAAACCATGGTCTCGGCGCCACAGGATTTTGACAGTGTATTTGAACAGACCTGGAAAGCCATTAAAAAACCCGCACACTGCCGCGACGCCCTGTCTGTCCTCGGTGTAGCCGCACGCGGATACACAACTGCCGATAAGAACATTATCAAGGCGGTTGAGACCTACACAGACATGGGCTGCGAGCTCTTATATGCAAGACGGCTGAAAAAATGCATAAGCTTTCTCAAAAAAGCCCGCGATCTGCATGCTCTGCTCGGTGAGAACGGATACCTGCAGGAACGCACCCGGCAGCCACGGAATTCCATAGAGATCTACCGTCATCTGGCTCTGGCTTACAAGCTTATGGGCAAAGATGCAAAAGCCGCTCACTGCGCAAAACTCTGCCTTAAAGTGCTGCTGCAGAAGGAACCGCCTAACCGCCGGGTAGCGGAATTTAACTACGGCAAAAGGGATGAAGAGTATTATCTGCATTCCTTCGAGGGCAAAAATCCTTACAGATACAAGCTCCTGGCCCATCTGTATCTGTGCATGGGTGATACCGGCAAAGCAATGAAATATCTCGATATGGCCGAGTCTTTGCCCCTCTGCATTGACTGTCAGCACCAGCAGTGTTATGATGCTTTGTTGATAAGGGGCTACGCTGCCGAGATAGCCGGCAACAGGGAGGAAGCACACGCATACTTCCTTAAAGCCCTAGAGATCTGTCCGAGCGACAGAGAAAACTCCATGGGAGAATACATGAACAGGAATCACGATAAATGATAGCAGGTATAGATCTTGGTACGACCAATTCACTTATAGCCGTTTATACCGATGAGGGACCGAAGATCATCCCCAACAGACTGGGTAAAAACCTTACCCCTTCTGTAGTCAGTGTTGAAGGAGACAACGTGTATGTGGGTGAAGTGGCAAAGGAAAGGCTGCTCACACATCCCGAAGCCGGAGCCTCCGTATTTAAGCGCGCCATGGGAACGGATCAGAAATTCAAGCTCTGCGGTAAAGAATACAGTGCCGAGGATCTCTCTTCCTTTGTGCTGCGGGCACTTAAGGAAGATGCCGAAAGCTATCTCGGCGAGGAGATCACCGAAGCCGTGATAAGCGTCCCCGCATATTTTAACGATGCCAGAAGACGCGCCACCAAGCGCGCGGGTGAACTCGCCGGCTTCAAAGTGGAGCGCATCATCAGTGAGCCCACCGCTGCAGCTGTGGCCTTCGGCCTTTATGATATGCAGGAAGACTCACGCATACTCGTCTTTGACCTGGGCGGCGGTACCTTTGACGTATCGGTACTCGAGCTTTCCGGCACCATACTGGAAGTTAAAGCAGTTGCAGGCGACAATTATCTCGGCGGCGAGGACTTCACGCGCATATTAAACGACATCTATTTAAACCGCATAGAAAAAAAATATGACGTGGATATATCCGCACTCGATGAAAAAACTCTCGGCTATATCCGCAAACAGGCAGAGACCGCAAAGCTCATGTTCGAACGCGAAAAGAGCGTGACCATGAGCTGCAATATAAACGATACAGTCATGGAGACCACCATTTCCCTGGATACCCTTGAAAAAAAATGCGAGGATCTCCTTGAGCGCATCCGCATACCCATCCGCAGATCACTCTCCGATGCCAAGATAAAGCTGAAAGAGATAGACAAGGTCGTGATGGTCGGCGGTGCCACCAGGCTTCCGATAGTAAAACATCTGGTAGCCAGGCTTTTCATGGCCCTTCCCGATACCTCAGTGCATCCCGACGAGGCCATAGCCCTCGGTGCTGCGATACAGGCCGCAATGAAGGAGCGCAAGGATGCCGTCAAAGAAGTGATACTTACCGATGTGTGTCCTTTCACCTTAAGCACTGAGATCTCCGTAGAACGTGAAGACGGACGTTTTGAATCGGGACATGTATGCCCCATCATCGAAAGGGGCACCACCATCCCCGCCAGCCGCACGGAGACACTCTATCCCCTGCATGATAACCAGACTTCCATACACGTGAACGTCCTGCAGGGTGAGAGCCGCTTTGCCAAAAACAATCTGGAACTGGGCTTCCTCGATATCGACCTGCCCCCCGGAAAGAAAAAGGACAGCGGTTTCGATGTCACCTACACCTATGACGTCAACTCCATCCTCGAGGTACAGGTAAAAGTTCATTCCACGGGCTTCGTCACCAAACAGATACTCAAAGGCCGCGATGTAGACATGACCGACGAAGAGATCGAGAAGCGCATGGAAGAACTCTCCTATCTGAAGATCCCTCCCCGTGAACAGGAGCACAACAAACTGCTCCTCTCTAAGGGCGAGCGTCTCTACGAAGAACATTTCGGCGAAGACCGCGAAATAATAGAATACCACATCCGTCTCTTCGAACAGGCCCTCAACACACAGGACCCCATACGTATGGACGCCGCCAGAGAAGACTTCCGCGAATTCCTCGACAGCTGGGAGTAAATCCGGGTCCGTCCCGCCTTATCTATTTTACATCTCGCACGACACAGTCCGCAGGCATTAAGTCCTGCTAAGTCGTTCCGCACATAAGCTCAAACGTCGCAACAAAACTATCCCGGACTCTCAACGTCCCCTGCGGGGAGTTGATCCGTCCGGGATATGTTGCTCGTTTTCGCTAAGTGCTACACTAAGTCGCAGAACTTAATCGCCCGCGGGTCTGTGTCTGTCGTTTTGTTTCTTATAGTCTCCAGTCGGAAACAGGCCCTGTTTTGTCCCCATCTGTCGGGAATAATCAAAAAAGTCGAAAGATCGCTTCAGTGCAAGACTGTGTGAGGCCGCCGGTGCTTAATGAGCAGGAGCTGCAGGCGAACTGCGAGTTTAGCACCGCTGCGAGTCCGAACCCAAGCGGGAGCGTGTCTTGCAATGAACGATCTTTCGACCTTTGAGATTACGTAACAAGGGCAACAGGGCCGTCCCTGTCAGAGTTTTTTGTAGGCGGGTATGATGTCTATGGGGGCGTCGGCGGTTATGCTGCGGCCTCCCTCGAGGATCCGGCCGCTGTTGATGTCTTCCCATTTGCCTGCGGGCAGGTAGACTTCACGGCTGCGCTGGCCCAGTTTGAATATGGGTGCTACGAGGTAGGAGGGGCCGAACATGTATTGGTCATCGAGTTCCCAGCATTTTTTGTCGTCGGGGAATTCGTAGAACATCGTACGTATAACGGGGGAGCCGTTTTCGGCGGCTTCCTTCATGAGGCCTGCGGTATAGTCTTTAAGACTCATGCGCAGCTCGATGTACTTTTTCATTATGGCTTCGGCTTCTTCGCCGTAGCTCCATATCTCGTTGGGCTGGCCGGTAAAGAGATAGCCGCCGCCGAAATCGCGGTCGTCAAGTGTGGGTATGTCTCTCGGTCCTCTGTCGCCGTGCAGTCTCATTACGGGTGAGAATACGCCGAAGCCGAACCATCTCAGCAGCAGTTCCACGAAATCGGGATCGTTTACGTCGTCGGTCATGAAGCCGCCGATGTCGGTCGTCCACCAGGGAATGCCTGCTATACCGGTGTTAAGACCCGCGGTAAGCTGGTCTCTGAAGGCTTCAAAGGTTGAAGGTATATCGCCGCTCCAGAGCAGGGCTCCGTATTTCTGCGAGCCGACCCATGCGGATCTGATAAGGGAAAGGGGTACTTCTCCGCCGTCCTCTGTCGTGCCGTCCGCTACGATCCTCAGATAGTTCTTGGCATATTCGCAGCCTACTTCGGCGCTGCGTCCGGTATAGTAACGCAGATTGTCGAACTGATATACAGCGCTGTCCGGTTCGGCATTATCCAGCCAGAACAGGTCTATGCCGTATTTTTTGTAGTTTTCTTTCAGCTTGTTCCATACAAATGCACGTGCCTCGGGATTGAAGGTATCGAGAGTCGCGCATTCTCCCTGATAATCATAGGTTTCTATGGTACCCCTGTCGGTACGCATCAGCATGTTCTTTGCAAGCATTTCTTCGTAATTCTCGCAGCGCTTGTCTACAGAAGGCCATACGGATACCATCACTTTAGTGCCGTCTGCATGCAGCTCATCGACCATGGCTTTTACCTTGTCCTCGGGCCAGTATTTCTCGTCGAAACGCCAGCTTCCCTGATAAGGCCAATGGAAGAAATCTATTACCATCACGTCCAGATGTATGCCCATCTCCTTGTATCTCCTGGTCACAGCCAGTACTTCTTCCGGAGTACGGTATCTGAGCTTGCACTGCCAGAAACCCAGGTATTCGCTGCCGAGTACCGGAGCTCGTCCCACAACCTCGGTATAGTTTTTGACGATAGCCGCAGGCGTATCATCCACGGTAATCCAGTAATCCATCTCCTTCGATTCATCGGCTATCCATTCGGTCAGGTTCTTTCCGAAGGAAACACGGCCGCTGGCCGGATTGTTCCAGAGGAAGCCGTAGCCCTTTGATGAAAGGGCGAAGGGTATGCTCACCTGTGAATTACGCTGTGCCAGCTCCAGCATACAGCCCTTGAGGTCCAGAAAAGGATGCTGGTACTGTCCCATGCCGAAAATCTTCTCATCTTCATTTCTTTCAAAACGTACGGCCAGCCTGAAGGAATCCGAAGCCAGCCCGGTAAATTCCCTGGCCTTTACTTTCAGGCATCTGCTCTCCTTTGTCAGAGGCTCTCCGTAAAATCTGTTATATTCGTAGAGTACTCTTTCATCATCTTTGAAGAATTCTATCATTCCCGAAGGATTGACTGCGGCGCGCAGCCTGCCGTTGCTTATGGAGGCAGTCTTTTCACCTATCTTTATATCAGCCGTTCCCTTTTCGATCTTCTCGCTAAGGGCACGGTCTTCACCCGTAAAAGCCGTCCTCTGAGTTGCACGGAGTCTCAGGGCATTCTTCCCCCAGGGCTCTATTCGCAGGCACTCTGCTTCATCGCGCACTATGAGCGCATTTGCTTCTTTTTCAAATCTCATACGTAACCTCCTCTTTTATGATGTAAACAGGATCGCCGCACTAAGCCTCGCGGTGTTTTGAACAGATCTTTTTTATATATCCTAATACAAATACCAGCGGTGAGTTCCAGTATATGGTTATCTCGTTGGTCGAATAAGAAAGCTTGTTATCCGCATATCTGCACATTGCAGGTTTATCGCCCATGTTCCCGGGATTGGCTGCCTCGTCACAGGGTCTGAAGTTAGGCCCGCCCGATACGAAACCGGGTATGGGATCATCTATGCCGTCAGCAATGCCGGGTCTGTTATGCGGATCCCTGAAAGCCTTCTCGCCTATGCCGGTCACATAGCTCACATCCATGGCATTTCTGCCGAAGATGTAATCCAGCTGTGCCTTTGCAGCCTCCAGGTAGGAGCTGTCACCGCTCATCTCGTGAGCATAGCAGAGTATCATCGCGTTCATCAGTACCACCATGTTACTGCCCCAGGTGAATTCTCTCGGACGCAGCGTCAGTCCGAAAGCGCTGCTCTCCGAAAGCGCTTTTAGTCTGTCAGCCTCATCCATCCACTTGATCTTCAGCCTGTTATACAGGTCGGTACCGAATACTTCCTCACCGCCCATCAGACAGCAGAGCGAAGCAAAGCCGCCTACATCGGCCCAGCCGAGAGCCGTCATGTTCAGCTTCAGTTCCATGGTATCGAGGATGACATATTTCGCCTTCTCATCCTTCTCACTCCTGTATACTTCCATAGCCGCCCATACACGCTCATCCGCATCACATCTGTCATAATATGTACCGGTAAGTACGTTCTTCGGATTTTCGAAGATGAAGGCCGGATTATCGATCAGCCACTGCCAGGATTTTAATGCCGCAGCTTTCAGCACTCCGGCATATTCCTCGTCAAATTCCTTATAAACCCTTGCTGCCAGCAGCATCACCGCAGCAAAATCCGCGGTCGCCAGGCTTGATACCGGAGTGACCGTAACGGGCAGATCATCATCCGCAGGCATTATGAAATCACAGAATTTCAGAGAGGTGCATTTATGATGTACCCCGCCGTCTTCTTCCTGCATCAGAAGCATCCAGTCCAGCTCATACCTGCACTCTGCGAGCAGATCCGGATACTTTCCTCCGCTCTCGGGTATGTTCACATCGATGGTAAGTTCCCTTCTCTCCAGCTCAAAACCGTATAAAAGATGCGCAACAGCTACAGCCGCAGCCGTCACGTATCTTCCGAAATCGCCGGCATCATGCCAGCCTCCGTGCATCTTTACTTTTCTGTCGGGATTTAACAGATCAAAAGCATCACAGACATGGCAGGCTTTCCTTTTGAATCTGCCTGCGTACTTTTCCTCCAGCTCCATACCGCATCGCTGGTAGTAAAACATCTTGATCGCAGCTGTAAGGGCTTCATCATAATGATCATCCGCTATCACGAAGCTGCAGCTCTTATTACCTTCACCGTCGGTGAAATAATATGTTCCCGCCACTGTGATATCACTGAAATCAATGAGTCCCGCATCACATCCGCAGTTCTCATCGAAGGAGAGGGAGACTTCCCCGCTTTTTACGACACTGCCGTCTTTAGCGTGCAGTTCGTATCGTGAGGAGGACGTGATGGTCGCACGCTTCACGCCCTTCTCAGAGTAACCCGCCTGATTTACAAATATCATATACCTTCTCCTTTATGACTCTTACTTAAGAGCCTGTTCAAGATCCGCTATCAGATCTTCCTTATCTTCCAGACCGCAGGAAACACGTATAAGCCCTGCAGGTATGCCTGCTGCCTCCAGCTGTTCGTCCGTCATCTGACGGTGGGTGGAAGTAGCGGGATTTAAGCAGCAGCTTCTGGCATCTGCAACATGAGTCTCTATAGCGATCAGCTTAAGCTTCTTCATCACGCTCTCAGCCGCAGCCCTGCCGCCTTTCACCTCGAAGCTCACCACACCGCAGCCTCCGCAGCCGAAATACTTCATTGCCCTTTCGTAATAGGGATCGCTCTTTAAGCCGGGATAGCTTACCTTTGCCACCTTGTCGTTTGCCGAAAGGAACTCCGCAACAGCCGTTCCGTTCTCGACATGCCTGGGCATACGCACATGCAGGCTTTCCAGTCCGAGATTCAACAGGAAGGCGTTCTGTGGGCCCTGTATGCAGCCGAAATCCCTCATGAGCTGTGCGGTAGCCTTTGTGATAAAAGCTCCTCCGAGGCCGAATTTCTCAGCATAGGTGATGCCGTGATAGGACTCATCCGGAGTGGTAAGACCGGGGAACAGCTCCTTGTGGGCCATCCAGTCAAACTTTCCGGAATCCACGATGGCACCGCCTACTGCCGCACCGTGACCGTCCATATACTTTGTCGTGGAATGTGTAACGATGTCCGCTCCCCACTCTATGGGCCTGCAGTTAACAGGTGTAGGGAAGGTATTGTCTATTATAAGGGGCACGCCGTGAGCATGTGCCGCTTTTGCAAACATCTCGATATCAAGCACCGTAAGCGCGGGATTGGCGATAGTCTCGCCAAATACCGCCCTGGTGTTCTCCTTAAATGCCGCATTCAGTTCGTCTTCGCTGCAGTCCGGTGATACGAAAGTCACCTCTATGCCCATCTTCGCCATGGTAACTGCGATCAGATTGAAGGTGCCTCCGTATATCGAGGACGATGCCACGATATGCGAGCCGCATTCGCATATATTAAAAAGCGCAAAGAAATTAGCCGCCTGTCCCGAGGAAGTGAGCATGCCTGCGCTTCCTCCTTCAAGAGCTGCTATCTTTGCTGCCACATAGTCATTGGTCGGATTCTGGAGCCTTGTATAGAAATATCCGCTGGCCTCCAGATCAAAAAGCTTTCCCATGTCCTCACTGGTGTCATACTTGAATGTCGTAGACTGAACGATGGGTATCTGTCTGGGTTCCCCGTTGCCGGGCTTATAACCTGCCTGTACACATTTGGTGCCTGTTCCAAAAGCCATGTCTGTATCTCCTTTATATGTTTTTACGTACAGAACGATATTAACATATAACGCCCTTTACTTCAAGCAAAAACCGCCTGTTAAAGGTATTCGAACATGCCCTCGGCATCCTCTTTTTTTACGCTGTCCTGGATCTTTAAGACCCTCACTCTGGTCTCCTTGTTTCCGAAGCCTATGGTTATGATATCGCCCGCCTTTACCTCCGCGGAAGCCTTGGCCACACGGTCGCCTATCATGATACGCCCCGCATCGCAGGCCTCATTGGCCACCGTACGGCGCTTGATAAGACGCGATACCTTCAGAAATTTGTCAAGTCTCATGATATTTCCTTTCCGACTGTAATTAAAGGACACGGGACCGGTCCTCAAAAAAAGGGAGAGCTCAACGCTCTCCCCTTATCTCTCAATGTAACGTTTAATTAGTTAAGAGCATCCTTGAAAGCCTTACCAGCTTTGAACTTGGGAGCCTTGGAAGCAGCGATCTTCATGGTAGCGCCGGTCTGAGGGTTGCGGCCTGTACGAGCGCTTCTCTTGGTTACTTCGAAAGTACCGAAGCCAACGAGTGAAACCTTTCCGCCCTTCTTGAGCTCTTTTGTGATAGTCTCTGTGAATGCGTTAACAACTGCCTCTGCATCCTTCTTTGTAAGTTTTGCCTTATCTGCGATTGCTGCAACTAATTCTGTTTTGTTCATTTTACTATCTCCTTTTATGTTTTTATTGATGTTTCGCTTTAAAAAGCTACTTTAAACGTTATAGTAGGTTTTTGGTTATTTGTCAAGTGGACAGACACAATATATGGTAACAAAGTGCCTGTTTTGTGATATTTTTAGCAAATTAGCGTAAAAAAAGCGCCTATTTTCAGAGTTTTTACATATTGAAATCTCAAAAACCCTTAATCTATCGGGTCTAACTCGGAAAACGAGTAGTTCAGATCCGATTCTTCCGCCGCTACGCTGATGGTATAGCTTCTGGTATGATAGCCGCTCCTCCTTAAGGTTATCACGTAATTTCCCGGCTCTCTGACAAAGGATACCGGGGAGATCCCAAGATATATGCCATCCTTGTATACTTCCGCATCCGTGGGGGCATCTATATAAACCCTGTACTGGCCTACCGTGACCGCATCCTTGGCATCTGCTGCCGGGACCGGTGTGGGCGTGGGCGTGGCTGCCACATCTATCAGTTCCACCGTATTGCCCTGCGGAGCCTCTGTGGGCGCCGGTGTCGGCGTGGGCGTGGCTGCTGCTTCTGTTTTATTCTCCGAAGCCGATGCTGCCGGATCTTTCTCCAGTATAATATTTAAGTTGGCCAGTTCGGAACCGACCTTTATATATCTGCTCACCGTCACATAAGAGTCTGCGGCGGCAACCATCTGATGTATGCCGTAGGAAAGCCTTACTTTGTCGCTTGTATCTGTCTTCTCCCCGTCAATATATACTCTTGCATCCTCAGGGATCACGGTAAAGATGATGGAACCGTACTCGGGTTCGCTCACCCATCTGCTCACATCCAGGCTTATTTCCTGCCCTTCCTTCACCGATATATTTTCTGTTCCCGATGAACCTCTGTGCGAAACAGTTACGGGATAATCTCCCTCCGGTACCGCCAGCAGCATATCGGGCTGTATCTGGCTGACCAGATTATCTCCTATCTGTATCCAGCCCCCGTTAAAATGATCGCTCCCGGTAAGCCTCAGATAGCCGTGGCCTTCTTCCACCACTATTCCGTACACGGTATGATCCATGCCCGTGATCCTCAGCCTGTCCATGCCGTTTATGTCCATGAGTTCGGCCAAGCCTGTATCGGTCATCACCACCAGGTCCCTGCTTAAGCTGTACAGCTCGCCGCCCAGAGTGATGTTCCTGCCGTTTTCGGCTGAAAAGCCCTTCACATTGTCGTAGATAAAAGCCTCCGCGGATAGCTTCAGCGAATTCAGTCTTTTCCTTCCGTGCATGAAAGTAACATCCGCCATACTCCCGATATCTACCTGGGCAAGGCTTATCGGCTGCGAATATTTGTCAGCATAGGAAGTGGCGCCGTCATAGGAAAGTGTGTATTTTTTACCGAGTTCGGTATTCAGAAAAGTAATGGTACCATTCTGCAGATCTTTCCGCACGACCAGTGCGGTATCTATGGAGTCATAGTTTCCGGCCAGTGCCGGCACAAATCCGGTCTCCGCCGTTTGCTCCGGCTGCGGCGCAGGAGTCTGACCCGCGCAGGCCGAAAGCATCAGCCCCGCGCACATGAAGCCCAAAACCTTCGGTATTCTGTTTTTCTTACTTTTTACCGACATAGTGTTCAAGCAGATACTCTTTCGTATTGTGTTCCGGCTCTTCCAGCACGTCCTTTAACATTTCCGCAAGGACCGCTCCCATGGCGGGTCCCGGGCTCACGCCGGCTGCTATCAGATCCGCACCCTTTACGGCCAGCTGCGGCATTTCCACACACTCGCCGTTATCCTCTATCTCTCTCCACATAGCATGGATCCTGTATAAACGGGCCAGTTTTTCCTCGCGGTGATATGTGCTCTGCGCCAGGACATCAGCTTCCTGCACATAAAATATCAGGGGAAAAGCATCCCTTCCCGCCCTGTTCACAAAGCGCCGCATCAGGCGTCTGTCCGCTTCCGTCCGATCGTCATGGAACTCGATAAGCTTCTTTACCCTGCCTATCGTATCGTTGTCATACTTAAGCCTCTTAAGTATCTCATCGGCCATCTCCGCACTTTTTTTCGGATGCCCCTTGAAATGGCATATTCCTTTTTCATCGATGGTCTTCATCAGAGGCTTTGCTATATCATGCAAAAGCATGGCGATCCTGAGTACCTTAAGGTCTCTCTCGTAAGCATCCCCCGACTCTTCCGAAAGTGCCGCAGTATTGATGCTTTCCAGGCTGTGCAGTATATGCTCGCCCACACTGTAGCAGTGATGCGGCGTCTCCTGCGCAGTCTTCATGCATTCATCAAATTCCGGGAGAAAATGAGCAGTCAGCCCGTACTCGTAAAAAAGCCTGAACATTGCCGGATTAGCGCTTACGAGAAGCTTTTCTGCTTCCACACGTATGCGCTCGGCACTCACCTTTTCTATATTATCCGAAAGCTCCCGTATAGCCCGGACTGTATCCTCATGTATGCTGCCTCCGAGCTGTGCGGCGAAACGCACTGCCCTCATCATCCTCAGCGCATCCTCTGAGAAGCGCTCATACGGATCTCCCACACAGCGGATCAGCTTTTTTTCCAGATCCTCTGCTCCGCCGAAAAGGTCCACCAGTCCGCGCTGCGGATGCCAGGCCATGGCATTTATCGTAAAATCCCTGCGTTTTAAGTCTTCTTCCAGATTCTTTGAAAAGCTGACTTCCTTCGGATGACGCCCGTCCTCGTATTCGCCGTCGATGCGGTAGGTCGTCACCTCATAGGAAGACAGCTTTCCGTTTTCTTTTAAGAGCACCGTGACCGTACCGTGCTTAATCCCGGTATCAACGGTTTTTCTGAAAAGTTTTTTTACCTCCTGCGGAAGTGCCGAGGTCGTGATATCCCAGTCCGCAGGCTGTCTGCCGATCAGGCAGTCACGCACACAGCCGCCGACCGCATAAGCTTCGTAACCGGCTTCCTCTATGGTCTTTATGATGATCCCAACGCCCTTTGGCATTAGCTTTTCATCTATACCGCCTTTAAACATAAGCGTTCAGCGCCTCTATCACTCTTTCCTGTTCTTCCTCCGTGATACCGATATACATGGGGATCGACAGCACGGTATCCGCATATTTCTCGGTTATCGGCAGGCTTCCCTTCTTTATCCCCAGGTAAGCATAGGCCTTTGACAGATGCGGCGGTACGGGATAGTGTATGATGGTATCTATGTCCCGCTCACTTAAGTAGGCTGCCAGCTCGTCCCTGCTCTCGCATCTGATCACAAACTGGTGATATACGTGCTCCGCACCCTCTCTGGTCTTGGGCAGTATGATCTTCGGATTGTCGATCTCCTTAAGATAGCGCTCGGCTTTAGCCTTGCGTTCCATGGTAAGCGTCCTTATATGTGAAAGCCTTATGTCCAGAAGTGCCGCCTGCAGCTCATCGAGACGTGAGTTTATCCCGACCTCTTCATTGTAATATCTTTTCTCGCTGCCGTAATTCCTGAGCATCCGCACACGTCTGTCGGTTTCCTTATCATTCGTTATCACCGCCCCGGCGTCACCGAAAGCTCCCAGATTCTTGGAAGGATAAAAAGAAAAACAGCCCGCGTTGCCGAAGGTTCCGCTCATCTTCCCCTTATATCCCGCTCCGTGAGACTGTGCGCAGTCCTCTATAAGTTTCAGCCCGTGCTTTTCGCAGATCGCGGTGATCCTGTCCATGCAGGCTGTCTGTCCGTAGAGATGTACCACCATCACGGCTTTTGTCTTATCACTTATCTTTTCCTCTATCCTGTCGGCATCTATCTGATAATACTCATCCGGCTCCACAAAGACCGGAGTGGCGCCCGTCATGCTTATACCCATAACACTTGCGATAAAGGTATTGCCCTGGACTATCACCTCGTCGCCTTCTCCTATGCCCAGCGCCCTGCAGGACAGATACAGCGCATCCAGGCCGTTTCCCGTACCGCTGCAGTACGATGCCCCGCAATATGCCGCAAAATCCTTTTCGAACTTTTCCAGTTCCCTGCCCATTATATACCAGCCGGAACGCAGCACCCTGAGAGCGGCATTCTCCAGTTCCGCGTGGTACATGCTGTATGCACGGTCAAGTCTGTTGGTCATTATCCTTTCCATATACCATACTCCTTTTCACATCGTTCCGCTCAAAGCGTGTTCCTATACAATAAAAACCCTCCCGGACAGAGAGGATTTTTCTTTTCCTTGTTCATGATGCAGAGAATGCATCACTCCAGCTCGATACCCTGTGCGCGTAAGTACTCCATAACATCTCCGACTGTCTTGAACTTCTCAAGATCCTCGTCTTCGATCTTCAGTCCGTACTCTTCCTCCAGCGCCATTACAAGCTCCATCAGCTCAAACGAATCAGCTCTCAGATCGTTCATAAAATCGGTATCTTCAGTGATCACTGTTCCTTCCGAAAGATGCAGCTGTTCTATTATCAGCTCGGATATTTTTTCTAACATGTCTATTTCTCTCCTATGCAAGTTGCTAAACTTTCCCCTCGCGTCCAAGTATATTGATGCATACTATATTTGTCAAGTCTTATGTAAAGCATTATAGATCTCTCTTTTGGGAATGCCCCTATCCAGCGCCGCCTGCTTCATCGCGGCCTTGTGATCCATCCCGCCGTCCTCATATTGTTTTACATGTTCTTCTATAGTAAGCTCCTCATATTTTCTGCGTTCCTCACTTGCAGCCTCTTCCGGATCCCGGCCGGCTGCCACCAGCACGTATTCGCCCCTCGGCTCGTTTTCCTCATAAAACCCAAGCGCCTCACAAAGTGTGGTCAGCTTTACTTCCTCAAAGCGTTTTGTCAGTTCCCTGCAGATCGCGATCTCTCTGTCTCCGAGAGTCTCATATAACACTGAGAGCGTTGCCTTGAGATGATGCGGCGCCTCATAGAGTATGATGGTCCTGCTCTCTCTCTTAAGCTCTGTCAGCACAAAGGCACGTTCCTTTTTATCATGAGGAAGGAAACCCTCGAAACAGAAACGTCTCCCGGGTATGCCGGAAAGACTGAGAGCCGTGATACAGGCGCAGGGTCCGGGCAGAGAAGTCACGTTTATCCCTTCCTCGCGGCACATGCGCACCAGCACTTCCCCGGGATCGGATATCACGGGCGTTCCCGCATCGGTGATAAGCGCCACGTTTTTTCCTTCCTTGAGCATCCCTATGATGGTATGTGCCTTGTCGTATTTATTGAACTCATGATAGCTGGTCATGGGAGTATGTATGTCAAAATGCGAGAGGAGCCTGAGGCTCCCCCTGGTATCCTCGCAGGCTATCATGTCGGCTTCGTTTAGCGTCTGCAGCACCCTCCCGGTTATATCCCCGAGATTGCCTATCGGTGTTGCACACAGATATAATGTACCGTTCAAAAACCGTAATCCTCCCTTATCTCGGCCGAATACACGCCTTCACTCTCATATATTATCAGCGGCTTTTCTATGCGTGCTCCCAGGCCTCCGCCTTTTACGGCTTCCATCAGCACCATGGCCGGCTCCCTGTCGGCATAGGGATGCACAAATCTCATGCGCTTGCATTCGAGCCTGTGTGCCGAAAGTGCGCGTATCAGCTCCGGCACACGCTCCGGTCTGTGTACCATGCAAAACCTGCCGCCGTCTTTCAGCATTAGTACCGCTGCGGCGCATACATCGTTAAAGTCGCAGAGTATCTCATGTCTTGCGATATTTTTTGCATCATCCGGATTCTTCAGTCCCCTGCCGCCCGCTATATACGGAGGATTGCAGCTTACAACATCAAAAGAAGCAGGTCTGAAATACTCTCCTGCCTCCTTTATGTCTCCGCATACTATCCGGACACGCTGCGAAAGACCGTTCATCTCCACGTTTCTGCATGCCAGATCCGCGCTCTCCTCCTGTATCTCTATCCCGCATATACTCTTTGCTGCGGTCTTGGCTGACAAAAGCAGCGGAAGTATGCCGTTTCCCGTACACATGTCCAGTACTTCTTCTCCGGGCTTTACCCGCACAAAACCCGAAAGCAGTACAGCATCCATTCCGAAACAGAAAGCTGCGGGATTCTGGATGATAGAGAGTCCCGATATCTGCAGATCATCGACTCTCTCTCCTTCATGAACGAAGCTCATCTCAGCCATCACTGTTCTTCTCCGGCCTTTCAGCCTGTCTGTCAGAGCGCGGCCGCTCAGTCTGCTGTTTCTCTCCCTGGGGCTTATCTCCCTGCGGCCTGTCGCCCTGCTTTTTGTCGCCGCGTCTGTTCTTCTTCCAGTTGCCCTTCTTTTTGTTTTCTTTATTATCACCGTTATCCCGCTTTTCCCCGCCTTCACGGTTCTCACGGTTGTCACGGTTTTCTCTGTTATCTCTGTTCTCGCGGTTTTCTCTGTTATCGCGCCTTTCCTTATTCTCCCTGCCTTCCCGGTTGTTTCTGTTCTCCCGGTTATCCTTCTTTTCGCGGTTTTCCCGCATATCCTTCTTTTCGCCCCTCTGTCTTGCAGGCTTTTCCTCAGCCTCCGGCTCATCCACCGCCTCGAGCTTCTTCAGCTCCTTAAGCTCTTCTTCGCTTAAGTCGTCATTATCCTTTTTCCCCTTGCGGCGCTTGATGAACTTCAGCTCGTCTACATGATACTCTTCTATCTCTCTGGAATCGTCCTCTTCCACTATGACCTTTACACGCTGCCTCAGCACATCCACGCTGGCCACCTTGCCTTCGATGCCGAGCGGTGTGGTCACGGTATCGCCGTTGCCAGGCAGATTCCTGTTAAGGTATGCATAGGTATCCGCCTCGTACTGCAGACAGCACATAAGCCTTCCGCACATACCCGAGATCTTGCCGGGATTCAGGGACAGGTTCTGCTCCTTTGCCATCTTGATGGATACGGGTATGAAATCCGTCATATATGCATGGCAACACAGCTCGCGGCCGCAGGTACCTATGCCGCCTATCATCCTGGTAGCATCGCGTACACCTATCTGCCTCAGCTCTATTCTTGTGTGGAAAAGAGAAGCCAGATCCTTTACCAGCTCCCTGAAATCGACCCTTCCGTCGGCCGTGAAATAGAAGATGATCTTGCTCCTGTCAAAGGTATACTCCACTTCTATGAGCTTCATCTCCAGGCCGTGCTCTTTTATCTTCTGCTTGCAGATCCGCACCGCTTCCTTTTCTTTTTCGCGGTTCTCCTCATTCTGCCTGTCATCACGTTCGGTTGCTATCCGCAGTACAGGCTTCAGGGGTGCTTTTACTTTTTCATCCTCTATGTCCCTGATACGGTCTACAGCCGTTCCGTACTCCATTCCCTTTGCGGTATCAACTATCACATGCATACCGCGCTCTATGTCCAGTCCCGCAGGATCAAAGAAATAAACCTTTCCTCCGGTATTGAACCTGATGCCTACTATTGTTTTCATATCCTCAATGCTCCTTGATGGTAAGCAGCAGCAGTTCCATGGTAAGCTCGTAGGATACCTGGCTCTTCAGACGGCTCTTTGCTGTCTCAAGTGCCTGCATTATCTCCTCTATGCCTTCATAGTCGCTGTACTGCGCTACCTTCTGTATACTCTGTATTTCATCCCTGAATATCAGGTGGTTTAAGTCATGGGTCGCCTTAAACAGCAGTATATCCCTGTACCAGACCGCCATTATATCCAGATAATCGTTTATGTCGAAGCCGAACTCCCTGATAGCCTTGAGTGTATCAAGGATATCCACGGTATCCATCTCCCTTATGTTCTTTAAAAGGGAAAGGGCGCTGACCCTTATCTTGTCAAAGTCCTCGCTCGATGCCAGGGCTTTTGCACGTCCCACATTGCCCCTTGCAAAAGCTATGCAGATCTCTGCCCTGCTCTCGGGCACGTGGAGATTATCCATCAGGTATCTGCGCATCTCATCATCCCTTACCGGCTTCATGGTAAGAGTCACGCAACGGCTGACGATGGTTGGAAGCAGACTCTCCGTGGAACTCGTAAGTATCAAAAACACCACATAGGCAGGCGGCTCCTCGATAGTCTTTAAGAGAGCATTCTGTGCCTGCGGCGTCATCTTCTCCGCTTCCTCTATCACATAGATCTTATACTTTGAACTGTAAGGCTTTATCTGCACGGTCTCGATGATACCGTTCCTTACATCATCCACGCCTATGGTATTGGGCTTCTCATGCTGAACATAGATGATGTCGGGGTGATTGCCGCTCATCGCCTGTGAACATGAATGACAGCTGCCGCAGGGTTCGGCAAAGCCTTTCTCATCCACGAGCGGGGATTCGCACTGCAGAGCCTGTGCAAATACCTTTGCCACAAATTCCTTGCCGCTCCTCACCTCTCCGTACAGGATATAGGCATGCGACACCTTGCCCGCAGCGATGGATGCCTGCAGCTGGTCTTTTATCTGCTGTTGTCCTATTATATCCGCAAATCCTGCCATGCCGGCTCCTTTCTAAGTGAACAGATCCAGGAGCAGTCCCCTGATCTCACCTATCTTTGACAGTATCTCCATATGGTCCTTTTCTTCCTTGACAAGTTCCTGTGCCAGCGCATCCAGGTTTTCGTCCACAAGCCTTACTATGCCGTATACTCTGTGGCGCCCGCGTTTATCCAGAAAATTCTCCCTGGAGAATTCATGCGAGCGGTTTACTATCTCGTTCATGAATTCCTTTATGAGACTGCGGTACTTCTTCATATCGCGTATGTCTTTTTTCTTGCCCAGCTTCTCGCCCTGCGCGGTGATCTCACTCATGAGCGTGGTGAGTTTCTCCTGCAGTTCCCCTTCCTGTATATGGGAGGCCAGCATGAACTTGAAACTGCCGTCTCCTTCAGGTACCGCCTTAGTCTCCTGTACCTGCATCGGCTGGGTCAGCTGGTTTATCTTAAGTGTGTCCATAGCCTCACCCCCGGGCAATGCGTTCCTTTATCTTCTCAAGACACGTGCTTAAGTCGTCATTCTCATAAACGACAGCAATGCCGGCCTCACGGATCTTCTCCGCGGAAAAATCCGCCTCATCCGCAAGAAAACGCCTGCACATCTCGGCATATCTGGGCTCCTTCTGAGCGCGTTCGCGTTCAAGTGCACGTTCAAGCCTTACCCCGTCATCAACCGTGATATAAAGGGGGATCACATTCTCCTCGCCATAATACACCTTGATTTTATTATACACTTCAAGCGTACCAATAATCAAGCAGTCTTTTTTATGCTCCCTGCCGTCGTCTGCGGTAAAATAATACCAGTCTCCGTGCACGGTATGATACACTCTCGACTCTATCACACGTCCCTCGGCCTTCAGCTTTTCCATGCCTTCCACATCGGTAAAGTGATATTCCCTTCCGTCCTCTTCCCCTTCTCTTATGGGCCGCGTCGTGTATATCACATAAGGCTCCAGTGAAAGGTTCTCATCCTTAAGCAGTTCCCTGTATATGCTGTCCTTACCGGAAGCGCTTTTCCCCATCAGACAAAACAGTCTCATAACACTCTTATCCTCATATCCTTATCGATCCCCCGCAGCTTTACACCATGCGCGGCGAGGCTTTCAACACAGGCTCTCACTTCATCCGTTATCACTTCACCCGGCACCGTCACCGGCCTTCCCGGCGGATAAGCCACTACCATTCCCGCACTTATCCCGCCCACGGCCTCACCGGGCAGAAGCCTTCTGAAGCCTCGTCCGAAAGCCTCCGACGGCTTTCTGTCGATAAGCGGGTGCGGCGGTGCACCGTCATAAGTATCGGCTTCAAAGCCCGCTTCCTTATCCATTTCATGAAGCGCCCTGACCAGCCGCTCATAATCCTCTTTTTCATCGGCCATGCTTAAGATGAGCAGCATATACGAAGGCAGTGCCATCTCAGTCTCTATATCATATCTCTCTCTTAATATGTCGGCTGCAAGACAGCCTCCGGCATGTCCCTTCATCAGTATCGTGAGCTTATACGGATCTGCGCCTTCCATGCTCTTGATCACAAAATGCTCCAGATCCCTGCAGGCCTCCTCTATGCCGCGCCGCAGCTTCTGCCAGTCAAGCATCTCCTCCGTGCCGGTCTTCTCCGCCAGCTCTATGCTCTCCTCTATGCCCGCCATCAGCGGATATGAAGGAGACGAGCTCTGGAATATGTCCAGATAGGCCGATACAGTATCCGCGTCCGCCGCTTCACGAAGTCCCAGCAGCGCCGTCTGCGTAGGTGCATACATGGTCTTGTGTACGCTCACTGTCTCGTAATCGGCACCCAGCCTCAGCGCATTCTGCGGAAATATGCCGCCCATACCGAAATGCGCCCCGTGCGCCGCATCCACTATCAGCTTCATCCCGGCGGAATGCGCGTATTCGGCAATGACCTTCACATCAAGTACCACGCCTTCATAGGTGGGTGAGGTTATGAAGATGGCATCTGCCGGGCCGCAGCTCTTTATCTCATCAATGCTTATGCCGCTCAGTATTCCGCAGCTGTCATGTTCTCCGTACAGGTAGAGTGGCGTGATGTCCTGAAGCATTACCGCGTGGTAGGCGCTCATGTGCGACTCACGCTGCATTATCAGCCTGCCGCCCCGCTTAACCGAGGAACAGACCGAAGCCAGTACACCGGCAGTGGAACCGTTCACCAGATAGAAGGCCTTCTCCGCTCCCAGATAATCCGCCGCCTTCTGCTGCAGCTCCGCAAGTATCCCCTCCGGATCATGCAGGTCGTCAAAGTCCTCTATCTCCGTAATGTCCCTTTTATAGAACCCGGTAAAAAAGGGGTCGTCGCCCCTGTATCTTCTTTTATGTCCGGGCATGTGAAAAGCCAGTCTGCCGCTCTCCCCATACTCCGCCAGTTTTTCCGACAGCTTACCCATGATCTCCTATATGATACGGCGTATGGTTATAGGCGTCCTGTAATTCATATAGGAAACCTTTATACCCGTCTTCTGAGTGGATGCATGAACTATCATGCCCCCGCCTATGTATAGTCCGACATGACCGGGATAGCATACCACATCGCCCGGTTCGGCATTTGATGCACTTACTTCTTTACCCGCCCCCCTCAGTGAATACGAAGTTCTGGGCACGCTGTAGCCGAAATCCTTATATATGCTGAAAACAAAGCCCGAACAGTCGCAGCCGTTCGTAAGCGAGGTTCCTCCCGGTACATAAGGATTGCCTATGAACTTGCAGCCGTAAGCCGCTATATTTTTGCCCAGCTGGCTGCCTTTGGAGTTATATATCACCGATACATCAAAAGTATTGTTTCCGTTGGAAACCCTGTTTGTCTCAGGAGCATCACCCAGTGACTCCTGGGCCTGCTGTCTCTTTCTCGCTTCCTCCTCGGCCTTCTTCCTTGCCTCTTCAGCCTTGCGTTTCTTCTCCTCTTCCTCAAGCCGCTTTATCTCTTTATTCTGCTGTGCTATCAGCCTTGCATACTCGCCGGCCTTGGCTTTGGCTTTGTTTATGCGGCTCCTGTAGTCCGCAGCCACGCTCTTCAGCTCTTCTATCACTCCCTCCATATAAGCCTGTTCCTGCTCATACTCGGCGGTAAGTGCCAGCAGCTCCAGCCGCTCTTCCTCCAGCTGCGTTCGCAGTTCATCCACTTCTTTTACGGTATCCTGATAGCTTGCGAGCATGTTCCTGTCATACTCATACAGTTCTTCGATATAATCCGCCTTTGTCAGCATATCCGCAAAGCCTTTGGATTCCATGAGCAGTGCCAGGTAGGTCTTATCTCCCTGTTCGTACATATAACGGATCCGGACTTTCATCGCCTCATACTGGTTCCGCTCCGTCTCCACGGCCTCGTCATACCTCAGCTCCGCCTCATATATCTCGGCTTCCTTATTCTCCGTCTGTATCCTTAATGCTTCCACGCTGCCGAGCACCTCTGCCAGGGCATCGTCCATCTCATCGATCTCATCCTCGATACCGGCTTTTTCCTCCGCCAGCTCCTCCAGAGTCGCATTTACCTCATCCAGCTGATCCTGGGTTTCATCTCTTTTTTTCTTTGCATCATCTATCGCAGGGTCAGCATAAACAGCGAAAGCCGGCATCAGCACCATGCACAGCATCAGCCCCGTTATCACACGCGCTATCCTTCTTCTCATTCCCTTAAACATACTCATTCCTCACGTACAGCATACGCCAGCAGCTTCAGGCCTTCCGTTTCGGCCTGTTTCTCCAGATCTTTTCTGTTTACCTTATACACTTCACCGTTTTCCGGATCCATGACCACTACTGCTATCTCATTATAACCTATGAGCAGCATAGCTCCGTCCGCGGTTTCCATGAATACCGGTTTTTCATTCCCTATAAAATATACCGCTACATCAAGTATACAGCCGGATATGTCTATCGGTTCACATCTGTCTATCATTCCCGAAAGGATATCCGCGGGTGCAGTACCTTCACTGAGCCTGTAGCGGCTCGAATCCTGCACTCCCTCAAACTTCAGTATCTCGTCAAGACAGGCTGCCAGCTTCCCTTTCTTCTCGGCAGAGCCGGCTGCATTTCCCTTTATCGCCATTATCTGGTTCTTGACGGGCAGGGTCATCTTATGGTAGATCATCTGACTCTTTGAATTCCTGATCGTCCCGCCTTCCGCCACAGCCGCATCCACGGCATCATAGGCATCTTCGAACACTTTATAAAGATGTCCGTAACGGTACAGGATATAATAATCCCTCTTTAAATTTTCCTCGGGCTGTGCCCTTCTCTCACCCTCGAACAGTACCTGTCTGGGTTCCATTATCTTCAGGCTCTCGGTCTTTACTTCACTCTTAAGTGCTATCTGAACCATCGTCTCGTACTTCTCGGTGATGACTGTCTCGACGATGTTTCGTCCGGAAGCATTGGTCATATTGTTCAGTATCTGGTCATCCGCTACATCGGTGTAGCCGCCCGCGCCGTCTTTTCTCACGCGCGTGAGCCTCATCATCCCTGCCTCAAAAACGGCCTCCGTAACATATATCCCCTCGTTTTCATACTGTTTCTGCACGGTATTCTGGCTGTTCACGATACAGATCCGGTACATCGGAAAGACAGTATGTCCCACATTATCCTTTGACACATCCGCAGCTCTTGCCACACCGTATATCGCATCATCTCCGAAGAAGCCAAGAGGCATAAGCAACTCGCCCGCTTCTGCCGTCACTGTCTTCTTTGCACCGGTCTGCATATCCATAAGTGTCAGTTTGTCAGAGTGATAGAGATCGGACGACTCGCTCCATATCGCCATCCTTGAGGAATCGGATGCCGCAAAGCCTTTCAGTTTCAGACCTTCCGCTATCATATGGATGTTGTTGTCCTTTATCTCCAGCAACCTGTCTTTGAGGATCATATAGGTACTGTTTCTGGTATCTACAAAACACAGTCTTGAAACCTCGTAATCCAGGAGTTCAAAGCAGCCGTCATAGCTTATGAACTGTTTTTCCTCCACGGCGTTTAGGGATGCGTCATAGTAATAGACCGCCAGTCCCATACGTCCTTCATTGAGTCCGCAGTTCATGTAGCCGTATACGACAAAGGTCACATTGCCCAGCTCATCTATGCGGATGATCTTTATCTGATGCTTGTCGGAGGTCTCGCGCCTGTCCTTTATATCCTTGTGGTAAAAACCGAAGACGTCCGAAAGCCTGTTGTTCATCACATCGTAGACAAAAAGATGTCTCGCATTTACAAAAGCAAAGCGGCTTCCGTCATTGCTCTCTTTTTTATTGATATCCGTCTTCCCGATACCCAGTATTATCTTGCTGTTTATGACCGGTGACTTGGAGGTTTCGAATACCTGCTCCATCTTCCTGTTGTAATCCAGCAGATGCATCCTCTCTGCGCCGACCCTGATGCGGAAATATTCGTTTACTTCATAATACACCGGTTCTTCTCCCGTGGAAACCATATAATCGAGGATTATCTCAGCCAGTTCCTCATCGATCTCCTTTATCGAGGCTTTGACTCCCGTCACTTTCTCAGGATTCAGCTCGCCCCAGCTTATCTGCGACAGGCTCGAATGTATATCAACATTTGCAAAACTTGAATTGTCGCCCTGCGCGTTGCTTTCAAGATATACCGGAAGCTTCAGGGCCGCTTCATCCGTAAAGGTCGCATTGCTGAAGGAATAGACGAAATCCAGCATGGCTTCGGCATCACAGGCATCGTTCCTGATCACATGCGTAAAATAATAAAGCTCGGCACCGTTATCCAATGTCAGGTTTATCCTAAGACCGTACTCCACCCCGCTCTTTATCAGGTCTTTGAGTACTATATCTCCGGTGATCGCTTCCCCTGCCATTACATAATTATACAGCTTCGTATCCTCGATCAGGCGGCCTTCCCCCAGTGATCTCAGCTGGTAGGATATGCTGTCTATGGCATTGCCGTAAGTATCTATGCGAAACTGTATGTTCCTCTCGCTGCCTATGGGCGTCAGATGATCTCTCATCCTCGGCAGATCCATATCACATACAAAGCCCTGCATCTGGTTGTAATCCATACCGTCCATCGTAAGCGTGATCAGCGGATACATGGGATCTGCCATCTCCATTGTCATATCGGTATTGCCGCGGTTTAGGAGTTTTCCCATCAAAAGAAGAGACAGCAAAAATACTGCCACACAATAAACAACCATTATGATCGATTTGCTTATCTTCTTTCCGTTCATTTTATTACAGAAACTTTGGAAAACCATGGGAAAACCATGGGGACGGACCTGGTGGTCCTTTAGGACCACCAGGTCCGTCCCCGTGGTTTTCTTCCGTCCCCGTGGTTTTCCCTGCGGTTATCCGCATATATTTATTTTAATGTGTTGATCCTGGCGATCGATCGTTTCAGCGCCGTCTCGGCTCTGTCCATATCCACGTCGTCTCCCCTGGCTGCTATACGTTCTCTCGCACGTTCGCCCGCGGATTCCGCACGCTCCACATCGATCTCCTCCGGCCACTCTATGAGTTCGGCAAGGATAGTGACCCTGTCGGAAAGCACTTCCGCAAAGCCTGCATGTAATGCGGCTTTCCTCACACCCTCCGACTCTGTGATCACCAGCACTCCGGGCTGTACTATCACAGTGGTAGGCACATGTTTTTTATATATACCGATCTCACCCTCTGTGGTATTGAACTCCACCATCTCCACTTCACCGTCGTAAAACACGCGGTCAGGGGTGATCACTTTTAATCTGAATGTTTCCGCCATTTGTTATCGGCCCTCGCGGTTTTTTGTTTATTTAGCTCTTGCTACAACTTCATCAATGCTTCCTGCGTTAAGGAATGCACTCTCGGGTATCTCATCGTGCTTCCCGGCAAGTATCTCCTTGAAACCTCTTATCGTTTCGGAAATAGGCACGTACTTTCCTTCGATACCGGTGAACTGCGTAGCAACGAAGAAAGGCTGGGAAAGGAATCTCTGCACTCTTCTCGCACGGCTTACCACCAGCTTGTCTTCTTCGGAAAGCTCGTCCATACCGAGGATGGCGATGATATCCTGCAGTTCCTTGTATCTCTGAAGTATAGCCTGCACTCCGCGGGCTACTTCATAATGCTCCTCACCGACGATCCTGGGATCGAGTATACGTGAGGTGGAGTCCAGCGGATCCACTGCGGGGTAGATACCCTGCTCGGAGATTGCTCTCGACAGCGTGGTCGTTGCATCCAGATGCGCGAATGTCGTTGCCGGAGCGGGGTCCGTAAGGTCATCGGCGGGCACGTATACGGCCTGAACCGAAGTAATGGAACCGTTCTTTGTGGATGTGATCCTCTCCTGCAGAGCACCCATCTCGGTCTGGAGTGTGGGCTGATAACCCACGGCTGAAGGCATACGTCCGAGAAGTGCCGACACCTCCGAACCTGCCTGTGTAAATCTGAATATGTTGTCTATGAAGAGCAGCACATCCTTGCCGCCTTTGTCACGGAAATACTCCGCCATTGTCAGTCCCGTAAGTCCGACTCTCATACGCGCTCCGGGGGGCTCATTCATCTGACCGAAGATCATGGCGGTCTTTTCTATAACGCCCGACTCGCTCATCTCGTGATAAAGGTCATTACCCTCACGTGTACGCTCACCTACACCGGTGAATACCGAGAAACCGTCATGCTCGGTTGCTATGTTACGGATAAGCTCCTGTATGAGCACCGTCTTACCAACGCCGGCACCACCGAAGAGGCCTATCTTTCCACCCTTCTGATAAGGACAGAGGAGGTCAACGACCTTGATACCCGTCTCCAGCATCTCCTGCTCTGTGGACTGCTCCTTGAAAGCGGGAGCGGGTCTGTGTATGGGTGAATACTCAACATCGGTCGGAGCGGGCTTATTATCTATAGGCTCGCCCAGCACGTTGAAGATACGGCCCAGGGTATTCTCACCCACCGGCACCGTTATGGGACTTCCCGTTGCTATGGCATCCATCCCGCGAACGAGGCCGTCGGTAGGCCCCATGGCTACGCAGCGTACCGTATCGTCGCCGAGATGCTGTGCCACCTCTACCACAAGGTTGCTTCCGTCGTTTCTGCGGATGCGGATGGCTTCGTTGATTTCCGGAAGCTCTCCGTCAAACTTTACATCAAGCACGGCACCGACAATGGTAGTCAGTCTGCCTTTCTTTTCCTCTGCCATGTTTTTATTTCCTTTCGTAAATGATTAGCTTATTGCATCGGCACCGGCAATGATCTCCGTCAGTTCCGTGGTGATCTTGCCCTGTCTTGCCCTGTTATACATGAGTGCCAGATGATCTATCATCTCGGCCGCATTGTTTGTTGCGTTATCCATAGCCTGCATGCGGGCTCCGTTTTCGGAAGCCTGAGCCTCTATGAGTGCTCCGTATACCAGACTCGAAACATACTTGGGAATGATGAGGTTCAGTGCTTCCTCATCTTCCGGCTCGAAATTCATGGGAGCTGAGCTTTCCGATGCCTTGTCAGCCGCTTCCTCTTCCGTCTCTTCTTTCTCACCCATTTCCACGGGAAGAAGTTTGAGCAGGGTGGGAACATGGCTCACCGTGTTTTTGAAATTCGTATAAGCCAGATATATCTCCCTTATTTCGCCTTTTTCATAGGCTTCCAGCAGTTCGGAGGTAACCTTTATACCGTCACGGTAATTGGGCGCCTCTATCGCTTCCGAATAATCCGTCATCACTTCATAACCATATCTCTTCATGGCATCCTTGCCCTTTTTACCTATGGCATATATAACGGTATCATCCTTCGGAAACTCCGGATCCCTGGTCACCAGCTTTATCATGTTGGAATTGTATCCGCCTGCCAGACCCTTGTTGGAGGTGATCAGTATCACGGCTTTTTTGCCGCTCTCACCGGTCTTCAGATACGGATGGTCTATCCCTTCTGCCTTGGCCAGTATGGACGTCACAGTATCGTAGATGGCGTTGAAATAATTCTTTGAAAGCTCCGCCCTCTGTTTTGCACGCTGCAGCTTCACGGTGGATACCAGCTTCATGGCCTTGGTGATCTGCTGTGTGCTCTCTATACTGCTCTTACGTCTTTTGATGTCTCTCATCGACGCCATATCATCAATACCTCATTAAAAATCCTTTTTGAAATCCTCGATGGCCTTGATCAGCTTCTCTTCGATCTCCGGCTTCATCTCCTTCTCCGTACGTATGGATTCGGGGATCTCCGCATACTTTGTATCTATGAATTCAAAGAGCTCCCTCTCAAATCTGAGCACGTCTTCCACAGGTATATCCAGCAGATATTTCTTGGTAGCCGCGTAGATGATGATTACCTGATACTCGACCGGCATGGGCTTGTACTGAGGCTGCTTGAGCATCTCACGTATACGCTCGCCCTGTGCCAGACGCTCTTTTGTATCCGCATCCAGCTCCGAACCGAACTGTGAGAAAGCTGCAAGCTCTCTGTACTGAGCCAGCTCCAGACGTATGGGACCCGCGATCTTCTTCATGGCCTTGATCTGCGCGGAACCGCCCACTCGTGATACGGAGAGACCCGCGTTGATAGCAGGACGAAAACCGGAGTTGAACATTTCGGTCTCCAGATAGATCTGGCCGTCTGTTATCGATATAACGTTGGTAGGTATGTATGCCGAAACGTCGCCTGCCTGTGTCTCTATTATAGGCAGAGCGGTAAGTGA
Organism: Lachnospiraceae bacterium; assembly: GCA_024683645.1. Classification (GTDB taxonomy): domain Bacteria; phylum Bacillota; class Clostridia; order Lachnospirales; family Lachnospiraceae; genus NK4A136. The sequence continues at coordinate 29,163 of JAIKYA010000135.1, forward strand.
TCCGCCGCCGTACTCGCTGTTCATGCGGGCTGCACGCTCAAGAAGTCTTGAATGCAGATAGAATACGTCGCCGGGATATGCCTCACGTCCGGGCGGACGACGGAGGAGCAGGGACAGTGTACGGTATGCGGTAGCATGCTTGCTTAAGTCATCATAGATGACCAGCACATCCTCACCTTTTTCCATCCACTCTTCACCTATTGCGCAGCCCGAATAAGGCGCTATGTACTGAAGGGGTGCCAGCTCCGAAGCGGTAGCTGCGACTATGGTCGTATATGCCATTGCTCCGTGCTCTTCGAGAGTCTTCACTATGGATGCCACGGTAGATGCTTTCTGTCCGATGGCAACATAGATACATTTAACCCCCTGTCCCTTCTGGTTTATTATCGTATCGATCGCTATAGCGGTCTTACCTGTCTGACGGTCACCGATTATCAGCTCACGCTGTCCTCTTCCTATGGGCACCATGGAGTCGATAGCCTTGATACCTGTCTGAAGAGGCGTATCCACGGACTGTCTGGTGATAACGCCGCTTGCGACTCTCTCTATCTGGCGGAAGTTCGTTGCCGCTATGGGACCCTTGCCGTCTATGGGCTGACCCAGTGCGTTTACGACACGGCCGAGCATCTCGTCACCTACCGGCACCTCAACCACACGACCCGTAGTCTTTACCGTATCGCCCTCGTTGATGTTGCGCTCTGCTCCGAGCAGCACGGCACCCACGTTATCTTCCTCCAGGTTCATGACCATGCCGTAGACTTCTCCGGGGAATTCCAGAAGCTCACCCTGCATGGCTTTTTCAAGCCCGTGAACCCTGGCGATACCGTCTGCCACCTGGATGACGGTACCCACTTCGGAGACCTCAAGCTTATCGGCATATCGCTTGATCTGATCCTTGATAACCGAACTTATTTCTTCTGGTCTTAAATTCATGGTTCCTTAACCTTTCTAAATATTCTTGTCGAAAACCGGCCTATGCTATCTGCAGCTGGACCAGTTCCTTCTTTATCCCTTCCAGTCTGGTACGTATGCTGGAATCCACCACGCGGTCACCCAGTCTGATGATCACTCCGCCGATAAGAGACTTATCAACGATATAGTGCATCTCCATCTGTCTGTAATCGGTAGTGGCAAGCAGCTTGTTCTTTATCTCGTCCTTCTGCGCATCCCTAAGCTCGACCGCGCTCGTGACGAAAGCTACTCCGATACCCTTGAATTCCTTTACTTTTGCGGTAAAGTACTCAAGTATGGCGTCAAGTTCGGAATACCTGTCCTTCTTCAGAAGGAGCACGAGAAATCCCGTAAGCTCATCATCAAGTCTGCCTTTGAAGACATCCTCAACTACCTTAAGCTTCTCTTCTCTTGTGATCTTGGGGTGATTCATCAGCGCCTTCAGCTCCGGATTATCCTTAAGTATGGACACAAGACTCTCAACCTCCGAACAGAGGATATCTGTCTTGTTCTCTTCCAGAGCAAGCGTAAACAGCGCATCACCGTAGGTTTTTGCAACTAGCTTCGCCATGTATCGTTACCTATTTCCTTTAATGTATCCTCAAGGAGACTGTCCTGCACCTTCATGTCGATGTTTTCGGCTACGACCTTCTGTGCCATAAGTGATGCAATGGAGATCATCTCCTGCTTCACCTCGTCCTTAACGCGCCTCTTCTCCTGCTCTGCTTCGGCAGTGGCACGTCTTATTATCTCCTCGGCTTCCTTCTTAGCATCCTGAAGGATCCTGTTCTCATTAGCAAGCGCTTTCTTTCTGGCATCACTGAGTATCTGCTCCGCTTCCTTGTCGATTTCCCTGATCCTGGATTCGTATTCTTCACGGATCCTGCGCGCTTCTTCCCTGTCTTCGTATGCTTCCGAAATATCCTTGGCGATACGCTCGCTTCGGCCTTTCAGCACCTTTCTGGCAGGATTGAAGAGATTATAGGAGAGTACGAGAAACAGTACAAATACAGCCAGGAGTGTCAGTCCCGAATCAAACAGCAACTGCAGATCCAGTCCGAACAGTCTCGGTGTCATCTGTTCTTCTGCGCTCAGCAATAAATATAATCCCACGCCCGAAAGCCTCCTTTCCTAAAAATGTTTAAGCTTCCGTATTACGTGGTAGGCACCAGCGGCTTAACGAAGAGCAACAGCATGGCGATGAGCAGACCGTAAAGACCCGTGGTCTCTGCAACAGCCTGGCCCAAAAGCATGGTAGAGGTAACATCGCCCTTTGCACCGGGATTGCGTCCTACGGCTGCGGCTGCATGACCTGCTGCGATACCCTGGCCTACACCGGGTCCGATACCTGCGATAACCGCGAGGCCGGCACCTATTGCGGAACAGCCTAAGATGAATTCGTTGTTAAACATAACTGCTTCCTCCTTGTTTGGTTTATTAACCTTTAAAAAATTTTTGTCATTCTTTGGCTCCGTCACCTATGGCATCGGAGATATATGTCATGGTCAGCATACAGAACACGTAGGTCTGTATAGCTCCCGAGAACATATCAAAGTATACATGCAGTACCGCGGGCCATGCATAGGCTATGACCTTCAGCAGTCCGTATACCAGCGCCATCATGACCGTGCCGGAGAGCACATTGGCGAAAAGACGCAGGGACAGCGAGATAGGTACCGCAAAATCACCGATCAGGTTGATCGGCAGCCAGAAAGGCCAGGGCTCGCAGAGTCCCTTGATCACTCCGCTCACCTTCTGATATCTGAATTTATTGACTGTGATAAGCGTAAACGTAAGTACGCCGAGAGGGAAGGTCACGCCGTAATCTGCCGTAGGCGGACGCAGTCCCAGAAGTCCCGAAAGGTTGCTGAAAAGTATGAAAATGAAGATGGTCCCGATATAGTTTAAGAAACCTCTTGCATTCTTTCCCATCGTGCCTCTGATCATATTGTCCAGAAGCTCGACTATCATCTCCACTATATTCTGGAATCCGGTAGGCACTTCCTTGGCCTTCTTCATAGAGGCCTTTGCAAAAAAAGAAAAGATTATGAGGGTGAGGACCACTATCAGCAGGCATATATGCGAGGTTGTGATCCACAGTGTATGTCCTCCGAGCTGAAAGGAGAAAACTCCTTCAACCATGAAGCCCAGATCATTTGCGCTCAGTAGCATCTTCCGACTCCTTTATTTCTTTATTTCCATATAATTCATCCTGCACTTCGGCAGGTATATTCTCTCTGTAAAAAACTTCTTTGCCGCACACCCGCTCGGATATCCTGTGGGTATGGGGCTGTATGTAAGCTGCGGGCTTTCTGAGCATCAGTCCCAGAAATGCGCATACCGGATCCGCCGCCTTGGTGAACGCGCATATCGCCAGCAGTACGAACACAAACATATATCTTATAAAATATCCCGATATGGCTACGGCCTTCGCGCCTTTCTCATCAAGGTCAAGCGCCTTCGAAATGGTCCTTTCCATATGCAGGGTGAGCAGCATATTGGCCAGTACTCCAAACAGAAGTCCGAGGCTTTTGTTCAGCCGGTCTTCAAAAAAGACCAGTAATACTATCTCACAGGGAAGAGCAAGTATCAGCGTTCCTATCCACAGCTCCACCAGCGCATGATGCTCCGCCCATTTAGCTTTCATTCTTAAAATACCTTCTGGCCAGCCTGTATACATTGGTAAAACCGGCCAGCGCACCGACAAAGAACAGTACTATGGTCACCCACGAGGTCCCGAAATGCTTATCCAGCATTCTTCCCGCAAAAAAACAAATACACATCGGCACCAGCATATTGATCCCGAACTGTGTGATCATGGTAAGGAGTCTTGCCGTTTCCCGTCTGTCTTTCTGTTTTTTTTCAGGCGATCTGTCCATACCGAATTATAATTATATCCAAATCAGCCGCAAAAGTCCAGTATTAGTTTTCTTCCGCCATTTTCTTTTCATAAATAGTTCACCTCCGGTGAACTATTTGCAATTCGGACATGCAGATGCACCTTCGGTGCGGTCCGAATTGCCGCTATTCTCGGGATTCGCTCCGCTCACCCTCGCGGTCTTCTTCCATTTTCTTTTCATATTCATTACCGGGCATGGGCTTTGCGAAATAATAGCCCTGTATCATATCGCAGCCCTGGGTCGCCAGGAAATCCACCTGATCTTTGGCCTCGACACCTTCGGCTACCACGCGCATGTTCAGGCTCTTAGCAAGCTTGATGGCCTCGGATACCACGATCTGCCCTCTGTCACTCTCGTTATCGCCACGGAAGAATTCCGCATCCAGCTTCAGCACATCCAGCGCCAGGTCCTTCAGGGAGTTAAGCGAGGAATAGCCCGAACCGAAATCATCCATGCTGACTGCAAAGCCGTAGCTCTTAAGCCTTTCTATCGTGCTCATAAGAGCGTTCTTGTCATCAAAGAAAGCACTCTCGGTCAGCTCTATCTCTATATACTCGTGCGGCGCTCCCTCCGCATCCACCATATCCCTTATCTGTTCCGCAAGGTCACTTTCGATAAAGTGAGCCCTCGACACGTTGACCGATACAGGTACGCACTTGTAGCCCGCATCCAGCCAGCGCTTCTGATCCCTTGCCACATGCTTTATCATGTAATGGTCTATGTTTAACACAAAACCGTTCTTCTCAAAAATTGGTATGATGCGTCCGGGCGGCACAAAGCCGAATTCCGGCGACTGCCAGCGTATCAGTGCTTCCGCCCCTTTGAGTTTCCCCGTATCCGGCGAATACTTGGGCTGGTAATATACAACAAACTCTTCGTTATCTATGGCTCTCTGCTGACGGGCCTGTACATCTTCAATCCACTTCTGCTCGTCCTTAAGCTGCTGGTCATAGAACCTGACTCCCGAATCCGAACTGCCGTCAAACTTGCCGAGGGCCATGGCTGCATTATTGAATATCTCTTCCAGGTTGATATATTTTCTTTTCTTGGGTCTGCCGTTATTAAGGCTTGGTTCTATCGTGCATACACCGGCCTGGAAATTGAAAGCATGTTCCCTGTCTATCTCGGCCAGCTTTTTCGTAACATCGACAAGTCTTGCTTCCAGTTCGCTTTCGGCTTCATACTTCAGCAGCATCGCAAATTTATCGGCATCACGATGGACTGCGATCTCTTTCTTATCCACCAGGGCGTTAAGACCCCACATGATCTTCTTCAGCAGGTCATTGCCTTCGATCACCGAATGACAGAGGCAGTAGGTTCCGTATCCCACGAATTTCAGATCCACGACCGCATATTTCTTTGCCGCATTCCAGGGGCGCTTCAGCATCTGCTCACCCTTTACCAGGAAGTATGTCCAGTTTCTTCCCTTCGTCACCTCATCGTTATAGAAGAAATCCTTAAGCTTTTTATACCTTATCGCGCGCCCTATCGTACCTATGATCATCATGATAAAGATCAGTATCAGCAGGGCTGCCAGAGCAAACCCCAGTACTATGACCGTGGCTATCTCATTAACACCGAAATCCACATAGGCTTTACCAAAGAAGACTGATCCGTCGGAAAGATCAAGCTTTATCCAGAAAGGCATATAGACCTTCTCTGCTGCTGCGATCTCTGCAACCGCGAGATCCGTGGCATCTGACTTTGAAAAAACTATGCCGTTATCCCCATCCGTTTCCTCATGGACATCTACAGACAGTGAGGATTCAACAAAAGCATCATTGACAGCAATGACTTCCTTAAGGACATCAAGCCACAGGAGCTCCATGCCTTCGCCCCGAAACACGAAGAAATTCTTTTCATTGTCCAGATAGGCTTCCACATTCTCAAAACCGTTGTAATCCAGACGCAGCATCGTTCCTTTATCACTGCGGGTATTTTTCACGTTTTCATATATCACTTTGCCCGAAGGATCCGTTATATAGAATTCGCGGCCTTTGAGCTTTAGTATATCGAGTCCCTCTTCCTCGCTCTTATTCTGATAGATAGAAAGACAGAATTTCATATCCTCGTCTTCCTCGTGTATCTCCGATATGAGAAAGCTGTCAACGATACCGTAGCCCGCCATTACGAACAGAGACGCTGCGGCCGCTATGATCACGAAATATACGAGCGTTGCGAACAGTCCCCGTTCTTTCTTTATCTTTTTCAGCCTTTTATCACGTTTGATATTCTTTTCCTTTGCCATATTTTCCTCTTATTGATTCCCCGCAAAATATGCGTCCAGTCCGTTTGCTATCCCGCTCGCTATCTTCTGCTGGTACGACGGATCCGCCATCAGCAGGTCTTCCTGGGGATTGGTCATATAGCCCATCTCCAGTATGGTCACCGGCACCTTCGACCAGTTGATGCCGCTCATGGTATCGGTCTGCCATACCTTTTCCTTTTTTGCTCCGGTAGCCGCCACGCAGGCATCCAGTATGCAGGAGCTTAAGCTGTAGCACTGCGGATATATCGATGATATATAGGGATTGTTCGCCGTAGGACAGATCGTCATCATGCCGTTCGCAGAGGTGTTTTCGCTGCCGTTGGCATGGATACGGATAAACGCTCCCGCTCCCGCATTGTTCGCGATCGCTGCTCTCTCGCTGTTGGAAATGTTCACATCGTTTTCCCTTCGGACCTGGATCACCGTGTAGCCTCTTGCCAGGAGTTCCGCCTCCAGCCTGAGCGCCACCTGCAGGGTCAGTTCATACTCGGCCAGTCCTGAGGTCTTTCCGCTCGTACCGCCGCTCACCTTTGCCTTCATCTCCGTTGCTCCCGGCCCCACCGGTTCCTTTTCGTTATTGCCCTTGCGCTGGTGTCCGGCATCTATCACGACCACTCTGCCTCCGCCGCTCACTGCGGGCGGTTCCTGTACCACTTCTTCCACTACCGGTATCTCCGCAGACGGCTCCTCCGCAGTCTCCGTGTTCTCAGGGGTCTGCGTCTCTGCCGTTTCCGTCTCTCCGGGGTCTTCTCCGTCTACGCCCTCCGGCTCTTTATGCGTTTCATCGCCTGCTGTCTCTTCCGACGCAGCCTCTTCCGTCACTGTCTCTTCTTCCGTTACGTCCTCTTCGACATCCTCTTCCGTAACTTCCGGCTCTGTTCCGAGATCCAGATATACCACTTCTTTTTCTGCCGTCTGCTGCGTGGCGGCTTCCTGCGTATCCGCATTCTGTGTTTCCGCCTTGCCGCAGCCTGCCAGCATCATTACACTGAGCAGACATATCGCGCCTGTCATTCTGAGGGCTCCTGCCCGTATGATCTTTTTCATTTCTCTCCCATCATGTTAAAACTGTCCCCATGCAGGGCATGAGGACAGTCATTACGATCAGTTTTTTTATTTATTTTCTCTTCAGTACTACCTTATCCAGATGCCAGATATCGTCCACATACTCCTGTATGGTACGGTCGGAGGTAAACTTGCCGGAGCAGGCGGTATTGAGTATCGCGCTCCTTGCCCATGCGCTCTCGTCCTTGTATGCCTTCTCCACTCTCTTCTGGGCTTCGGCATAGCTCTTGAAGTCCTTGAGTATGAAGTAGGTATCTGCCCTTGAAGTATTCTGCGTATTAAGCAGTGAGTTGTACAGCGGGCGGAATCTCTCGGGATCATCCGGAGCAAAGGTTCCGTTGATCAGCTGCATCAGTACCTTTCTGATATCCGGATCGTTGTTGAAGATATCCATCGGATTGTATCCGCCGTAGTTTTCGAAGTTGATGACCTCATCGGATGACAGACCGAAGATAAAGGCATTCTCCTCACCCACTTCCTCAACTATCTCCACATTCGCACCGTCCATCGTACCTATGGTCAGCGCACCGTTCAGCATGAACTTCATGTTGCCGGTTCCGGATGCTTCCTTACTTGCCGTAGATATCTGCTCGGATACATCCGATGCAGCAAAGATGATCTCCGCATTGGATACGCGGTAATCCTCTATGAATACCACCTTGATCTTGCCGCCGATAGCAGGATCCGCATTGATCACGTCCGCTACGGAATTGATCAGCTTGATGGTAAGCTTTGCATTCATGTAGCCGGCTGCAGCCTTGGCTCCGAAGATGAATGTCCTGGGATAGAAATCCATCTCGGGATGTTCCTTCAGCTCATTGTACAGATACATTACATGCAGGATATTGAGCAGCTGTCTCTTGTACTCATGCAGACGCTTTACCTGTACGTCGAAGATGGATCTGGGATCCACATCGATGCCGTTATGCTCCTTGATATACTTAGCCAGACGTACCTTGTTCTGATACTTGATGTTCATGAACTCCTGCTGGCTCTTCTCATCATCGGCATACACCTTCAGCTTCTTGATCTTTGACAAATCGGTGATCCAGTCGTCGCCGATATGAGCGGTCACCCAGTCTGCAAGCAGGGGATTGCCGTGCAGCAGGAAACGTCTCTGTGTGATACCGTTGGTCTTGTTGTTGAACTTCTCCGGGAACATCTGGTAGAAATCCTTCAGCTCCTGGTTCTTGAGGATCTCGGTATGCAGCCTTGCCACGCCGTTTACGGAGTAGCCTGCGCAGATGGCAAGGTGAGCCATCTTGACCTGTCCGTCGTAGATGATAGCCATCTTGCGGATCTTCTCCTGGTCGCCCGGGAACTTTCTCTCGATATCCAGGACGAACCTGCGGTTGATCTCCTCTATTATCTGATATATTCTCGGGAGCAGTCTCGAGAACAGCTCAATAGGCCATTTCTCAAGTGCTTCCGCCATTATCGTATGGTTGGTGTAAGCGCAGGTCTTGGTCGTCACTTCCCATGCCTCATCCCAGGTGAGATAATACTCATCCATAAGTATCCTCATGAGCTCCGCGATAGCCACGGTAGGATGGGTATCATTGAGCTGGAAGGTAACTTTCTCGTAGAACTTCCTTATATCCTTATGGTTGCGCATGTACTTTGCAACTGCTTCCTGTACGGAGGCGGAGATGAAGAAGTACTGCTGTTTAAGTCTCAGTTCCTTGCCTGCATAGTGATTGTCGTTGGGATAGAGTACCTCGACTATATTGCGTGCCAGGTTCTCCTGCTCCACTGCCTTCTGGTAATCACCCTTGTCAAAAGAATCAAGTCTGAACACATCGATGGGCTCCGCATCCCATATACGAAGGGTATTTACTATGCCGTTTCCGTAGCCTACTATGGGCAGATCGTAGGGAATGGCCTTTACTGCCTGGTAGCCTTCCTGATAATAATTGTTCCTGCCGTTTTCATCCACGCGGACATTGACATATCCGCCGAAATGTATCTCTTTTGCATATTCGGGGCGGCGCAGTTCGAAAGGATTGCCGTTCTCCAGCCAGTTGTCCGGAGCCTCCACCTGATAACCGTCCTTTATCTTCTGCTTGAACATACCGTAGCGGTAACGTATACCGCAGCCGTATGATGAGTAGCCGAGTGTTGCGAGTGAATCAAGGAAGCAGGCTGCCAGTCTGCCCAGGCCTCCGTTACCGAGAGCCGCATCGGGTTCCTGATCCTCTATGGCATTGAGGTCAAGCCCGAGCTCGTCAAGAGCTGCTGCCACGTCCTTGTATGCCTTCATATTTATCATCATGTTGCCGAGAGCACGGCCCATGAGGAATTCCATTGAAAGATAATAAACAGTCTTGGGATCCTTTTTCTCGTACTGCTTCTGGGTCTCCAGCCACAGATCGATGACCTGATCCTTTATCGCAAGACATACAGCCTGGAATATCTGCTGCTTGCTTGCCTCTTCAAGAGTCTTCCTGTAGAGCGTCTTGATGTTGTAGAGAACACTGCGTTTGAACAGCTCCTTGTCAAACGAGTCCCTGATGGTAGCACCGGATTCCGATGTCGTAACTGCGGGTGTCTTTTTAGCTGCCATGCTTCATACCCTCCTAAGCTTTATTCAATAGGGCGGTCATAAACCGCACCATCAGTTATTATACCAAAAGACGCAGTGAAAATAAAGGATTAATTTTCCCTCTTATCAAAGATACTTCTTAAGGATTTCTTCGAGTTGCGGTACTTCCACGGGCTTTGAAAGATAATCATCAAAGCCTGCTTCCATATATCGCTCCCTCGCTCCCATCACCGCATCGGCAGTAAGAGCCACCACCGGAGTAGTCCCGGGGATCAGTCCGCTTTCTTTAGCCTTCGTAAGGGTCTCTATGCCGTCCATGACCGGCATCATATAATCAAGGAAGATGAGATCAAACTTCTCTTTGGCCAGTATCTGCAGGCACTCTTCACCGGACGATGCGAGTACGGGTACTATTTTGTTTTTCTTAAGCAGCGCCTTTATCACCTTCAGGTTCATGCTGTTGTCATCAACGACCAGGAGCTTCGCATCCGGCGCGGTAAACTGATCGCCTTCCTCGCGCTCACGTATGCGTGGCGTACTTTTCATAAAGTCACCCATAGCTTCGGCATCCGCTATCTTCTGGCTTATGCTGAAAGAAAAAGACGAGCCCTCACCGTAAGTACTCTCCACTTTAAGCTCACTGTCAAAAAGGGATATCAGGTTCATGACGATAGCCATGCCCAGTCCCGTTCCCTCTATATTGCGGTTACGTTCCTTTTCAAGCCGCTCAAAAGGCACATAGAGCTTATCTATATCTTCCTTCTTTATGCCTATGCCCGTATCCCTGACAGAGATAAACAGTTTTACCCATCCGTCTCCCCTTTCCTCGTCCCTTATATCGAGGCTTACGCTGCCCTTCTCGGTATATTTCACCGAATTGGACATAAGGTTGGTCAGTATCTGGGTAAGTCTTACATCATCGCCACAGAGCCTGCGGGGTATACTGCCATCCGCCCGTATCACCAGCTCCAGCCCTTTGGCTGCGGCACGTTCCTTGAAGGAATTGTATATATTCCTTATCAGTCCGGCGGTATCATATTCCACCGGGACTATCTCCAGCTTGCCGCTTTCTATCTTGGAGAAATCCAGCACGTCATTGATTATCGAGAGGAGGTTCTTTCCGGCGAAGCTTATATCCTTTGCATAACTGAGCGTATTCTCTTCCGCAGATTCCCGGAGTATCATCTCATCCATTCCCAGTACTGCATTTATGGGGGTACGGATCTCGTGTGACATCCTGGCCAGAAAATCGGCCTTTACGCGCTCGGCTTCCCTTGCCGCTTCGGCAGCCCTCTGTGCATCGGCCCTGGCCTCTTCCAGTTCCTTCATCTTGTCGTTATAGACTTTCTTCTGAAACCTGACTATGATACCGATGACTATACTAACTATCAGTATGCTCTGTACCGTATCCACATAGACCGCAAATTCCGAATCCAGCGGCGTGATCATATACGGATGCAGATAGGTGTCCGCAAAACAGCCGATGGTGATGAGTATCTGCAGGATCAGGATGATGAAATTCTTTTTTCCTTCCAGCATCAGGAAATTGAAGAGTATGCCGAGCACGAACCAGTAGCCCATGCCGCCGTAGATACCGCCTCCCGTATAAAACATCAGTGGAAACAGAACGAGGCTCACGACCACGACCATGGCGCTGGCTCCTATATCCACCCTGTTCCTGTAATTGGCCACATAAAAGCTGGCCATGAGTATGACTATGGAGACCGCTATCGCCACTATCTGCGACATATCGATATTGATCAGATATGAAACGATCATGGCCGGGATACCCGAGATTATCCCGCCCACGCAGACTATATTGAATAAAACCTTTGTAAGACCGTTCTCATCAAGCGAGAATATCTTTTTTATCCTGTCTTTCATAATATCATATGATATACAATATGCCGCCTAAAATCAAGACGCCGGCTATCTGAACGACTGTGTTATGAAATATATGAGGATAAGGGCGTTGACTGCCCAGCCGCCGAAAAAGATTACGGCGTGTTTTTTTTCGGAGTGTATGGCTATGAACTCACGGATAAGAGCACTGGGCCAGTAATAGAAGGCCACGCGGCTTCCCACGCCGGTACACGCAAGTCCGTTCTTCTTCGAATGCCTCAGAGCTCTGTAGACATGATAGTTGCTGGTGACGAGCGCGGTATATTTTCTCCCGCCTTTTGCATCGATCAGCGCCTTGGAATATTTCAGATTTTCAAAAGTGTTGGCAGACTGCATTTCCGGCATTATATCACTTTCGGGTATGCCGTTTTCCAGCAGGTATTTTTTCATCGCCTCGGCTTCGGATATATGCTCATCGCTGCCCTTTCCGCCGGACGGCACCATCACGGGCGGCGTCGGGTCCTTTCTGTAGATATCGATGGCTTTGTCCAGCCTGTCCTTTAAAAGCTTTGAAAGCCTGTCTCCCTGCAAAAGCCCTGCGCCCAGGATTATCACATAATCAAAATCCTTCTTGATCGGGATGATATGGAGAAAGAGCGTATAGAGCATGAATATGAGGAATGATACCGATACATAGATCACACTCATGCTTATGAATGAACCCAGGATCGATATGAATGAAGCAAAGAATCTGTCATAATAGAAAAAACTGTACTTCACGACCAGTCCGATAGTCGAGAGTTCTCCGGCCAGTATGGCCAGACCGAGAAAGAGCGAAAGCAGATGTGATATATGTTTTCCCTCTTTTTTCAGCATGACTATGCCATTGTGTATGAGAAAGAACGGTACTATCAGAAGTGCCAGCATCGTGGAGTATGCCATAAACATGAGTGCATAGACCATATAGCCATCAAACAGACTGAGGATAAACGGGATCAGGGAAAGCAGCGCAATGAACAGCAGATAACAGTTACGGTATCTGCTCCTGTCTCTGTGAAAGAATAGTGCGAACAATCCCCAGCACGCTGCCGAGAGTCCGAAAAATACAAGTTTGTGCATGCCCATCTCCGCCTGTTGTAAGCTAAAACGCCCGCGCCTTCCGGCGCGGGCGCCGTTAAAACTGATTACTTATCCTCTTCGGGACCGTTGATGACTATGCCGCTCTTCTCCTCAGCCTTTGCTTCCTCGGCCTTTGCTTCCTCTGCGGGAGCTTCCTCGGCTTTTGCTTCCCCAGCCTCTTCAGCGGGAGCTTCCTCATCCTTCTTCTCTTCTTCCTTATCATCGGAAGTAGCGCTCTTGATGAGATCTGCCACAGCCTTGCCGATCTTGTCGCCTACACCGCCGACAAATCCGCCGATACCGGTAAGGGTATCACCGATAGTGCCGCCTATGTCGCCGAGAACCTTCTCTACCTGATGGAAGGCTTCCTGTCTCCACTGCTCGTAATCAATGTCCTCAAGTGAGTCGTAAGCAGCCTTCTCCTTTGCGGGATAGATCCATGCCGTCATATCATGAACGCTGATCAGTATGGTCGCGCTTGTCGCGTCACCGCTGTTGAAGGGCAGTTCGAAAACTCTTAAGAGTCCGTCTGCGCACTTCTTGCAGATCACGGGTTTGAAGCGGTTCTTGTCCTCCCTGTCAAGAGGATAGGTGTAGCCGTCGCCCTCTTCATCAAAGAAGATGCTTACCATGCTCTCCGCATCACCCTTTACGAAATCGCTTCTTACAGCAAAACGGAACACATAATCCTTGTCTTTCTCCACGTCGATCTTTCTGGAGATCTTTGTCATTGCTCCGCCTTCGCCTATCTCGAAGCACTCAACGTTCTCTTCGTTCTCGGTAACGATAAGTCTCGTTCCCTTGTTGCTCGTGCAATCCTCCACAAGCTTAAAACCTCTTGCCTTGAATTCAATTATATCTGCCATTGTAAATACCTCCGTATCATCAGAAAAAGCGTCCGTATAGACCGAAGAGACAAGCCTTATAGTCTGCTCGTCCACTTCGACCGCACGTCCGCTCTTTATAAGTCCCTTTGCCCTCTTCGGGTAAGTGGTGCCGGTTATGTTACCATTAATGTCTGTCACAATCACGTTTTTTATCATGGGTGTCTTCCCCTTTATGACCACTGCTATTTAATTGTTACGACCTTCGTTTTTTATTATGGGTGTCTTCCCCTGTCGCATTGTATATTA
>JAIKYA010000199.1 GCA_024683645.1 Lachnospiraceae bacterium
AGCTCCCACAACTCCTATCTCTCTGGTCACCTGCTCCAGTTCGTTCATGGACTTCTGTATGGCATCGATCAGCACGTCAAAACTCTCCGCCACCTTTACGGAGTTCTCGCTCATGCCCGTCGTACATTCTTCTGCCCCGCTTACCGTATCGGCAACCTCCGACAGCTTGTTTACTATGGTCACCACGTTACCTGATGCATCGGTCACGTCATTGGCCTGCTGCAGGGCACCGGCAGATACACCGGATATAGCCTGTGAAAGATTGTCCATCGTTTCCGATGCCTTCTCGGCCAGGGCAGCCAGTTCTGCGGAAGATGCTATGGAATCATTCACGTTGTTCTTGACTCCCGAAACTATATCCCTGATCTGGCCTATGAAGATATTCATGTTACCGGCCAGCACTTCAAATTCGTCACCGGAATTCATCTCAATGTTCTTGCTGAGGTCACCTGAACCGTCCGCAATGTCACAGAGCTTGTCATTAAGGGTACGGAAACCTTTGTTTATCCTGCTGACCACTAAAAGTATCACACTTACACTTATAACAAGGATAACCACGCCGAGCAGTACTATGGTGCCTATCTGTACCGATACCTGGTCATCAAACCACTGTGCCGAAAAATCAACACCTACAACACCTGCCACCTTTCCCGCCGAATCAAATACGGGACTGTACGCGCTGTAATGCCTGCCCCATTCGTCTTCGTAGGGTTCATCGTCCACATCTGCCGTACCGCTTCCGGCCACGATCAGAGCATCCGTCACCTCTACTTCTTCCCCGAAATCTGCCGGTTCCTCGGGATCCGCATCCACCGTATAGATAAAGCTTTCGGGAGCCACCTGCTTCATGCAGTATATATATTCCAGATCTGTATTATCCCTGAAAGCCGCCATCGTATCCATCACGTGATCGTAGCCTTCACTGCCTTCATCAGCCGCCGTCAGCGCTCCCAGTACATCGCCGTCAAGATTGGCCGCGCAGGTATTAGCCAGATCCATCATACGCTGACGGATAAGATGCATCATCACCGAACGCATATTTATCATGGTTCCCACACCGAGTATCAGTGTCGTCACGATTAATACGGCTATGTTGATTATTATTATCTGCAGGGTAAGACTTATTTTTCTGACTTTCATTTGACATCCCCCTTCCGGATATGCTCCTTGTTCCAAAACCTTTTTTGCACTCAATATTATACAAAAAATAGACAGGAAATTCAATCCGTCTTCTTACTCTCTTGACAAAAAAAAGCTGATTTGGTATCTATCATAAATAAGCCGGATATCAGGAAAGGATAGCTTGTAAAATGACCAAAGTTACATTGAAAAAAGGTGAGGGCCGCACCATAAAAAGCGGCGGTTTCTGGGTATATGACAACGAGATTGAAAGCGTTATGGGACATTACAGAAACGGGGATGTGGTTTTTGTCCGGGACTTTGACGGCTATCCGCTGGGACGGGGCTGTATCAACGCGAATTCAAAGATAAGGGTGAGGATGCTGACATCCAAAGATGAAGAAACAGATGAGCTTTTCTGGAAGCACCGCATCGAGCGTGCCTGGGATTACAGGAAAAAGTGCACGGATACCTCTTCCTGCCGCCTTATTTTCGGCGAAGCCGACGGTTTTCCCGGTTTTATTGCCGATAAATACGAAGACGTGCTGGTGATACAGAGTCTGAGTCTCGGAATGGACCGGATAAAAGAGCAGATAGTCGCTCTCATAAAGGAAGTACTTGCCGCCGACGGCATTGTGATACGCGGAGTCTACGAACGTTCCGATGCAAAAGAACGTGAAAAGGAAGGAATGGAAAAAGCAAAAGGCTTTATAGGCGAGCCCTTTGACACCGATGTTCCTATCGTTGAAAACGGCGTACGCTACACCGTTGATGTGGCAAACGGGCAGAAAACCGGCTTTTTCCTTGACCAGAAATACAACAGGCTCGCAATGCAGAGATTCTGTAAGGATGCCCGTGTTCTCGACTGTTTCTGTCACACCGGTTCCTTCGGACTGAATGCCGCAAAGGGCGGAGCTTCACAGGTCATAAGTGTGGATGCCTCCGACACGGCACTGGAAACGGCTGCAGAAAATGCCGTACTTAACGGATACGAAAACATAATAAGCTACCGCGCAGGTGACGCCTTTGAGATACTCGCGGATATGAAAGCGGCAAATGAACTCTTTGACGTGGTCATCCTCGATCCTCCGGCTTTTACCAAGGCACGCGACTCGGTAAAAAAAGCCGCCAAAGGCTACCGAAATATAAATACCGCAGGCTTAAAGCTTGTAAAGGACGGGGGCATCTTCGCCACCTGTTCCTGCTCGCACTTCATGGACGATGAACTTTTCACCAAAGTTATAAAAGAAGCCGCTGCTGCTGCCCATGTACGCCTGCGTCTTATCGAACGCCGCCACCAGGCCCCCGACCATCCGGTCTGGCTCGGCGCGGAAAATTCCTATTATCTGAAGTTTTATATCTTCCAGGTATTATAAACAGCCCGAAACTGCACACTTTTTGCGCAAAAAATAGCAAAAGCAGTTCAGAAAGCGGGAAGAAATCCGTCACTGCATATGCTATGATATGGTAAAATGATGACAGGAGGATTCCTTATGAGCGTAGATCTGAATGCGATGCCAAAACTGGGCTTCGGCCTGATGCGCCTTCCCGAAAGCGGCGGTGTGATCGATCATGAGCAGGTATGCCGTATGGTTGATAAGTACATGGATGCCGGGATGAACTACTTTGACACGGCTTACGTTTATCACGGCGGCAAGTCCGAAGTTGCCGCAAGAGAAGCCCTTGTGAAGCGTTACCCGAGGGACAGTTTTATGATAGCCGATAAACTGCCGGCATGGGAAATGCACAGTGAAGCGGATTCTGACAGGATATTCAATGAACAGCTTGAACGCACCGGCGTAGAGTATTTTGATTTTTATCTGCTGCATTCGATCGAGGACGGGTCGAACTACGATACCTATGTTAAATATGACTGTTTCAACTGGGGGCTGAAGAAAAAAGAAGAAGGTAAGATAAAGCACTTCGGCTTCTCCTACCACGGAACACCCGAGCTTCTCACAGAGGTTCTGGATAAGCATCCCGAGGTTGAGTTTGTGCAGATCCAGCTCAACTATCTGGATCGGACCAACCCTGTTGTACAGTCACAGAAACTCTATGATATCTTAAGCAAAAGAAATATTCCCATTATTGTAATGGAACCTATAAGGGGCGGTATGCTTGCCAATATGCCGCCTGAGATCGAAGCAAAGTTCAAAGCCGCACAGCCCGAAAGATCCGTTGCTTCATGGGCTCTTCGCTTTGTCGGATCGCTCCCCGGTGTGATGACTATCCTCTCCGGTATGTCCGCTGAAGACCAGATGGACGATAATATCGGCACCTTCAAAAACTTCGAGCCGCTTTCAGACAAAGAGTTTGATCTGATCGATGATGTAACGGAAGATATACTGAGCGTTCCCCAGATCGGCTGCACTGCATGTAAATACTGCTGTGACGGCTGTCCGATGAAGATCAGTATCCCGGATGTTTTCCGTACCATCAATACCCTTCGTCGTTACCCGGATGACTGGAGAGCAATGAACTTCTACAGGGGCGTGGCAAGCAGAGGCGGAATAGCCAGGGACTGCATCGGCTGCGGCCAGTGCGAAAGAGTATGTCCGCAGCATCTGCCCATAATTCAGCTGATGAAAGAAGCAAGTAATATCCTGGACAGAATATGATTCAAAGAAGCAGCCGCCCTGTTGGCAGACCAACCCGGGCGGCTGCTTTTATTATTCTGAGATATCAGCCGGACATTAATCCCACCAGTAGCAGCCATAGAAACGTTCTATGTGACCTCCGCTTAAAGATACTTCAAATACCCCCGACAATGCCGGACCGTTGGACATATACTGATCCGCATCGCTTTCCATGAGCTTATAGTTTTTCACAAACCAGTCATACGGTGATTCGCCGTCCTCATAGTTTCCGAAAAACTCCGTCTCACATCCGTCGGCAAATACCGTGTCCTTATCGATCACCAGATCAGCGCTGTATTCCGGTGCCCCGTAGTAGTTTGAAGACGACCATTCAAGCTCCGGATAGAAAGCCATGTCTTTAATAACAACACTGTCATCGTTTATTTCCACTTCCATATTCCCGTAATTTGTATAGCAGATCATCATATAATCATGTGTTCCCGTATACTTCACATAAGCATCGGTATAACCTGCGTTTTTCACTTCTTCGAGAACATCCTTCGCAGCCTGCTCATCATAGTATCTGCCTGAGGTGACACAGTAATAAGGATCATCATTCAGATCTTTCCACTCGGGACTATAGGCTACATAGCTTTCAAAATCCAGATCATACAGTTCTTTTGCTTTATCAACTGCTTTCTCTCTGTCTTTCTCAGCTGCGATCCATACTCCGTAAAATCCGTTTGCATACTCATCTGCAAACTGATCAGAACCGCTCGCGTACATTCCGAAAGAATCATCGTCAAATACCATCTCACCCATTGTCGTCAGGTGAACATCCTTTTCCTCGCAGCGTTCAAAAGTGATATCTCCGCTCAGCTGACCGGGCAGCGGATCTCCTTCAAGCTTAAGCTTCAGCTTATCGCCGTCTGTTTCATAGTCTGCTTCCCAGGTCCAGGGCTGATCACCACAGCCGAGCGTACTGGCCGTACACTCAAAATGACCGTCTGTGATATCCATCCCGCCTGCAGACAGGCTCACTTCAGCATTATCCGGCTTCATGTATATATATGCATCACTTCCGGTGAAATACAGATATACCGGGGTATCGCCGTCATCATTTTTCCAGTATCCGGAAAGCCCATCATCGCCGGACTTGTCATCATGCTTCAGATAAGGGAATACATCTTCCACTCTTTCATCTTTCAGAAAAAGCCTGCTGCTGTCATTATCCGGTACAAGGAAACCGTCGCGGCCGAAATCCTCAAACACCAGTCCGCCACGATCAAGAGTTATGCTGCCCTTTGCCCCGGGTCCCCAGTATTTTCCCGCATTGGACATCACCGAGAAACTGAGTGCCGTAACATTAACAGATTCAGCATCGGGGCTCTTTAACGACATGTCATCCTCCGGCATAAACTCTGTCGCCCAGAAGCTGTATGCTTCGAGTTCTCCGTTTCCGTCACCGTAGGCCTCTCCGCAATATGCATAGAGATTTCCCGCAAAAGACACAACGTTCATTATCAGGTACTCATTCTCGCCATCCTCATTACCGAGATGATAACTGTATTTTCCTTCTGCCCGTTCTGCAAAGCCCGGCTCCGTCGGGGCAGGCTCGGGCTCGGGTTCACTCACGGGCTCAGAGCTTACAGTCTCTCTTTCTCTCGGTGCCGTATTCTCCACCTCACGTACCTCTTCCTTTTCCGAACCGCATGCCGTTATCGCAAGTGCAAGCAGCATCGCTGCCGGCAGTATCCTGTACTTCATATTCTCCTCCTTATTCAAAAGATTTTTCGCTTCACTCGGAATGACACTTTTTTCCTCGTTTTCTTCTTTGTGTCATTCTGAAGGCGCAATCTCGAATAATCTTATTTTTCTATCAACGTTATCAGCACATTATCCGGTGCCTCGAAACTGATACTTCGCAGATAGCGATACTTATCCTGCATTATATCAGAAGTCTGAATGCCGTGCCTTTCCAGTCTTTTCTTTATAGGCTCCAGCCTGTTCACCGTGATGTTAACATACTGCCTGTCGAAATCCTCTTCTTCATTCGAGCAGTGTATCTCCAGTTCGCTCCTGCCCAGCAGAAACAGATAATCCGTACCTTTCCCTTCTTTACTGACTATCTGCTTCACAGGCATAAAGCCCATTTTCTTTACGTAGAAGATATAAACCTCTTCCTCGCTGGAAGCGTTGATCGTCACTCTCGACAGGGCCAGCCTGCGCGCAAAAGGATACAGTGTACGGAACTGCGCATGCTTTTTCCATCTGCGGTATCTCTTCATATCATTCTTCCAATCAGGGTTGGTCACTTTATATGCAAAGAAAGCGAAGAGCAGCACACCCAGTATACCGCCTATCGTATTGTTAAAGATATCATTCACATCATACAGACCGCGCATGGTCAGCAGCTGCGCATTCTCTACAATGAAGGAAAATACAAAGCATGCAAGCACAGGCCTTACCCGCAGATCGTTACGGAACCATTTAAACGCATACGGCAGAAGATAACCCATCGGAATAAAAAGGCAGATGTTCAGATACATCTCGGCAAGAGAAAACAGCTGGAATATATTGATCTTTGACCAGCTCTCCTTTGCATACTCTACTGCCCGGCCTACGCCCTCAAAAATGAAAAGGCGCATGAACTTATCCATGTCGAACATGACTTTCAATTCTTCAAACAAACGGTTCTGTACCAGAAATACTTCTTCCGTTTCTCTTGATGAGAAAAATGTAAGAACCAGAAGTGCCGCTATATATATGCCGAAGATCGTAAGTATCAGGGCTTTTCTTATTTTCAGCCATTTCTCCCCTTCGGGATTTTTGCTGATGCCGCCACGCGGATCCACCTTCAGTTTTCTGCAAATGAAAACATCTATCCGCGGTACGCCTGCCACAAAGAGCAGCACGAACAGGGTAACCGCCATTATAAATGTTAAACTGCCAAATTGAAGATTCATGAAGTATTTCGCTCTCCTTAAAAGTCAGCTCATTATAGCATAAAAAAACCGACTTGCCAAAAAAGGGGGAGCCGCTCTGGCTCCCCCGTCTGCAGGTTTCCTTACTTTTTCTTTATGATCGCTTTCTTGATATTAAAGTTTCCGGCGAATACTCCTGTGTAATTGCCCTTTCCTTTCAGGATCACGCTTGCTTTTCCTGCAGCATTATTATCTGCGTAGAAGATATCAAAGTTTGCCGTGATCTCCGCCGCGCTTTCGATCTTTGTCTTTCCGATCGTTACGGTGAAGTCTGTTCCCGGAGTGAGCGTTACCTCATCACCTGCTCCTCCGTATACCTTGCTCTTGCCGGACTTGGTAAGCTTCACCTTTGCCTTGTTTACATCGGTCTTACCGCTTCCCTCTACTACGTTGTAACTTGTGCTTACTTTATCTGCATAATTCTTTCCCTTTGCAGCAGCGGTAACCGTCAGTGCGTCTTTGGGCCCAGAAAGCTTGCCTGTTTCGGAATAAGCCAGTTCGTATTCCTTTGCGGAAACCAGACTGCCGTCTATCACGATGTAAGTCTTCGGCTGATACTTTGTATTCTTACTGTATACCATATCTCCGGCCAGTATGTAATTACCGCTGATATTTGCCGCTGCCTTATCAAGTGACGGCTGCTTTACAGTGAAGCTGCTCTTGCCTGTGTACTTTGCTCCCTTATAGTTGCCGTTGAACTTCAGTTCGAAGCTTGCCGCTGATCCTGCAGTCTTGTTGTCCCTGTACTTAACACTGTAGTCCCTGCCGGGTGTCAGCAGTTCAAAGGTCTCATTAGCCGATACTACTATGAAAGGCTTTGCTCCGTTTTTGTTGTACTCAACTTCCGCATTATAGGATACATCAAAGCTTGCCGTCTTATTGGGCTTGATCCTGAAGCTCTTTTTCACCTTGCCCTTATGGCTTCCCGTTCCTATGATCATTACCGTCACTTTTCCGGCATTTACGTTATCCGTGTAGCTTACGGCATACTCGCCTGTCTCTTCGCCCGTTCCGTCTGTTACGATCAGATACTCATCGATGGTCTGGGGCAGTCCGTCATAGATGAACTCCTTGGGCATATCTTCATTGAACTTGACTTTAATGCCGGACTTCTTCAGCTCCTGTGCAGTCAGCTCTTCGATCATCTCGGTAGTGGTTCCTTCGAAGTTACCTATACCTTCGAATTCAACACTTCCCTCATCTATCACAAAATTATAGTCCTTACCTTTCTTAAGAACCTTGCCGCCAAAGATCACGACAGGCTTTGCCTTGTTAGGGTTCTTCGAAACCATTCCGCCGATCTCTGCTTCAGTGATGCTGCGTTTGTCTATTACGAAAGTAAGAGTATCGTTTGCACTGTATGTTCCCTTACCCTTTACAATAACGCTTGCTTCTCCGACGTTGACATTCTTCTTGTAGCTTACGGTGTAATCCACGCCTTCTGTCAGGATCACCCTGTTATCCGTCACTCTGACCAGAGGTTTGATCGCCTTACCGGTGAAAGTGATGTGATACTTTTCATCCTCACCCATTACCAGCGAATTATCGTCAAAGAAGATCCTCATGCCTTCGCCTGCTACAGGCTCTTCCTGAACTGTAGGATCAAACTCATAGTAGTCGTCAGTGTTGTTGTTATTATCGTCTTTCTTCTCGTCGTCCTTCTTCTCATCCTCTTTCTTGTCTTCCGGCTTTGCATTTACGGTCACTTCAAAGCTTGCCGTCTTCTCCGCGTAAGTGACAGTTATCGTCTGCTTTCCTTCCTTGGTCTTGTCATAACCGCTGATCATGTCTGCAGTCATGTTGATCGTCTCGCTCTCACCGTTGTTGAAGATCACTTTGATCTTACCGCCTGTGATGTCAAGCTCGCCGTTGTAGTCGTAGACAAGTTTTGTCGGCGTTGCTGCGATCTCTATCCTGCTGACTGTTTTAGCAAGTACCGTTACTTTAAATGTTGCAGTCTTTCCGCCGTAAGTAACCGTAACTGTCTGCTCACCGGCCTTGGTCTTGTCGTAGCCGGAGATCATAGCTGCAGTCATGTCAATGACCTCTGTAGTTCCGTCGTTGTATGTAACAGTGATCTTTCCACCTGCAACAACAATGTCTTCGTTAAGATAGAACTCGGTCCTTGTGGGCTGGGCGGTTACAACTATTGATGTCGCAGTCAGAGGATCAACATGTACTACGAAGCTTGTTGTTCTGCCACCATAGCTTACCGTAATCTCCTTATCGCCTGCAGTACTGAGATCATAATCCGAAAGCATATCTTCGGTAATATCTATCACACGTACTTCATCTTCTCCGGCAACAGTTACATCAAGCTTTCCGCCGGTTAACTCCAGCTCCTGTCCTACTATATAATTAAGCTTCGTCGGAGGAGTGTTAACAGCTATCTCTATTACACCCTTTACCGTAATATTATATGTAACCGTCTTTCCTTTATAGATGATCGATACCGTATAAACTCCCGGTTCATCACTACGGAATCCGCTTATTGCAAGCTGGTTACGTATGTCGTTAAGGTCAAATACATCGTCCGTAGCACAATTAGAATATGTTACAGTTATTTTGGCATCAGCAAGATCTAATTCTTCACCCCGGAGATAAACCGTCTTAGCAGGCTGTGTTGACAGCGCTACCGTATTGATAAGTTTTGCAACTATGGTGATAGTTACTGTTGTAGTCTTCCCACCATACTGAACGTTTAACTCATAAACTCCGGGAGCCCAATCTGTGATGTCATCATACGATACACCCTGCTCTGTCATATTAACAACATCAGGATCTCCGTACTCTTTATATACTGTAATTACTCCGTTTGCCGGATCAAAAGCTTCACCTTCTACATATTCCCTATCCGTAGGCTGAGTAGTTACAGCTATTCTGGTTATTTCCGGTTCTGCGAAAGTTACCCTAAACATACCTTCTACTCCGCCATATGTAACGCTTATAGCCACTACAGCGGCTTCTGTATTGTCATAGGCTCCTTTCGTGACCTCATCTGATGTCAGGGATATCTTCTCTGTTTTTCCGTCATTCCACTGAGCGGTTACTACACCACCGGTATAATCAACAGCCTGACCGACAAAGTAGCTTGTCTTATCCGGAGGTGTAACCGTGATACTCTCTACTTCACGGGCTACAACCTGAGCACGAAGAGTAAAATCATTTGCAGAAGGCTCTTCATCAGCCGCCTTCAAATGTATAGGCTGATTATCTAAGAGAACCCTTATCTCTATCTGTCCGGCTGTTTTGAATGCTCCCGTATTATCGAAATCTTCACCTTCAGGAGT
>JAIKYA010000202.1 GCA_024683645.1 Lachnospiraceae bacterium
ACCGTATATGCTAAATGGTTCGAAGGAGATGCTCCGACAATATATACGGTATCTTTTGAAACCAATGGCGGTACTGCCATAACAGCACAGCATATAATAAGCGGACAAAAGGCAACAAGGCCTGGTGATCCGTCAAAGGTCGGAAGTGTTTTCGGCGGATGGTACAGCGACAGCGCTTTGACCACGGCTTTCAGTTTTGATACTCCGATCACTGCGGATACCGTGATCTATGCAAAGTGGGTTTCATTAAAGACTTCCGTAACACTTAAGGACAGCAGCATAACACTCCGCTTTGGTGAAAGTAAAAAACTGGAAGCAACTGTTACCCCTGATGATGCTGCGGATAAATCACTCACTTGGACGAGTGCGGATGCGGGCATAGCAAGGGTTGATGCCGACGGAACAGTTACCGCCGTAAAACCCGGGGAGACGACGATCACCGCCACATGTAACAGCGGAGGAGAAAAGGCAGAGTGTAAAGTAGTTGTAGAGAGAAAGTGTGCAGGGGATGATGATCTCACTACCAGGATATCCGACATGGATATTGATAAATACGTGATAGCCGAAGAGAAGACGGTTTCTGTTAATTTCTCCGCAAAGCTTTCGAAAAACGAAACAAAAGAGGCGAGCGTAGGTTTCTGCTATCTGGATGCGATAAGCTATACGGGAAAGAAGATAAGCCCCGATATGTTAAAGACGGCAGACAATGCAGAATTCATCAATCTGTCGGGAGTGCTGAAAGCTGCGGGCGTAAGGGACGCGGTTAAAGCCGGAGATATTCTCAATGTCAAGTATACCTCCTCAAAGAATAAGGATGCAGGGCAGGCAAGTTTTTACGCAAAGCTCAGTGTTAAAAAGACGGCAAAGAACTATATGGAAAAAAGCGAAATTGCTGTTCTTAAAAAGGTGGTAGCTGCCGCAAATAAAGAACTCAAGAAGAAAGCCAACAGGATCAAATACACCATTAATCCGGCTTCGCTGGCAGATATGAGCAGCATTGAGCTTGTGGCCAAAACAAATAAGGACGGGAGTTTCTCCATAAAAGACGGATCACTTAAGAAGATAAAAGCGCTGAGAGTTAAATTCAAGGCAACAGATGAAAAGTCTGTAAAAGTATCGAGCAAACTGTACTTTACCTCAAATGCCAAGGAAGACGGTACCGTGAAACTAAACGGTAAGAAGAACTTTACGGGATGTGTGACCGTAAAAGCTCAGACTAATTAAGAATGCAGAGCGGAGGCATAGTTTGATGATCGATCAGACAGCGTTCAATTTGATCGCCGAAACTCTTGCGGCACATTACGACAGCGTATTCTATGTGGACGCGGAAACAGGACACTATACGGTTTTTGTCCCTACGCATATGCTTGAAGGTTTGCATATACCCGAGGAGGGAGATGATTTCTTTGCAATGGCCATGGCAAATGCAAACAGCTGCGTCCACCCGGATGATCTTGATCTTGCCTTGCTGATACATGACAAAAAGACGATCCTCGATACTCTTTCAAAAAACGGTTCATATTCCGTTGCATGCCGTCTGCTGATGGACGGGAAAATAATCCATATAAGGCACGTGGATATGCTGTGTAAGGACAAGAAGCATATACTGTTCTGCATGGAGAATATCGATGACGAGGTAAGGGAGAAGGAAGCCCAGCAGAAAAAGCTTCAGTCCGTGGAACGGATGGTGACTTTGGATGAACTGACGGGCATGAAGAATAACAATGCGTTTACCGAATTAAACCAGTCGCTGGACAACAGGATACGCATGGCGGATCCCGGTCTCAGATTCGGTATAATAATGTGTGATGTCAACGATATGAAGCACTATAATGAAAGCAGAGGACACAGTTTCGGGGATGAGATGCTGCGCAGAGCCTGTCATATGATATGCGAGAATTTCCCGCACAGTCAGGTGTACCGTGTAGGAGGAGATGAATTTGCCGTATACCTTACGGGTGAAGAATATGAGATCAGGGAAGAGCTGCTGGAAAACTTAAGAAGGGAATCCTATGCAAACGGACGCTCGCGTTCCGGCCCTGTCATAGCTGCCGGTATATCTGCCTATGAAGCGAAGGCGGATGCAAAGTTTTCCGATGTCGTAAAACGTGCAGATCTCGATATGTACGAAAACAAGAAGCTGGTCAAGTCCGGATTTCCGGCAGGCCGGGTAGATACGGCAAGAAGAGTGGAGATCCCCATACCTGACGGAAGGAAAAGAAAGCTTGACGGCATGTTTGGAGCGCTGCTCACCATAGCCGGAGGCGGCTACGTATTCTTAAACGACTTGAGGTATGATTTTTCCAGATGGTCGTCAATGCTGGTTGAGGATTACGGCTTTGAATCCGAATACATGTATCATGTAGGAAAGATGTGGCAGGAGTACGTCCATCCCGATGATCTGGATAAGTATAATGAGATCGTGGATTCTCTGATAAGCGGCAAGGGAGATCCGGAGAAACTTAAGTATCGTGCCCGCAGACCGGACGGAACTTATGTGGAATTACAGCCCAGGGCATTTGTGTTATGCGATAATGAAGGACATCCCGAGTATTACGGCGGGATAATCCTGCAGGGAGAAAAATAAAGCTTACTATGTTCAGGAGAAAACTGACAACAGCAGTGTGATGGTGAGAAGTGATACGGCGGTGGTGACTGCGATCGCTGAGGAGAGGGTACGTGTATCCTCTCCTATTTTTTCGGCCTGGATCATGGGAAGGTTGCCGACGGGGACGGCGGCCATGAGGCAGATCGCAAGT
>JAIKYA010000009.1 GCA_024683645.1 Lachnospiraceae bacterium
AGGCGGCTGTCGATGATACCGAAGTCCATCTCCTTGTAGCTCCAGACTGCCCTGCCGATGCCGTGTTTATTGAAGACATTGCTGATCGTCTGCATCCACTTGAGCTGCTCCGCGGGATCAGACTTCTCGATGACACCGTACTCGCCGCAATACAGATACACATCCTTTTCATCGGCCGTCTTGATGGCATCTTTGAAAAGCTTCTCAAAATAGCTCTCGTCTATGCACTTTTCATCGCTCACATCGCCGTTGAACTCGCAGGCGCACTGTTTTCTCGTAGCCTCTCTCATCTCTCCGACCGTGGCATCGATACCTATCCTGAAGCTCGTATCCATGCTGGCGATCCAGCCCGCACCCTGATGCGTGAAGATCAGCGGCTCGTAGCAGTGGAAATTGTATACGATGTTGTCATCATAAGGCACGTCTATATCGGGCACAGCAGTCACACTGTTGTTGTAATAGCCTCCGACAAGTATCTTTATATCCGGACATTTAGCCCTGATACGCCTTATACACTCGCCCGCCAGCTCATTCCACTTTGCGCAGTATGCCTTGTCGGTCACTTCGTTCAGAAGTTCAAAAGCGAGCATCCCGGAATCTTTTCCGTACCTGTCCGTGAAATCCTCCCAGATCTTAAAGAATCGCTCCTGATACTTCTCATCTTCGAAAAAGCCCGCTTCCTGCTCTCCGGCATCAAAGGAGAAGCCCGCTGTCTTGTGCAGATCCAGTATCATATTGAGACCGTACTTCCTGGCCCATGCTACAGCCCTGTCCAGATACACGTAGCCTTCTTCTTTTCTTTCGCCGTCTTTTGTCTCTATCAGATCATAATCAACCGGCACTCTTATATGATCGAGGCCCCAGCCCGCTATCTTCTTGATATCTTCTTCACGGATGAAATTCTCGTAACGCTCTTTGGTATGATCACACTGTGACAGCCAGCCGCCCAGGTTCACTCCGTGTAAATACCCGTCCAAAGTCTTCATAAAATACCTCCTGAAATAATCTGCCCCCTCTTAAAGTTCCGCTATCTCTTCCTGATTTATCACACGGAAGCCCGCGCGCGAAAGTGCCGCCGCCGCTTCCTTATGATCATCTACCCTGAATACCATATATGCCTTATCGCTCGAAGCCTCCGCAGCCAGCGCATACATATATTCGAGATTGACATTGCTGTCCGCAAATACTTTAAGTATCTTGCTTAAGCCGCCCGGTACATCCGGCATCTCCACGACCACCACGCTGGTCAGCTTGTTGATATAGCCGGCATCTTTCAGCACCGTAGTCGCAACATATACATCGTTTACGATTATCCTCACTATACCGAAGCCTTCCGTCTCGGCAAGTGACAGAGCCCTCATATTGATGCCGTTGGCCGCAAGCACTTCAGTCATCTCATACATCTTTCCGGGCTTATTCTCGAGAAATATCGATATCTGTTTTACGCTCATAACCCTTACCCCCTTTTATATTTTTCTGTTATCTATGACTCTGACAGCCTTTCCTTCGCTTCTGGTAATGCTCTTGGGAGCGACCAGCGTCACCTTGGCCTTCAGTCCCAGCATGGACTTAAGACCTGCAACAAGATCGTTCTGCCTCTTCGTGATCTCCTGCACGTTATCCGTAAACATCTCCGGAGTCATCTCCACATGTACGTCAAGAGTATCTGTATTGTTTACCCTGTCAACGATTATCTGGTAATTTGCCTGATAACCGTGCTCCAAAAGTACTGTCTCTATCTGTGAAGGGAATACGTTGACGCCCCTGATTATAAGCATGTCATCGGACCTGCCCATGGGCTTCGCCATTCTTATGAAAGTACGTCCGCAGGAGCATTTCTCCCTGCTCAGTACACAGATATCCCTTGTACGGTATCTCATCATCGGGAAAGCCTTCTTATCAATAGCAGTAAATACCAGCTCGCCCTGGGTACCTTCCGGCAGTACTTCCTCAGTCACGGGATCGATTATCTCTGCGATAAAGTGATCCTCATTGATATGCATACCCTTCTGTTCGCTGCATTCGAATGCAACGCCCGGTCCGGAAAGTTCGGTAAGTCCGTAGATATCATAAGCTTTGATACCGAGTGTCTCTTCGATGCTGTGACGCATCTCCTCGCTCCAGGCTTCCGCACCGAATATACCTGCTTTCAGAGGTATATCCTTCGGAGTGAGTCCCATTTCCTTCATGCTCTCACCAAGATATGCCGCGTAACTCGGTGTACAGCAGATTATGCTTGCATTCAGATCCTGTATGAACATGATCTGTCTTTCGGTATTTCCGGATGAAATAGGAACCGTAAGGCTTCCCAGCTTATGTGATCCGCCGTTTAAGCCCGCTCCTCCGGTGAACAGGCCGAAACCGTAGGAAACCTGTACCACATCCTCGTCCGTAGCTCCCGCAGCTGCAAGCGCTCTGGCACAGCAGTCATCCCACAGATCTATATCCCCCTGAGTATAAAAAGCTATCACCCTCTTGCCTGTCGTGCCTGAAGTGGAATGTATACGCACGCAGTCTTTCAGAGGAACACCTAAAAGTCCGTAAGGATATGCATCCCTTAAGTCTTTTTTTGAAAGGAAGGGAAGCTTATGCAGATCATCAATGGTCTGTATATCATCGGGCGTAACTCCCTTTTCTTCCATCTTCTTTCTGTAGTACGGGACATTCTCCCATACATGTTTTACCTGCTCCTTAAGTTTTTCGTTCTGGATCTTTGTCAGTTCTTCTCGTGATGCGCATTCGATCTCTTTCTGAAAATAGTTTTCCATTTTTTACTGTGCATCCTTTCCAAGCTCAAAAGCTTTTTTGTTCATTTCGAGGAACTTAGCCGGAACTATGGCCTCCATTGCTTTATACCATGATTCTTCCGGCATGTCAAAATAATGTGAAAGTCTGCCCATGAGCACTATGTTCACGGCCTTTGCGCTTCCTGCCTGCCTTGCCAGTTCGAGGCAGTCTATCGCATCTACCTTCACACCCGCAGCCTTCATTTTGCTTACCAGATCTTCCGGATACTGCATAGCTCCGGTTATGACCGGCATGGGGTCTATCTGCTGCACATTGGTCACTATCTGTCCGCCGGGCTTCAGATATTCCATCCATCTTGCAGCCTCCAGCAGTTCAAACGAAACTATATAATCTGCCTCGCCCTTATCTATGACCGGAGAATACACCTTCTCTCCGTATCTTACATAAGTAACAACACTTCCGCCTCTCTGGCTCATACCGTGCACTTCCGACACTTTTACATCCAGTCCCTCATCCAGAAGCAGCCGTCCCAGGAGCTTGCTCGCAAGGAGCGAACCCTGTCCGCCTACACCTACTATCATCACATTCTTTGTTTCCATATTCAGGCCACCCCCTCTTCAAATGCCCCCACCGGGCACAGCTGTGAACATACTCCGCAGCCCACGCACAGGGTGTTGTCAATGGTCGCTTTTCCGTTCCTGATCGATACTGCGGGGCAGCCAATCTTCATACAGGACTTGCAGCCCACGCACTTATCCGCATTGACGGTAAGAGGCGCTTTATGCTTTACATATTTAAGCAATGCACAGGGCCTTCTTGAAATGATCACCGAAGGCTCCTTTGCTGCCAGTTCTTCTTTAACAGCCACGTCGCAGGCTTTCAGATCGTAGGGATCCACTACTCTTACCCTGTTAAAGCCCATCGCATGACAGAGCGCTTCCAGATTTATCTTGCCTGCGGGATCTCCCTTTATATTGTATCCCGTTGTGGGATTCTGCTGGTGTCCCGTCATACCGGTTATGGAGTTGTCCAGTATGATGATCGTTGAATCCGACTGATTGTAAGCCACATTCGCCAGACCTGTCATACCCGAATGCATAAAGGTTGAATCACCTATAACTGCCACGGTCTTTGAGGCGCGGGTCTCATCGGCTTTATTGAAGCCGTGAATGGCACTGATCGACGCGCCCATGCAGAGCGTCATATCCATGGCCGCAAGCGGAGCGACAGCTCCGAGTGTATAGCAGCCTATATCGCCCATTACGGTACATTTATTCTTATTTAATGTGTAGAAAAGTCCCCTGTGAGGGCAGCCCGCGCACATAACGGGAGGACGCATGGGTATCTGCTCATCAAGCGCCATACCTTTCTTTACTTCCTCTCCGAACGCTTCCCTTATCATATTCTGCGAAAACTCACCAAGGAGAGAAAGCTTATCCTTGCCGGATACTTCAAGACCCAGGGTCCTTACATGATCCTCAATGATGGGATCGAGTTCCTCGACAACATACAGCTTTTCAACTCCGGCCGCAAAATCTTTTATCATTTTCACCGGCAGGGGATTGACCATTCCCAGTTTCAGCACCGATACCTTATCGCCGAACACTTCCTTAACATACTGATATGAAGTGGATGAAGTGATGATACCTACAGCGCTGCTGCCTTTCTCGACACGGTTGATGCCCGAAGTCTCGGACCACTCACGGAGCTTCTCCGTCCTCTCCTCTACAAAAGGATGACGTCTTATGGCATTGCCCGGCATCATGACATATTTGGGTATATTCTTCTCATAGGGCTTGTCCGCAGGCACCACTCTTTCTGATGTTTCCACTACCGACTGTGAATGTGCCACTCTCGTGCACATCTTCATGATCACCGGTGTATCAAAATCTTCCGATATCTGAAACGCCAGCTTGGCATACTCCAGTGCTTCGGCCGAATCCGAAGGCTCCAGCATGGGTACCTTCGATGCTATCGCATGGTGCCTCGAATCCTGCTCATTCTGGGATGAATGCATACCGGGATCATCCGCAACGCAGATCACCACGCCGCCGTTCACACCGGTGTATGACATCGTATAAAGCGGATCCGCAGCCACATTGAGACCAACGTGCTTCATGCCGCAGAAAGCTCTCTTTCCGGCAAGTGAGGCTCCGAATGCTGCTTCCATCGCCACCTTCTCATTGGGAGCCCATTCGCAGTAGATCTCATCGTACTTTGCGGCCTCCTCGGTCACCTCGGTAGAAGGTGTTCCGGGATAGCTCGATACAAAGCAGCAGCCTGCTTCATACAGTCCCCGGGCAAACGCCTTGTTTCCCAACATCAGTTCCTTCATAGTCTTATTCCACTCCTCTCTTAAGGACTTCCAGGCACATGCGTCCGTTATGGTACGGACACTTCCAGGGTTCCACTACAGGCCGTCTCTGCACATCCGCTTCTCCGTGCGGGCCTACCGCATTGAACCATTCACTGCCCTTGCGTTTATCTATCACACAGTCCCTTATGAATCTCCATTCTTCTCTCGCCGCCTCCAGATAATCGCTGCGGCTGTTATCCTTCTGATACGCATTTATAAAGCCTATCAGTGTCTCTGCCTGTACCCACCATATGCGGTCGGTGTTCACCACTCCCCTGTCGCACTCATTTGCAAGACTGTGTCCGTCAAATGCTACCTTCAATACATTGTCGGCCAGGTCTGCGGTGATCGCATGCAACTTCATATTATAAGCCTCATCGCCCAGCACTTCAAGCCCTCTGTCGATAAGCCAGGAAGTTTCTATATCATGGCCGTAGGAATACAGATCTATCAGCGTATGATACTCCCTGTCAAAAAATACTTCCTGTCTGTGCAGCGCCGGGTTGTATATCTTATCCGCAAACACATCCAGCATCCATTTAAGCTTTGCCGCCACTTCCTCATTGTGATCTACCCTGTACAGCTCGGTGTATGCTTCAAAAACGTGGAGCAGCGTGTTCATGGTCTTGTCGGCCATTACGCCGTTTTCCGAAAGCTTGTCGTTATCCGTGATCTCGAAACGTTCATTGAAGGCTTCCATATATCCGAGATCGTCGGTGCACTTCTCCTCTATTATCCTGTACAGCTCATAGGCAGTCTTCAATGCCTCACTGTCCCCGGAAGCCTCATAATATGAAGCAAGCGCATATATGCAGAAAGCCTGGTTATAGGTATGCTTCGTGGTATCCTCCGGCTTCCCGTCGTAGCTCATGGACCAGTATACGCCTCCGTTTTCCTTATCAAGGCAATGATCCTTCAGGAATCCGTATGCGTGGCGTGCTTCGTCAAGCAGTGACTCATCCTTAAGATAAGTATACGCATTTGAGAAAAACCAGATGATGCGGTTATTAAGTATGCAGCCCTTTACGGCTTTTTTATCCAGTTTCAGATCATAGTCCAGAAGCCCGTAATATCCGCCATATTCATCATCCCTTAAGCCCTTCCAGAAAGGTATGATATGTTCCGTCAGTTCACTTCTTACTTCATCAAGCATTCCCATCTTTCAATATCTCCTCCAGTTCATTGTTTGCCTGTTCATAGGATCCAAAGACTATGCCTTTCATCCCGAACGCCTTCGCCGCTTTAATGTTAACTTCCTGATCGTCAATAAATACACACTCCTTAGCATTCAGCCCGTATCTGTTGCTTAAGATCTCATAGATACGCCTGTCCGGTTTTGTCATCCTCTCAAAACCCGAGATCACACGCCCGTCCGCGACATCTACAAAATCAAAAACTTTTTCTTTGTGAAGCACAAAAGTTCCTCTGGGATAATTGGATAAAAGATAGACCTTATAACCTCGTTTCTTTAATGAAACGATCCATTTACGGCTGTGGTCATAGTTCTTTACGATATGTTCTATATTTCCGAAAAAGAGCTCCGCTTCCTCCCGGTGATCCGGTACCTGTGCCTTCATAGCGGCTATCACTTCCGCTTCGGGCATCACGCCGAGATCCAGCTGGTGCCAGAATTCAGTCATTACGACTTTCTCACCAAAAAGCCGGGCTGTTTCCTCGGAAAAGCCCAGCTCCTCTGTCATATACGTATACCAGCAGAAATCCGCCAGTACCATACCTATATCAAAGATAACATTTTTTATCATGAAAAATCACTGTGCGCAGATGCACTCTCCTACATCACTCCATTGTGTAGGCCCGTGAGATGTATCTCTTCCGCCGGTGGAATCCGTATAGGTGATCCATACGGCGTAGGGGGTAAAAGCACCGCCCTTATGCTGTACATATATATCGCTGGCACCGGTGTGCGCCGATTTCACGGCGTCCATATAAGTCGCACTGCTTAAGTCACTCCAGCCCATGGTAGTCATTATCTCTTCGGCTATCCTGTTCCCTGCGGGATCGGCAAGCGCCGAAAGAGGTACACCCTGACTGGCATCCGTAGCGTTGTCCATGGTCTGTATCGGTGTGGCGGAGGTGGGATCCTTTAAAACATCAGGATCCATAAACGCAAATGTTACAGCTGCAGATATACCGTCAATATAACGCATATCTGCCGATACGTGAGCCTTCTCAATGTATCTTACCACATTTGCTGCGACAATGCCAACAAGAATCGCCATTATCGCTATGACTATTATAACTTCCACAAGGGATATTCCCTTATTTTTCTTCATTTTCCTGCCCTCCAATTTCAATATATCACCGGAAAGCCAAAAAACAAGCCTTTTCGTGGCTTTTTTTTATTGATTGACATCAGAAAGCGCTTACATATATAATAATCCGGACAGTGACATCCGTAAGCGATGCGAAGGATTCTTTGACAGGGAGGAAATGATGATGGATATAGTTTGTCTTGATCTTGAAGGAGTACTCGTACCCGAGATATGGATTGCCTTTTCCGAGGCTTCCGGCATACCGGAGCTGAAACGCACCACCCGGGATGAGCCCGACTATGACAAGCTTATGAAATGGCGTATAGGCATACTGAAGGAGCACGGACTGGGCTTAAAAGAAATACAGGATACTATTGCCACCATTGACCCTCTTCCGGGTGCAAAGGAGTTTCTTGATGAGCTGCGCTCGATCACGCAGACCATCATCATATCCGACACCTTTACGCAGTTCGCTACGCCGCTCATGAAAAAGCTCGGCTGGCCCACCATCTTCTGCAATACTCTTGAAGTTGCCGCAGACGGCGAGATCACCGGTTTCAAGATGCGCTGCGAAAAGTCCAAACTAACAACGGTAAGAGCCCTTCAGTCAATGGGCTTCGATACAATAGCCGCCGGAGATTCTTTTAACGATCTGGCGATGATCGAGGCCAGCCGCGCCGGTTTTCTTTTCAGGACCACCGACGCCATAAAGAAGGATCATCCGCAGTTTCCCGCACTCGAGAGCTACGATGAGTTCCTCGGTGCGATAAAGAGTGTCCTGAACGTTTAATTCTTTTTTCTCTCAAGTATATATTTGTAAATGGGATTGCCGAGTGCGGAGAAACGTTCTTCGTACTCGGTCATTATATTTCCTTCATTCATCACGCTGTCGGCATGAAGATCGTAGGTGATCGACTTTATCTCAAATACGCTTTCTTCCACTTCCTCAACCGCAAAATCAAAAAGCTCCCTGTTATCGGTCTTGAACTCTATCCTGCCGCCTTCCTTAAGGAATGCATCATAGCGCGCGAGGAACTGTCTCGAAGGCAGTCTGCGTTTTGCATGCCTGTCCTTGGGCCAGGGATCGGAAAAGTTTAAATATATGACATCTACCTCGCCCGGCGCAAATACATCGCTTATGTATTCGGCATCCATGCGTATCAGCCGCACATTATCGCGGGGTGCGGCCTGCAGCTTCTGTATGGCCCGCAGGAGTACCGATGAATATTTCTCTATTCCTATGTAATCCGTATCCGGATCCTTTTCGGCCATTCCCATGAGGAACTTTCCCTTTCCCATGCCTATCTCGATGGCAAGCCTGCCCTTCCTGCCGAATTCCCCGCTCCATCTTCCCTTCAGTTTTTCCGGTTCATGTATCACGAGGTCACTGGCCGCTATCGTTTCTCTTGATCCGGGTATATTCTTAAGTCTCATATATTCCACCTTTCGGGTTTTGATTATTTATGCTATATTATATCACAATGAGAAAATACACCATAAAAATCTTTCATATCCTGGCTGCCCTGTGCCTTATACCGGCACTTTTCTTCGGCATGCCTGCAGGCGTTTATGCCACACAGGAAGAGCTTTTGCAGGAAGCTGAGGAACGCAAGGACGAAGC
This sequence comes from Lachnospiraceae bacterium, assembly GCA_024683645.1. Lineage (GTDB taxonomy): Bacteria > Bacillota > Clostridia > Lachnospirales > Lachnospiraceae > NK4A136. The sequence continues at coordinate 8,999 of JAIKYA010000009.1, forward strand.
TGTTGAGTCCAACAGCCTTCCCTCCTGGCCCAAGGGACCCAGGATAGGTGCCGAAGGCGCCATACTCATGGATGCTGCGACAGGTGCGGTCCTGTATTCAAAAAATGCCGATGAGGAGCTCTTTCCCGCGTCCATCACCAAACTCATGTGCTGTCTGGTTGCAGTGGAAAACGGGCGCCTTGATGATGTCCTTACCGCAAGCGAATCCGCAATAGCTGCCAATTCCTCGGACGGGTCTAATATGGGACTGCGTGTCGGTGAAAAGCTGACCATGGAAGAGCTTTTATACGGAGTTCTTATCAACTCCGCCAATGAAGCCTGCAACGTTATAGGCGAACATATAGCAGGCACCATGGAAGACTATGTCGAAATGATGAACCAAAGAGCTGAAGAGCTTGGCTGCAGACATACGCATTTCGTTTCGATCAACGGTCTGCACAATGAGGATCATTACACCTGCGCCCGCGATATGGCACTTATCGGAAAGGCTTTCTTCTCTCATGACATACTCTGCCGCATGGCCAGCACTTCAAGATATGTCATACCCGAGACCGACAGCCACTTAGAGCACCATCTGCATTCAAAAAACAAACTCTACGCCGGCGGCGAATATGCCTATGACGGTATCGTCGGTTCCAAGACCGGCTTTACCAGCCATTCACGCCAGACACTTGTTTCCTGCGCACAGCGCGGCAACATGCGGCTGATCTGCGTTATCATGATGGAGGAAAGTCCTTACCAGTTCAGCGATACGGTTGCACTTTTTGATTACGGCTTTGAGCATTTCACCAATGTGAATGCCGCGGCAAACGAAAGCACCTACACGATAAAGTCCTCAGACTTTTTTGAGACCGACGGGGATCTGTTCGGAGCTTCCTCACCGCTCATCTCCATCGATCCCGATGCACTGGTAACATTGCCGGATACTCTGAAGTTTACGTCTATAACAAGTTCCATTTCTTATGCCGGCGCAACGGAGGATACCATCGCAAACATAGAATACAGCTATGAAAACGTCCACATGGGTTCTGCTTCCATACTGCTGGACACCACGCAGTCGGCTGATGTCAATTTTATCCTGGGCGGACTGCCTGTTGCCGACAGCGAGAATAAAACCTATATCAATATACATACCGTCATAAAAGTCATCCTCGGAGGCGCCGCCCTCATAGCCCTGCTTTTTCTGGGCGGGCGTCTTGCCGCTGTGCTCTTTGCAAGGCAAAAACGTTTAAATGAGATAAAACGTCACCGCGGACAGGTAATAAAATCGCGTTCCGCACTCAGACGTGATTTCCGCAGCAGACACCGCGGCGGCATACGCAAACTCAATACATCCTCCAGATATCATGAGCGCCCCCGGTCAAATGACAGCTCTTCACAAAAAAGACCGACCGTGCAAAAAAGAAGGCCTTCCGGCAGTACTTACGGAAAGCCCCGTAAAGACATAAATATCAGTGAATTCTGATCCTATTCGTATTTTTTGCAGAGATCTTCTATCAGCTTTCTTGAATTGACGAACACCTGCACGAGCTTTTCATTGAACACTCCGGCTTCACCCGTTGTAAGCATGGTGAAGGCCTTGTTCATATCAAAAGCATCACGGTAAGGCTTGTCACTTATCAGTGAATCATAGACGTCAGCCATTGATACTATCTGCGCTTCTATAGGGATATCATCACCGGCCAGATGATCGGGATAGCCTCCGCCATCGTACTTTTCATGATGATGACGGACGATATTGTATGCCACTTTCACAAACTCCCTGCTCTGCAGTTCTTCTATCTGCTTCAGCATCTCACAGCCAAGCGTAGTATGGGATTTGATCACCTCGAATTCGTCAGCCGAAAGCTTCCCGGGTTTTAAGAGTATGGTATCGGATATCGCGACCATGCCTATATCATGAAGTGCAGACGCACTCTCTATCATCTCTATCTTTTCCTTCGGCATATCATAATCTTCAGGATAAAGCGCTCCCAGCACCTCGGCAAGTATACGGCTTATTCCCTTTATCTTCTTTATATGGAAATTCGACTCAAGGTTACGGAATTCCACCAGGGAACTCATGACTTCCACGAGCCTGTCATTGTATGCGTTCAGTTCCTCGTTCTTTTCCTTGATCTCCGCGATCTGCTTGGTCACTACGGCTTCCAGCTGTTCCCTGTTATGGTAGACTGCGATGGTATTGTTTATACGCCCGCGCACAAGGGAGGGCACGAAAGGTTTCAGCACGAAATCCGCCGCACCGTTATCATAGCACTCCTTCACCAGCTCTTCATCCAGTCTGGTCGTCATCATCACTATGGGTATTCTTTTGGTAACACCCTTCATCTTCAGTACTTTAAGGAGTGCCCGTCCGTCTACCACGGGCATATGCATATCAAGGAGAACGATCGCTATCTCCCTGTAATGTCCCATGATATACTCCATGGCTTCTTTTCCGTTTTCCGCAAGTGCCACGGTATAACGCCTGTCAAAAAAGCCCCTCAGCATCTCTCTGTTTTCGCCGTCATCGTCGGCTACAAGGATCGTAGTTCTTGCCATATCATCATCCCCTTAATTCTGTATGATACCGCCATCTTCATAGAAGCGGCCGCCGGGTTCGTCGTTCTCAAATATCTTAGATACTCCGTTTATCATCATATAGGTATGTCCGTATACCTTACGGTCGACATTGATATATTTTTTGCTCATATCAGCCATCTCATTTTCTATGGCTGCCTGTTCTTCCTTTATCCCCTCGAGAAGCTTCTGCTGCTGGTCAAAGACATCCTGGAATTTTAAAAACACCGGATGCTGCCTGCCCTGCATAGGTCCGAGCTTTTTCAGTACCTCTGCCATCGCTGTCCTCTGCTTGTTCATCGCCGCTTCCACCTGACGTCTTCTCTTTATCACCTCTCCAAGTCTTATGGAGAAATTGATTTTTTCTCCCAGTCTTATATTGGTCCTCACTCCTGCAGGCGAGCCGAGTACGGCAGTCTCTATCTCCGCAAACGCAACAACGGTCCCGCCGCAGATGCTTGACTTGCGTCCGTCTGTCTTTATGTGTCCCTTGGCGTTCACTTCACTGTTCAGAATATATCCGCACTCTATGCTCCCGCCGGCTGTTACCCCGACATTCTCCAGAAATGCACAGGTCACATTTCCCCCGGCTTCTATCTCACCTTTTTCATTACCGTTCACGCCTTTGCTTATCACTATGTTTCCGCCGGCTTTCAGGCGGGCGCCTTCAACAAAGCCGTTTATCATAATGTCACCGCTGGCTTCAACGATCACGTTATCCCTCACGCTTCCGTTGATCGAGATCGTTCCGTCATATGCGACATTACCGCTTCCGTAAGCCACATCGCCCTGCAGTTCCAGATGTTTCTGCACGGAAAGCGTATCATTCTTCAGTGTGACCAGTCCGTCCTTCTGGGCAATATAGGTGATACCGTCCTCAAGCAGTCTGATACCGTCCACCCTGTATTTTGATATATCATCACCCCTGGAAGATTCGATAGGTATTCCTGTCACGGTACTTCCGGGCTCTCCGCTTTTAGCAGGATGATATATCGCAACTATATCTCCGGCTTTTACCGAAGAATAGCGTCTTGTAGCCCTGTAGTCTATGCTTCCGTCTTCCTTGAATACAGGCCCTGTCTGCTCAAGCCCGTCTACTTTATACTCATAGTATCCGTCTATACCCGGCTTTCCTTCTATCCCTTCCGCTACGAGATAGTTCTCTCCGGGAACAAGCTCTTCCCCATCCTCAAAGAGTTCTTCTGTCTTCAGTCCCTTCACCACATTGTACAGTTCCAGCAGATGATCGAGAGTGTTTGCATTGAAATCGGGCGGCAGCGGTCTGCTCAGTCTTATATAGGCTTTCATCTGCTTTTCCTTTATAAGTATCTTTATGCCCGTATCCCTGTCAGATCTCTCCGTATCCAGCGTCTGGGGAGTTTTTGCATATATGTCGTTTACAAGCTTCATCCTGCGTTCTTCCATATCGGAAGTAGAATAAACGAATCTTGCATAACCGCTTACATCGAGACCGTCCATGAGTCCCAGACGTATCTCCCGCATCTGTTTGTCTTTATAGAACTTGTTGGCATAAAACGATACATCCAGTCCCATCTCAAGCCCGATACGTACCTCACGCATCTGTCTGAAGGACAGCGCCGCATCATCATAAAAACTCACGTCTACGCCGTGGTCTATACCTTTCTTTATCTCATCAAGCTGGGGATAACCGTAAACAGATCTGTCGTAGTCATCAACAGATTTCTTCTTCGCCAGAGCTTCCGCTTCAGCTCTCTCGGCTATAGCCTGCACCTCGGCTTCAATGCTTATGCCGCTCAGCATTTCGTCTACAGCGACCATGGCCGATTCGGTATTGGCTGCCGCAGCCGCATTGCTTTCGGCAATGGCAGAAGACAGCGCAGCTTTATCCTGCACTTTACTCTCAGCCTTTTTTCTGCTGTTTTCCCTATCCTGTTCTCTCTGTACCTGTTCGAGTAGTTTGAATATGTCTTCTCCGAACAGATCAGCGCCGTTGTTACCTGCCATATTCCCCATCACTCCCCGGCAGCGAATATACTTTTCCTGCCCTTATCATTTATAAAGCCGAAAAACTCTTTCAGTCCTTCTTCCGACTTATCCTTAAAACCCTTCTTCCACAACAGCTGTGTGTTCTGCAGGCCGTTTTTTCCCTTAAGCAAAAGTATCCACAGTTCTTCCGTCTCCATCAGTCCGTCTAACTGATCATAGGCGATATCAAACTCCAGCTTATTGACCTTTACATGTATCCTGTCCCGGCAAAAACTTACTATCTGAAATATCGCGGATGCTTCATGATCCCGCTTAAGTCCCCTGTATCCTATCCATTCCCTGAATACATATCCATAGGGTATCATCAGGAAAAAGTATACAGAAAGCACCAGGAAGAATGTTGCAGCGAACGCCGACCTAAACAGTATGACAAAAAGTAAAAATATCGCTGCCGATATGCAAGCCAGCACCGTCGAGATGATCTTTATATTTCTGCCGTTTCTCCTGTAAAACTCCCTGTAATATTCCCTGTGAAGCTTCCTTGTCAGGATAAAGCGGTTTTCAAAAAGCTGTTCGACCATTTTATGTAAATCATACCATTATTCAATGGTCTCTGCAAGCCCTTTATTTTTTATAAATTCACGTCAATCGGGACTATCAGGGTCACCTCCGTGATATCTTCCGCTTCCCAGCTCTTCATGAAGATATCGCCGCCCAGTTTTTCCACGATCTTCTTTGCCACATACAGGCCTATGCCCTGGCCTTCCCTGTCTTTTGCGTTGGATCCGCGCCAGAAACTCTTGAACACGTAAGCCGTCTCTTCTTCCGACAATAGACCGCCCTTATTCTTAACACTTATTATCACGTCCTCGTCCTGTCTGCCCATGCGCAGGCTTATCCCCTTACCCGAACCATATTTCACGGCATTGTCCAGAAGCTGTGATATCACTCTGTACAGGCCGTCCTTATCGCTCACAAGCAGCGGATCATTCTCGCACACCGTCTCAAACGGAATATGCAGAAGATCCATTCTTCCCGAATACTCCTCCTTTACGATAGCCATCAGTTCCTTAAGATAGAAGGATGTGATATGCAGCGTATATCCGTCAGCAGCCGCCGTACTGCTGTCCATGATCTCTTTTACAAGTCCTTCCACTTTATCCACGTTCTGCCTGATCTTTCCGGCAATTTCGGCATCCTTCTCATCAGGCTTTTTATCATCATGATAGATGCCTTTCTCTATCGCCTCCGCATACAGCCTGATATTTGACAGCGGAGTCTTTATCCCGTGTGCGATCGATACGATCAGTGTCTGTTTTTCCTTCTCCATCACACGGATATTTTTATCTTTAAGATTCATCTCATCCCTGAGCATGTTCATTCCCCAGATGTATCTGCCGAAAAGGCCGGATCTGTTACGGGGTATGCCCTCCGTCATTCTGCCTTTAGCTATCTTTTCGGGATATTCCGAGAGATCGTTAAAAGGCTTTACCATCAGACGGTACAGTATTATCACCACCAGTATCGATGCTGTATAAGACAGCAGCAGTATGGCTCCTACGGTATAAGCAGTGAAGCTTCCGTCTCCGGATAAATACGTGATCTTCAGAAAAGCTGCCGGCTTTCCGTCCTTCCCTTTTACCCGGCAGATAAACTCGGAACCGAAAGCATCACGCCCCATATCCTCCTCATAAGAAGAAATATCGTTTATTGCTATAAACTCCACGGCATCCGGCACAGCCCTGTCCTCATATTCATTATGAAAGCTTTCGAGATCCGCCGCATATCGCAGACCGGCCGCCACGGCTTCTTCCGCATCCCGCGTCATACGGTTCATCACGATATTCCGCATACCGTTTTCATTATCATAGTGTTTTTTTATAGCAGGAAATATGAGCAGCGAAGCTGCAAGAAAAAAAACGCTTGTTATAGCGATGACCCTGACTATGCTCTTCAATCGTCTTCACCAAATATATAACCCTTGCGCCATACTGTCTTAATGACGCGGGGATCGTCCGTATCGTCTTCGATGCGTTCGCGAAGCCACCTGATATGTACGTTCAGTGTGGACGGTTCCACGAAAGCATCTCCCCACACAGCATCATACAGTTCATCCTTAAGCAGGAGCCTGCCGCTGTTTCGTATCATATACAGGAGCAGGTCATACAGCTTGCCCCTTATTTCCAGCGGTAAGCCGTTCTTATATACCTGCCGCTTCACAGTATCTACGGAAATACTGCCGCAGCTTAAGTTTTCTCTTGTTTCCGAATTTGCCTCACTCCTGTGAAGAAGTGCCTTTACCTTAGCCGTCAGTAACTGCACCGATAACGGCTTTGCTATATAATCATCCGCTCCCAGCCTGTAGCCGGTCAGCTTGCTTTCCTCATCATCCCTTGCGCTCATCATGATGATCGGGATATCCTTACGCTCTCTTATCTCAGTGCATGCGGTAAAACCGTCCGCTCCCGGCAGCATCAGATCAAGAAGTATGATCCTTACGGGCTCCCCTTCAAGAAAAGCCAGACCATCCTCGGCTGATTCCGCTGCCGCAGTCTTATAGCCTTCTGCTTCCAGAAAGTCGGCGATCAGTCCCCGCAGTTCTTCGTCATCTTCTATTATCAGAACATCTGTCATGCTGCCGCTCATCCTCATCGTATCGTGTCAGCGCATCCGCTGCGAACAGTTCCTTTGCAGACGGAAATATCTTTAATAAGGATATCATCCGTCTTCAGTTTTTTCAACTCAGTACGAAACCCTTGTAAACACCGGATGATCCTTCACACCCTCAGGACCGGTAAAGGCGATATCCAGTTCACCCGTTGCATAATCAAAGATGATCACATGATAAGTCAGGTAGGAATATATCTCATGCCAGCCCGAATCCCTCTCCGTGCTTTCCCTTGTAACTATGCTCTTTACATCCGCGACGGAGAGTCTGTCCTTTTCTCCAACCCACTTGTTATACTTGCAGAAACGTATATAATTGCCGCCGTTTGCGGTCAGCGAATCGTCTGCTCCCTCGGACTGGAAGGCATTTACAACACAGAGACTGTCCGGATTGTCCCAGCTTATGCCGTCTAACAGCGGAGTATCCTTATCGCGCAGCAGAGACTGTCCCGTACTGTCTTCCGTATCATCCACGCAGTCTTCTGCAACAAAGCAGTCATCCTTATCCGTGACTATTATATTATGTGAAAAAGTGAAGTTCTTGCTCTCCGCAACCATATATTCTCCGAGGCTGCGGGCTGTATCCATTGTCTCAAGTGCATGCCTCAGTTCAAAGCTGTAGCATTTCTTTCCTTCGCACACATAATCACAGCCGCTGCCCGCATCCAGCATTGCCGCAAATACAAGCTTATCGTTCAGTCCGCTCAGCACATCCAGCATACCGAGCACTGAGAACGAAGTGTAGCTGTTCTTTCCTTCCCCCTCCACAAAGTGTGTGACTGCCTGGGCACTGCACATCTGGTTGGTACTTCCCATAGGCCAGTCCAGGGTCCGGCTCACTATACGCTCACCGCTCGCAGACTTTTCGCCCCATACCGACAGGGCACTGCAGTTGGTTCCTCTCAGGCAGTCCGGCACCATGCTTGCAAGAAGCAGTTCCTCATAACTGAGCTTTCCGTCACTCTCCATTCCCGCCAGTCCCCCGGACAGAGTCTGTGCAAAGCCCTCAAGTTCCTGCAGATACTCCGGCGGTATCTGCGTTTTCAGTAAGTTAATGCGATCGATCACCGGAGTATATTCTCCGTCCAGATTCGGAAAAGCACTGTCTATGTTTTCATACAGATACGGTTCCAGGATCTCCGCATAATCCGTTCCCATATCCTTTATCACTTCGCCATACGCACAGCCTACGGAATAAGGCTCAGCCTTATCATGATGCAGCCATACTTCATAATATGACGGCTTCTTTTCTATCAC
>JAIKYA010000045.1 GCA_024683645.1 Lachnospiraceae bacterium
ATGTTTTCGGCTCCGTATTTTTCTCCGGCAAAAAGCACCGTTTCTACCGACGGGTTTTCCTCTACATCGGAAAATATCAGATAGTCAAGCTCCTCCTGCCCAAGCGCTGCTTCGACATCATCGAGCGCTCCGCATTTACGCGCAGAATTTTTACCTGTCACGATCAGGGCTTTGTGTCCTAGCGCTGCTATATCCTTTGCATGTTTTATAACACAGTCTTCTTCATCAAAAAGTCTTACAGGCATGTAAAATTTCATATTATTCCCCATCACGCATACACTATCACGGCGACAAGTTCTACCGTTTCGTCACCCTTATTCTCTATACCGTGACCTGTACCTGCGGGACATATCGTTACATCCCCGGCTGTTACGCTGCGCAGGTTTCCGTTATCGTTATATTCCGCTGTTCCCTTCAGTATATAGAACAGCTCACTGTCTTTTTCGTGAACATGAAAACCTATGCTGCAGCCGCTCTTTAAACTTATCTTTGCAAACAGCCGGCCTTTCCCGCAGAGCTCATCATCTCCCTGTATGAAGTTCGTGATCTCAACGGTTCCTTTTCCGTCTCTCATATGCTCGCGGTACTCTGTTCCCAATTCATCTTTTGTTCTGATCATGCTTATACCTCCTCATTGTTCATTTAAGCTTTTGTATTTGGGGATATTCGGGTTTTCCCCGTTCTTTGCAAGCTTATCCGACAGTATGATATTTATGACGGTCATTGCTCCCGTTATCAGATAAATACAGCCGAGTTTCCCGATCCCCGTATTTACCTGCTCATAAAACTCACTGCTGTAGTTTGAGACGACATCGAGGTGAAGCATAAAGAATGCCGCGATAAAATTCACCACTGCTTCAACAAGAGCAACTATCGACATCGAAAGATAAAAACCGTATGATCTTCTTTTAACTGCAGCAAAACAGAAATATGTTTTAATGACTGTCTCGGCCACAAGGATCAGTATCAGCACAGCCAGTATCAGGATCACGAACGCAACGAAGGGATATCCTACGACAACCGAAAAAATATAAAGACCGTTTATATCGGGAGTGGCAAGTTCCTCGAATTCCCCGCTCATCAAACGTATGGAGATGGCATAGGCAACGATAAGTACGATATCGATCACACTTAAGACCAGCCATATCAAAAAGGAAAATACATTAACGATAAATTTTTTCAATCCGAAATACCTTTTATTTTCCACTCACGCAATATCTCGGTCCTAAGCTTACCGAGCTGTTCCTTCATCGTACTTTCTCTTATGTCTAGACCGAGCAGCCTTCCGAGATACCCCTGTTCCTTTGCTATAATGATACTCTCGGGATATACCAGTTCAAATCCCATGCAGCACTGTCCTATCAAGGCTTCGAATTTATTGTGTATCAGAGGTCTTGGTACGCAGCGGTGTTTCAGAACGCAGTCCATCACCTCTTCACTCGCCGGACTTGCCATGGAGGCTATCAGTCTGTTGCGCTCATCATAAGGCGGCTCGTTGATGACCCTGAATATATCGATCTTATCCGCATCCCTCAGTATATTGCAGTATATAAGAGTCCCCTCATCAAGTTCTTCCGGAAGATCCAGTTTATTGTGCAGCCTTATAGCCGTCTCGGCCACCGCGGCGTTTTCCCCGAATATACCCCTGAAGCTATCGTCTGTCTTAAACAGTATATCAGCTCCCAGTTCCGCATGATCCACACTCACGGCATCCTTAAAGGTCCCGTACTTTGTAAACTGTTCAAAGCGTGCTATATCATGGAACATTCCGAGCATCCATGCAAGGTCCGTATCTGCACCGGCAGCTGCTGCTATCCGCTCCGCTATCTCCGCCACCCTGTAGGTATGATCGATCTTTAACTTTATCTCGATGATCTGCGGATCATAAGCCTCAACATATCCGTCAAACAGTTCTCTGCAACGCTTCCTGTCCATCACAGTCATCTCCTACAGCCATTTTTTCTTTTTGAACCATACCAGGCAGATGACAACTATGAGCAGACATACCGCGATAACAGCCGGATAACCGTACGGTGACTGAAGCTCCGGCATATAGACAAAGTTCATGCCGTACCACCCCACTATCAGTGTCAGCGGCAAAAAAATAGCCGTCACCACTGTAAGTATAGTCATTATGCGGTTCTGCTTCATATCGATACGCGATTTATACAGGTCGTTCAGCTGTACTGTATAGTCTCTAAGCGATCCGGCAACATCATAAAGCCTGGCCATGCGATTTAAAAACAGATGGAAATATCTCAGATTCTCTTCTTTGAAAAAGTCGTTCTCGTTTTCTTCGAGTTCCTGGCCAAGATCAATAAGCTGTTCATAATTGATCCGCAGCTCTCTCACATCTCCGCGTACCATATTGATACGCTTCAGACACTCCTCTTCCGCACCGGCGAGTATCTCCTTCTCCACCGCATCCAGCTGTCTTTCGTATTTTTCCATCAGCAGCAGGTCATCATGTACTATCATTTCCAGAAAATCATAAAGAAAACGCTCAAGACAGGGGAAACGCCAGTATTTGATCTTGGTTATACTCTTTATCAGCTCGGTCACCGTATTGGTATCGTCAATAAAAACTATACCCTTCTCGTCCATCGCAAAGGCAAACTTCCGATCCTCCGCGGAAAGCTCCTTTCTGCTCGGAATGGAGAAAGTTCCCGTCAGTGAATCGTAGTTCACTTCTATCTTCGTACCGTGTATCTCCGACGGATTAAGCTCCAGATCCATCCCCATCTCAAAACGGTCTCTCTCCTCGGCCCACTGCTCTGAAGTAAGCACTGCCACATACTGCATTCCGTCCTTCCCGCATTTCTTAAGCTCTGATGCTTTACATTCCTGCAGCTTTTCCTTTATCAGATAAAACATCTCCCTCTCTCCCTGCTGATACGGTCCTTTCCGTCCGGACCCATTACAGTCTACAATAGCACAAAACAGGCCGCTTGAAAAGCCACCCGCCGGGGACGATAGCGTATGTATATATTCGGAAACTAATAGTCAAAATCTTCCCTCTTTATATCTATTCAGCCGCTTGCGGCCTTCTGATCCATTCCTGCTTAGCTGTCATTTTATCTGCCCGGTGAGAGTGGTCAACCCCGTAGCCGCGCAGCGGTACTTCGCAGGGTTGACCACTCTCTCCTGGCAGATTTTTATTGGTCAAGCAGGAATGGCTCTTTATGCGCCACGGCGCATTTTATTCTTCTTCAGGCTCACTCCCGCCAATAAACAGCATAGCGTCGCTTTTCTCTCCCCTGTGCTGTTTTCTCCAGATTACTCATAAAAGAAATAGTTCTCCGAATGTATATCTACACTATAGCCAAAGGACACACAGCCGGTCCTTATGTCCTCGCAAACGCTTATATCCTGTATCAGACACCGTCTTCAGGCAATTAAGTCCTGCGACTTAGTGGAGCACTTAGCGAAAACGAGCAGCATATCCCGGTCGCAGCAACTTCCCGGAGGGAATGTTGCGAGAACGGGGATAGTTCTGCTGCGAAGTTTGAGCTTATGTGCGGAACGACTTAGCAGGAACTTAATGCCTGAAGACGGTGTCATACGGGATAAAAAAAGAGGACATAAGGACCGGTCGCGTGTCCCCTAAAAACAGGGGCGCCGGAGGCGCCCCTGTATAAGTCGTAGTGTGGAAGTATCTGACCGGGATCAGTCATCGTAAGGATGGATGGTCTCGATGGTTCCGTCTGCAGAAATGTTGAGCCTGGTGTACTTGACACATCTTTCGTGGGTGACGCCCTTTGAAAGCTCGCAGTCGTGGTAGAAGATGTACCACTCCCCGTCAATCTCGAGTATGGAGTGATGTGTGGTCCATCCGAGAACCGGCTCCATAACCCTGCCCTTGTAAGTGAAAGGTCCGTCGGGCCTGTCACTCTCCGCATAGCAGAGATAATGGGTTGTTCCCGTTGAATAGGAGAAATAGTATTTTCCGTTGAACTTGTGAACCCAGGGATCTTCGAAATATCTGCGGTCTTCATCGCTTGCCTTGATAGGCTCGCCGTTCTCATCAAGTATCTGTATGTGTCTGGGCGGCTCGATGAAGCCGGTCATGTCTTTTTTAAACTCTGCAAAAAGGGGCCCGAGCGCGGGAACATCACCTTCAGGTCTGGGTTCATCGGGATTGAAGCTGCCGGACTGCCACATTTCCAGCTGTCCTCCCCAGAGGCCGCCGTTGTAGCAGTATATCCTGCCGTCATCATCCACAAGCACTGCGGGATCTATACTGTAGCTGCCTTCGATATAATTGTCCTGAGGCTTGAAAGGTCCCACAGGGCTGTCAGACTCGGCTACGCCCAGGCGGAATATAAGATCCTTGTCCTTTGCAGGAAAGATCAGATAATATTTTCCGTTCACATAGATAGCGTCGGGAGCCCACATCTGCTGCTTAACCCAGGGGATATCCCTGTAGTCTATCGCTACGCCGTTATCGACGCAGGGAGAATCAAGATCATCCATGGACAGTACATGATAGTCCTCCATCATATACTGTGCTCCGTCATCATCATCCGGAACATCCAGCTCGATATCGTGGGAAGGATAAATATATATCTTTCCGTTGAAAACATGCGCTGAAGGATCAGCGGTATACATATGGGTTACCAATGGCTTTCTTTCATTTGCTCTTCTCATATATATCTCCTTATTGGACAGTATACCAATGTTACCTCTTTATACTTGCACAAGCCGCGTAAAATAACTCGTCAGAACTTGCCATATATTTACTGCTTTTTGCTACTGAGCGTATGAGCAGCTGTCCCCGGATATCTTTAGCTTCCGGCTGCGGATTTATGCCCCTGAGGACTTTCGGACCTGCAGTGATCAATACTCGACCCTGACGCTTTCAAGTTCATATATCTCCCTGAAGTGCTTCTCGTCCTCCGGTGTCCTTATCAGCATCACTTCGGTAAAATGTCCGTCTTTTCTGTTTTTGAAGCCGGCCACCTTCTCACCTGTACAGATCGAAGACCTTATCACAGCATACATCGTCTCCGGATCGTACTTTACCGCATCGCTCTCAGCATACGGACGCCTTCCGTCATCCCGTCTCTTCCTCATGACATAAATGACGGTGATCGCCGCAATTACCAGTATTCCGATGATAAGAAATGCATAAATCCTCATACTCACATCCCCGCAAAAACCTCTTTGCCTTACATTATATCATCACTTTTCCGCTCGTCACAGCATTTTTATATACTCCCTCATCTCCGGCAGACAGCGTCCAGGGCAGCATAGACTCGGGACTTGTGTGCCGCAACATGGTATTAAGTCCTGTGGCTTAGCGAAGCACTTAGCGAAAACGAGCAGCATATCCCGGTCGCAGCAACTTCCCGGAGGGAAAGTTGCGAGACCGGGGATAGTTTTGCTGCGAAGTTTGAGCTTATGTGCCTGAGCGGCTTAGCAAGGGCTTAATACCTGTTGTGGCACAAATGCTCCCGGGTTCAGCCTCATGCTGCCCGGACGTGTCCGGCGGATGGCATATATAGTCCCCTGCGTCCCATATCTAGCGCTTGACTGGTGCGAACATCCGTTCTATCATATATACACAAACACACGTTCCGAACACACGATCGCAAAAGGAGGAGCAGCCATGGACGATTATCAGATCATAGCGGTGGATTTTGACGGGACTCTGAGCTTCGGCGAATGGCCCGGCGTAGGAGAACCGAATGCGCCTCTTATCGAGTATCTGAAGAAGTGGCGCAGCTGCGGAAACAAACTGATACTCTGGACCTGCCGCGCAGGCGAGGCGCTTGATACGGCTGTGGCCTGGTGCCACGGACATGACCTGCAGTTTGATGCCATAAACGACAATCTTCCGGAGATCGTCGAAAAATACGGCAACAATTCCCGGAAGATAACATGTGATTATTACATAGATGATAAAGCAGTATTACCGGCCGCTGTCCCGCGAGGGTGAGCCTGCGAATCCCGAGTTTTTCAGCAATTCGGACCGCACCGCAGGTGCCTTAAGTTTTATGCCCGGAGCTTTTTGATGAAGCGTTCGAGGCGCTCTATCGCAACTTTAAGGTTCTCGATGGAGTATGCGTAGGATATACGCAGGAAGCCTTCTCCGCAGTCACCGAAAGCGGTACCGGGTACGACGGCCACCTTCTCTTCCTGGAGGAATCTTGTGGCAAATTCATCGGAACTCATTCCAAACTGCTTTATGCAGGGGAAAATATAGAATGCGCCGAAAGGTTCAAAGCATTCAAGTCCCATGTTCTTAAAGGCATCCACAAGATAACGCCTGCGCTGGTTGTAGGCATTACGCATCCTGTCTACATCTTCATCGCCGTTACGCAGGGCCGATATCGCAGCATACTGGCTGGTAGTGGGTGCACACATGATAGCGAACTGGTGGATCTTCAGCATCTGTGAAAGTATCTTTTCCGGTGCACAGGCATAGCCCAGTCTCCAGCCCGTCATTGCATAGGCCTTTGAAAAGCCGTTTATGAGCACGGTACGCTCCTTCATTCCTTCAAGTTCGGTAATGGATACATGGCGTCCTTTATAGGACAGCTCCGAATATATCTCATCCGAGATGACATAGAGATCCTTCTCTCTTATGACTTTTGCGATGGCTTCGAGATCTTCCTTTTCCATTATGGCACCCGTAGGGTTATTGGGGAAAGGAAGTATCAGTATCTTCGTCCTGTCCGTACAGGCCTCTTCTATCTCGGCTGCCGTCAGTCTGAACTCATTCTCTGCCTTCAGCTCGATGATCACGGGCTTCCCCCCCGTAAGCACCGTACAGGGCTCGTAGGACACGTAAGACGGCTGGGGTATCAGTACCTCGTCTCCCGGATCTATCATCGCTCTTAAAGCTATATCGATGCCTTCCGAACCGCCTACGGTGACCATGATCTCTTTCTTCGGATCATAGCTTACGTTTATGCGGCGCTTAAGATATGCTGCTATCTCTTCCTTCAGCTCCTTAAGACCTGCATTGGAGGTATAGAAAGTACGTCCCTGTTCAAGCGAATAGATGCCTTCATCCCTTATGTGCCAGGGCGTGTCAAAATCAGGCTCACCCACACCGAGAGATATGGCATCTTTCATCTCACTGACTATATCGAAAAATTTCCTTATGCCCGAAGGCTTTATTCCTGTAATGGTTTTTGATAGCGGATCTCTCATGGTGTGATCATCTGCCTTTCATCTGCATTTTTCTTTGCCATTATTGTTCCGTGGTCTTTGTACTTCTTCAGTATGAAGTGGGTTGCGGTACTCAGTACGTTTTCCATCGTGGACAGTTTATCGGACACGAAGCCGGCCACTTCCTTAAGAGTCTTGCCTTCAAGTGTGACAAGCAGATCATAACCACCGCTTATCAGATATACGCTCTTTACTTCGGGATACATATATATACGCTCCGCGATCCTGTCAAAGCCCTGTCCCCGCTGCAGTGTCGCTCGTACTTCAATGAGCGCCGTCACCTTATCGATCGCTGTCTTCTCCCAATCGATCATGGTATGGTATCCGCAGATCACGCCTTCCTGCTCCATGTTAAGAAGCTCCTGGGCGATCATCTCATCCGTGGATCCCAGTCTTACCGCCAGCTCGTGTATCTCCACGCGGCTGTTCTTTTCAATGGTAGTAAGTATCTCTTCGCGAAGCATTCCCCATCCTCCTTATACTCTGAGATATCTCTCGATATCACCGTATTTCAACAATCTCTTCCTGTCATTCACGGTGTAGCCCACGCATACACCCTCCGCCTGCTTTCCTTCCGGCACAAAACACAGCGCCGTGCCGTATGATGCCAGCGTATAGGGATCCACATCCAGCAGGTTACAGATCTCTATGGTCTCCTGTCTTATCGGAACATCATCCAGCTCTATGCGCAGTCCCGTTTTTTCTCTTTCGGCCAGTTCCCACAGGGCCTCACTCAGTCCGCCCTCGCCGATCTCCATATAACTCAGCCTTTTGTCTATCTGCGGAAGAGTCTCTTCCGAAATAGCCCGGGCTCTTCTCATAAAACTGTTGGAAAAAGCTTTTTCAAGCTCTTCCCCGTTTTGCTCAATAAGCCTTAAGGTTCCCCGTACTGCTATATCGCCCGTGATCACGACTCTCATGACGATCTCCTTATGGAGCTATGCTGTCGTTTGCACTCTCGGGCACCTCGGTAACCTGGGCAGGCTTGTTCTGGCTGGACTGGAACTCAGCGACTATCTGCCCCGCCACAGCCTTGCAGATGTCGATATTGCCGCTGGCTATAGCTTCCTGCATGCGTGCGGTCTGCGAAGCATCGGCAGAACCGATACCCACTATCGCCGTTCTCGGAGTAGGCGTGTAATTGCTGCTGTTCACAAGGGTACGCTCGGTTTCCTTTCCGTCTACAGTAACTATCTTCCACAGCTTTGCCCTGTATCCCTTATGCGCACCTGTCACGCTGACCATACCTGCGGGGAGTGATGCATCTCCCACTATCATATCCGGAAGTACTTTTTCCTCGAGTACTTCGCTCTCATAGGAAACCTTGCGGTTTGCAGGTCTTGTCTCAACGCCGTAGATGTTGAAGGTTATCTTTTTCCCTTCGGTATAGCCCTCTATGTAAATAGGGTATTCAGTATTGTTCACAAACTTAAAGTCTTTATGTGAAGATTCCGAAATAGCTGCATCGGCCGATTTATCAACATAAGTTACTATCAGTGAATGATTATTCCTCTCGGTCACTTCCAGTTCGGCCCGAAGTACCGCATTATACAGCGTAGATGAAACCTGGCAGATACCGCCGCCCACGGTATCCACAACCTGTCCGGCTACGTATGAACCCGCGAGCTCGTAACCGTTCGCTTCGGTAAAAGGCTTGACAGTATTGTATGCGGAGAATTCCTCTCCGGGATAAAGCGTTGTACCGTCTATCAGACGGCAGCCGTTCGATACGTTCTTTGATCTGTTTGCACCCGAAGAAGAAAAGCTGGTGGTAAAACTTCCCAGCAGATCCTTGACCTGCAGAAGAGTTTCATCTCCTGTTTCCGGATACTTCTCTTCAAGCGGAAGCGTCAGCCTCGTATTTCCCGTTTTGCAGCCCTCAACAGCCGTATTGCTTATAAGATTGGCTGCCTCGGCAACATTGACACCTTCGCCGTTCTCCCCGCCGACTATCTCGAAATGACCGTCGATACGCTTCAATGTTGCATTTGCGGTAGGCGTGTCATAGATCGAACAGTTCATCATCAGCCAGTTCATCAAAAATCCCTTGTCCAGCTTGATATCTATGGGAATATCCTTTCCTCCGGTCTCAACATCCTTCATCATCCTGTAGCGGCTTATCACATCGCTGGAACGGTCCGTCAGATCGTCAAGCGCGCTTACCGCCTCGGGATTTCCCCACTGGGGCTCGAGATCCTTAAGCTTGAGCTTTACTTCTTTATCCCCGGCACAAACAAAAGTAAGCTCGGTTTCTCCAAGCTTTGCTATATAGTTATTTATCGCATTTTCCGCTTCGGGAACAGTCATGCCCGAAATATCGACATCACCGGCATGAACGCCTTCATAGATATGTCCTGTCGGGGCTTCCTGAGTACCGCCCACACCGCTTATCCCGGGAACAAATATACCTTTGTCCTTTATCTTTACCGGGCTTTTGCCGCCGTGTTCCGCCATCCAGAAACCGACTATGCATAAGAGACTTAGGGCCAGTATCAGCGTGATTATTCCGTTCTTTTTCCTACCGTACATTTCTTCCTTCTTTCCGATCTAAAACCGACAAAACACACAACTTGATATTTAACCCCGTATATAATATGATATAGCAAATGTCAGACAGGCAGCCTCCTTTCGGCGGCTACACTATATAAAAGCCAAGCGGCATGGCCGCTTAACCTGTCTGATAAAAACCCCTAAAAACCTTATACAGTAAGGAAAGTCAGGATAGTAGGCACTATCATGGCAAGTATAAGGATTATTATCATTATAGTAGAAAATACCTTACGTGTTTTATTGTTCATTCTAAACATAAATGCCTCCGATTTTTTAGGCACATTATCGTGGAGATTATTATATATGTATTTTCCTGTTTTGACAAGCCTGTTAATCTTTATTATTTTCATGCATTTTAAAATAAACAGATCAGGCCGCGAATTAGAACACAGACTTGATGATTTCTGGGATAAGGAAAACAGGGCCAACAGTGTCAGAAAACGCCCCCTCGACGATCTGGCATACGTCAGTATACCTGAAGCTTTCCTTGCTTTCCCCTATGACCGCGAAGACGACAGGGTCAGTGAAGCCCTGCGTATCCTTAAGTCCCTTAAGGATGCACCGGCCGTCAATCTGACCGGCATATCCAATACGGACCTTAAACTCCGCTACGGTACCGCAAATATTTCAAAGCTTGCCGAGTATGATCAGAATTATACCCTGCTCGCCCGTTCTCTGCAGACCTGTGCAAACGATCTGCACAAAAACGGACACGATGCAGAAGCAAGGGAGATACTTGAATTTGCCATAGATACGGGCTCGGACATCAGCGCATCCTACGATCTGTTGTCCGACATTTACCTTTCAGCCGGACGCAGCGACCTTCTGGACGGACTCATCAAAAAAGCCGGAGGACTGAACAGTCTTATGAAAGACCCTATCCTCCGGCTTCTTTCCGGTAAAAATATCAGTTTATGATATCAGCACTACTCTGATCTCATATCATCAATAGTACTCCAGCATCTTGGTTACCTGCCTTACCTGATCGGCATAGCTGTCGGGAAGCCCCAGTGTTTCGAGAGCGCTCACAAGCTTTTCTATATCCGAATTCTTCAGGTATTCGACCATCGCGGTGTCCGCATTTTTCTCGTCTATCTCCACGCTCTCCTTTGATGAAGGTACAGCCACGCCCTGGCTTGCGGAAACCTTTGAATCAGCAGTAAATTTGATCATGTTCCCGCTGCCGTTCTCAAGACCTATCGAGAATGTCCTGTCTTTTATGGTACCGGCCACGGAAACTACCAGTTCGGATTTCTTTATGGAATCCGGAATATCATCTGCAGCAGCACCGGCCATGGTCATGAACTGCTCGATACCTATACGGAAAGTTCCGGAAGGATTCTTCTTATCAAGTACCTCAACATCCTCAAGACTGAACTCAACCTTGTCATCCAGCACACTCAGATCCAGGCTGAAATCGCCGCTGAACTTGCCCTTCTTTACGGAACCGCCGCCCTTTATGTCCATGAACTGGGTCTTATCGTTTTTGTCCGTAAGATCACTGGTAAGTTCCACATCCAGCTTTGTTCCGTCCAGATTCCATGCAAATGAGAAGTGAGGATCCTTTTCCTCCTTACCGAGCATTGAAAAGCCGGTGATCTTACCTTCATTTGTTATGTAGAAAGTACATTTGAATTCTTCATCAAAGCTTATGTTCTTAACTTCCTTCTCTGCTTCATCGATCTGATCCAGTAATGTATCCCAGTCGGGCTTTGTCATGCCTGCACCGAGATCCAGGCTGTCCAGGTAATCCTCAAACCATTTCTGCAGATCCTTGTCATTAGCTATCTCGTCCATAACGGAAAGTACGATATCCTTAAACAGGCCGTCATCCAGATCAAATTCATATGCCCTGCATGACATCTTTGTATCGTTGACCGGAAGCTTTACTTTAGAAGCTTTTACATCCTTTACGGGATCAAGAACTGCCTCTGCATATCTCTTGTACATGCTGCGCAGCATCTTTGAATCCATGCTTACCGCGGAAAGATCGGCCGTTGCAGACAGCACTTTATCAACTTTCTTCTGATTGTTCTTGTCCATTATCTTGGAAAGATCTATCATGAGATAGTCTTTGTTGAGCTGGGGAATGCGTCCGTATACGGTGTAATTGTCACCGTCAAAGACCGCATCTACTCCGAGTACATCACTGCCGCCCTTAACCTGGACACCGGCATTGAGCCCCAGAAGATTTCCTTTACGGTCATAGCTTCCGACTATCCCTATATCCCCGTATGCCGAAAGGTTCATATCGGCTCCGCCGGATGACTTCGATCCGTGCTCAGCCTGATAATAATCATCATAGGTATCATACTTGTCATACATATCGGTGTCATAGTAATCATCAAAATAATCATAATAATCATCAGAATATGCAGCACTGCTGCCGTATCTGGAATTGGCAAGGAATGCACCCGCTGCATCCTCTATCATATCCAGTATCTCATCGTCTATCTCAACTCTTAAGCCGCCCTGCATATTGATGTCATCCATCTTGGCGAGTATATCCATGTACTCTTTCTGAGCCTCTTCCATAGCATCAAGATGCTCTTCCATATTCTCGCTTATGACATACTTCAGATATTCATCAGGAGATTTTGTCAGACGTGCCCAGAAATTCTTAAGTGAACCTCTAAATACAAAAAGCGCAACTCCCAGACCTACTACAAGAAGCGCAAGGATCACCAGAACAACGACCAGTACGCCCTTGCCTTTTTTCTTTACCTGAGGAGGATTAGCATTCTCCTGGGTATAATTGTTCTGTATATAATTGTTTCCGCCATAACCTCCGCCTGCAGCAGGCTGTGCATATGCTGTCTGCTGTGCTGCGGGCTGTACATACGCTGTCTGCTGCATGGCAGGCTGCTGTGCAAATGCTGTCTGCGCGGGCTGTGCAGGCTGGTCAAATATCGACGGCTGCTCAACAGGCGCTGCACTCTGTGCGGGCGCCGGGCTCTGCACCGATGTGTCAAATATCGACGGCTGCTCTGTAGGGATCGCGCTCTGCACCGGTGTGTCGAATATCGACGGCTGCTCTGTGGGGGCCGCGCTCTGCACGGGTGTCACGCTCTGTGCTGCTGTGTCGAATATCGACGGCAGCTCTGTAGGGACCGCGCTCTGCACGGGTGCTGCCGGGGTTTCAACTGCAGCTGCCACAGGTGCAGCTTCCAGTTTATTGCCGCAGTTTCCGCAGAATTTCGCTCCTTCGTTTAAAACTGCTCCGCAAATAGGACAATTCATAATTACTCCTCCTCAATTTCAAAAGGCCTTATAAGTTACATAAGGCAACAAATGATGTATGAAAACGCATACACAGACATGATACATTGACATAACATCTTTGTCAACTTGGGCTTGAATTAGCAAAACTATGATGCTATAATCACAGCTGTTAAATATACGAATCCGGAGATACAAAAATATGGAAGAGAACAAACGAATCACAAAAGACATGACGATCGAGGAAGCAATGAATGTCAGTCCCATGGTTGCACCTCTACTGATGAGCACCGGCATGCACTGCGTCACCTGCTTCGCCGCCCAGGGCGAGACGATAGAAGAAGCCGCCATGGTACACGGCTACGATGTGGACGATATCCTGAACATCCTGAACGAGAATCTTGATAAATAAGTGTTTTCGCCTGCAGAACACCCGTGCCGGGCGCGCTTGCGATAGCAACAATTTCCCATAAAAAAACCGCTTCATAAGAAGCGGCTTAATTTTTTATCCTTTTATTTCTTATTTCTTTGTTGCAGGCTTCTTAGCTGCGGGCTTCTTAGCCGGAGCTGCCTTCTTTGCAGGTGCTGCTACCTTCTTGGGTTCTTCCTTCTTCGCAGGCTCAGCCTTCTTTACTTCTTCCTTTTTTACTTCTTCCTTCTTGGGCTCCTCTTTCTTAGCCGGAGCTGCTTTCTTTGCAGGTGCTGCCTTCTTGGCGGGAGCAGCTTTCTTTGCAGGCTCTGCTTTCTTTTCAGGCTCTGCTTTCTTAGCGGCTGCTGCCGAAGCAACTACATCCTTAAGTACTGCTGCCTTCTCGATGGATCCTTCAATACGAAGCTTGCCTTCATTATATGCTGTGATAGGATCTAACTTACCATCGATGACTGCCAGAAAATCTTCTGCAGTTGCGATGACTTTTGCTTCATGATCGAAATACTCGTAAGGCTCAACCTCTACCTTGCCATCCTTAACTGCTATATAGAATGCACCTTCACCTTCACCGGTGATATCAACCTGGATAGCTGCCTGGCCGATCTTTGATGCATCAACCTTTGCTGCCTTCTTCTGAACATATTCTACAATCTTTTCGTATTTCATAATCTTCCTCTCCTTCATCGCAGGCCGTATCGATCCTGAGATCCTGACCATTACACAAGTACGAAAATGTGTTATAATCGTACCGATTGCAATACATCATTTTAGACGATATATAATATAACCCTTAGACCCGAAAAAGTCAACAAAAAAAATACATAAATTTCTATACTGTATATACGGAGGCTTGTGATTATTGAATAAAAAAGATATCGAAAAAATGCTTGAAACCCTTGATGCATGGGTTACACCGGGGATGTTTCTTGAATACGGTACTCCCTGGCAGCTGTTGTTTGCCACTATCTTAAGTGCCCAGTGTACCGATGACCGCGTCAATATCGTGACACGCCGTCTGTTCGTCAAGTACCCGGATCTTGAGTCTTTTGCACGGGCGGATCTTGCCGAGCTCGAAGAAGATATACGTTCCACGGGCTTTTATCACAATAAAGCAAAAAACCTTATAAGCTGTGCAAAAACTTTAGTCGAAAAATACGACGGCGTTGTTCCCTCCGATATTGATGAGCTCACATCGCTCGCAGGCGTCGGCAGGAAGACCGCCAATGTGATACGCGGTAATATATACAACATACCTTCCATTGTTGTCGATACCCACGTGGGCCGTATCGCAAGACGTCTGGGGCTCAGCAAAAACACCGATCCCGAAAAAGTGGAAAAAGACCTTATGAAAAAAATACCCAAGGCTCATTGGATAGCCATCAATACCCAGTTCATCACCCTTGGCCGGAAGATCTGTAAAGCCAGAAAGGCCGAATGTGACAGCTGTCCGCTCGCACCCTTCTGTCCCAAAATAATATGACCTGCGTCTCGCAGAACAAAGCGTTCCGCTTGCGGAACGCTAGCGCCGAGCGCGGTTGCCGAAGGCAACATTTTCCTCTCGCGCGAGTGCGCATCCCGCCCGGAGGGCTTTTTTGCTTTATGGAAATTCCAGAGGAATTTCCTATAAAGCAAAAAAACTGCCTGTCTTATATGACAGGCAGCTTTGATGCGTCAGTTGATCATTCCTCGGAAATAGCTCCTACAGGGCAGCTTCCGGCGCATGCGCCACAGCTGATGCAGGTATCCTTATCTATCTCAAATTTCCCGTCGCCTTCGGAAATAGCTCCTACGGGGCATCCGCCTGCACATGATCCACAGCTGATGCATTCATCTCCTATTACATATGCCATGATGTTATACCTCCTTTGCAATTATTTTGTTTATGGTATCACAGCCACTCTGGTTAGTGGTATGCAATCTTGGTTAGTTAGTTCCAACTCTCTTCTTTCCCCTCTAGTTCATTAAGCCTTGGCAGCATGAACTTCAGTTTGACCTCTTCTTCATACAGACTTCTCTTCAGTATCTTCATCCGGTCCGTTATCTTCTCGAGTTCAATGTGATAATTCCTGGCGGAATGCGCCTTTGCCATCAGACGCGCCGCATCGCTGTCTCCCAGTTCCATGAACAGCTTCATGCCCAATACCACGCATATGATTGCCATAGCTATCAGCAGCATCAGCGCAAAGGCTATGGATACGGTACTGATCGAGGAAAGCACCGTATCGGAAAAATTCTGATACAGACCGGAATCCGTCTCTTCAATATTCTTTAAATGCAGATACGCAAACAACAGGATCGTCGCAAAAGCGGTCAGCGCGATCAGAAAGCCTATCCAGCGGAATCTTTTCCATGACAGCAGCGCTTTCAGGGCCATTTCGTTATCTTCGACCTCAAACTGAAGCGACTGCACTTTTCTTGACTGTATATCTTTTTCCTTTCTCAGCTCCTGCAGTTCGATAACTTCCTCGTTACTCATTGAAATACTTTCTCCTTTAAAGTATAATTATAGCATAGAAAAAAATAGGAGGGAAGTATGAAAGGACGAGTTCATTCTACTGAAAGCTTCGGAACTGTTGACGGCCCCGGCGTGCGCTTTGTCATATTTCTTCAGGGCTGCCCCATGCGCTGTGCCTACTGCCACAATCCCGATACCTGGGCACCGGAAGGCGGCACTCTCACTGAGGCATCTGACCTGATCGAACAGTATATGCGTAACGAAGGCTTCTATAAAGACGGAGGTATCACCGTTACCGGCGGCGAACCCCTTATGCAGGTTGATTTCGTATATGAACTCTTTTCACTTGCAAAAGAGCATAACATACATACATGCATAGATTCTTCCGGTATCATGTATCATCCCGGTGACACCGAATACAACAGGACTCTGGATAAACTTATGGAGATAACCGATCTGGTAATGCTTGATATCAAGCATATCGACCCGGAAAAGCATAAATGGCTGACAGGCCAGCCCAATGACGGCATACTCGCTTTCGCAGAATATCTTGATAAGAAAAACGTTTCCATCTGGATACGCCACGTAGTTGTGCCCGGAATCACTGATGATGACACTTATCTGTACAAGCTCGGATATTTTATCGGCGGTCTGAAAAACCTGAAGGCCCTTGATGTGCTGCCTTATCATACGCTCGGTCTTCCGAAATACGAAAAACTCGGTATCGAATACCGCCTAAAGGATGTTCCCGCAATGGATAAAGGCAAAGTCGTGGAGAAAAAACAGGTTATCCTCGAAGGCATAAAGAAACGCCGCTCCGAGGAATAAGTATATCCGTTATTTAAACAACTCAAAAACCGGGAGCTTTTCGCTCCCGGCTTTTTTATCGTCTTTATTTATCCGGTGCAAGTTCTATGTAGACATTGCCGTGTTTGGACGTACTGAACTGTGTGATCAGATTGCCCTTATAGTCATATCTGAAGGTGATATCCCAAAGAGTATCCTCATTGTATCCTCTGTCATTGATAGAGAAGATCAGATACTGGGTACCGTCATCCCTCTTGGTAAAATCAACGTAGACATAGTCGCCGTCAATACTGTTGATGTTGAAAGGCATGATCTCAGCTATCGTGTTATCACCCGATTCATATGAGAGATATCCGGAATAAGTGGAATGTCCCATATCATATCCGTCAATAGCGATCTTCATGGTTCCTACGCTGGTACCGAGTGTATGCTTCTTGGTATCGTATACGCTTACACTTCCCGAATAAGAGCAGACCATATCATCGGAGATCTTGATCTCTTTATTCAGATTGATCCTGTTGAATTTCCACTGATCGTTCTCATAGGTATAATTGAATGTAAAGGTAAGATCCGCACCGAACAGCCCCTTCTCATCAACAGTCGCATGAAGCACTCTGTCACAGTTATTTCCGACAGGTGCACAGGCACCGAATTCATAACTTGAGAAATCGCTCATCTTAAATCTCAGCGGAACATAGCTTAAGCTGGAATCAAACTCATAAGATTCCAGATCGTTGATCATCCTGTCATCCGAAAGCTCCTCGGCAACAGATTCATCTATCGTAGTCTCCAGATCACCGTTAAGACCGCCGCTGTAATAACGCCATTCACTTCCGTCATTCGAAAGTGTATATCCTACTTTTCCGCTTCCGGAATAATATGTAAAGCCGTTCTTTAAGGTATATGTGAAATCGGTAACATAGGTCGAGCTCGAAGAAGGCATGTTCAGATTATACTCTCCGTCTGTAAGGCCCGGAGCTTCAGTCACACCTGCTTCTTCGCTCCCCGAATCATCGCCTGCCTTGATCGTACCGGCAGAAACCACTATGTCCGCGGTATTGTCCAGAGTGAAAAAGATATTATTATCATAATCACTGTATGAAAGGTAATAATTTGCAAGATCGTTCTTGATTGTATCATCAGAGGGTCCCTTTATAGGTTCAACCTTGGTACCTGCAGACTCATCCGTATTCCTCTCGTAGCCTTTTACCTTCCAGCCTCTGTCCTTGGAATACTTAAGATCCACAATAAAGTAATCTGTCAGACTTGCAAACTCTGAATCCCTGGTCAGTGCAACATACATCTTGGACTTGGTCTTCTCGTCCTCATCATCTTTTCTCTTGGTCACGACAAAAGACGTATACTCCGTATCCTCAGCTCTGTACTCTCCCTCATTGATCGCATCAATGATATCATCTACCAGATCTTCGGTCTCCTCCTCAAGTTCAGCCTGCAATACATTGTCCTTACCCTCTTCAGGCAGGGTTTTCAGCGGATTACCGCATGCAGTAAGCCCAAAAGCCATCGTCATCGCCAGTACCGCCACAAGTTTTTTAGTCTTCATGACTGCCCTCCTTTTGTTAAAAACTTTGACACTAATTCTACACCAATTATATACCCATGTCAAACCTCTCAAGCCATCGGGGACAGTCCCTCTGAGGACATCGGGGACGGTCCTTCTGTCCTCAGAAGCGTTACTATCCTGTATCAGACACATCCTGAGGCAATTAAGTCCTGCGACTTAGTGGAGCACTTAGCAGGATCTTAATGTCTGCAGAATGTGTCGTACGGGATAGAAAAAAAGAGGACAGAAGGAAGACAGAAGGAACGTCCCCCTGTCTTCCCCTGTCTTGCAGAAAAAAATCCCCGGCCGTATGGCCGGGGATAAATGTAGTTGTTTGTCAGATTGCCTCGTGGAATGTACGGCTGATAACATCTGCCTGCTGCTCCGGAGTAAGCTTGATGAAGTTTACTGCGTAGCCGGAAACACGGATGGTCAGCTGGGGATAGTTCTCGGGATGCTGCTGTGCATCGATGAGTGTCTCCCTGTTAAGTACGTTTACGTTGAGGTGATGGCCGCCCTTTGTTGCATAGCCATCAAGTAAAGATACAAGGTTGTTAACCTGTGCTGCACTTGCTTCTGCCATTTTTTTATTCCTCCTGGATTGATTCTTGCTATTATTCGTAATCTTCGAGTCCCTGATGGAGTGTCGGTACCGAACATGCCAGCGGCGTCCGGCTGCAATCGGTGCACCCCATGGTCTCGACGTTTTTCTTTGAAGAAGAGTTCTCGTCAACATCCACGTTTACATGACCTACACCCTTGGAAAAACCGCCGTCCAGCTGGGCAACCAGATCCTGTATCATCTGCTCTTCAGTCATATTCGTATCTGCCATTTTTCTCCTCCTTATTGTTTTGTTTTATTTGTTCAGATCTATCTCGATATCGCCTGCAAATACCTGATCCTCTTTGCCCAGAGCGCCGGGGATGATGGTGAAGGTATTGGAGATACCGTCCTGGCTGTCATTGAACGGCAGCTTAGCAACGGAGCTGAGTGATGCAACAGCACCGTGGGTATCACGGCCGTGCAGCGGGTTAGCACCGGGTGCGAAAGGCTGTCCCTTACGACGTCCGTCAGGGGTGTTACCTGTAGCCTTACCATAGGTTACGTTTGATGTGATGGTAAGCACTGACATTGTAGGGAATCCATCACGATAGGTGTGATGACGTCTGATCATCATCATGAACTTGGAAACAAGATTATGAGCGATCTGGTCTACGCGGTCATCATCATTTCCATATTTAGGGAACTCACCGGTTGTCTCGAAGTCAACGATGATGCCGTCCTCATCACGGATAGGCTTAACCGTAGCATACTTGATAGCGGACAGTGAGTCAGCCACAACCGAAAGACCTGCCATACCTGTTGCGAAGTAACGGCGAACATCTCTGTCATGGAGAGCCATCTGTGCACGCTCGTAGCAGTACTTGTCATGCATATAGTGGATAACGTTGAGGGTGTTTACATATACGTCTGCAAGCCACTCCATCATATCCTCGAACATAGGCATAAACTTCTCATATTCTATAACATCGCCCTCATACTTGCGGTACTTAGGTCCAACCTGCTTCTTGGTAACTTCGTCAACACCGCCGTTAAGAGCATAAAGCATACATTTTGCAAGGTTTGCACGAGCTCCGAAGAACTGCATTTCCTTACCTACTCTCATGGAAGATACGCAGCATGCGATAGCATAGTCATCGCCGTGTGTTACTCTCATCAGATCATCGTTCTCATACTGGATGGAAGAAGACTTGATGGACATCTTTGCGCAGAACTCTTTCCAGGGCCTGGGCAGTCTGGTTGACCAGAGAACTGTCAGGTTGGGCTCGGGAGCTGCACCCAGGTTGTTCAGTGTGTTCATATAACGGAAGCTGGTCTTTGTAACCATGTGACGTCCGTCTACACCAACACCGCCGAGAGACTCGGTTACCCATACGGGATCGCCGGCGAAGATCTGGTTGTACTCGGGTGTACGTGCGAACTTTACGCAGCGGAGCTTCATGATGAAGTGATCAATGAACTCCTGGATCTCTTCCTCAGTGAACTTGCCGTTCTTGAGATCTCTCTCTGCGTAGCAGTCGATGAAGGTTGAAGTACGGCCAAGGCTCATTGCTGCACCGTTCTGCTCCTTAACTGCGCACAGATAACCGAAATATGTGAACTGGATAGCTTCCTGTACGTTGGTAGCGGGCTTGGAAATGTCGATGCCGTAAGAAGCAGC
>JAIKYA010000060.1 GCA_024683645.1 Lachnospiraceae bacterium
TATAGTCGATGACATGTCCGAAAGGAGGGATATTCTGGTCTTCGCGGCTGTTTGCTTTGACAACAAGGATATTGTCCTCACCGGGTTTTAATACGTCGGTCAGTTCCACTTCGAAAGCGGTGTAGCCGCTGTTATGCGTTGCAAGTTCGGCGCCGTTAAGATACACGGTTGCCGAGTGGGCAACGGCCATGAAGGTAATGAACACTCTTTTTCCCTTCCATTCCGCGGGGATGTGCAGAACTCGGCGGTAGCCGCTTATCTTCTGGTAGATCCTGTCATCGAAATAGTGATAGGGTGTTTCA
Organism: Lachnospiraceae bacterium; assembly: GCA_024683645.1. Taxonomy (GTDB): domain Bacteria; phylum Bacillota; class Clostridia; order Lachnospirales; family Lachnospiraceae; genus NK4A136. Next base: position 303 of record JAIKYA010000060.1, read on the forward strand.
GCTACGTTATGCGGGATGCGCACATCACAGAGTTTCAGACTGCAGTCGGCTCCGAGAAGTTCGTCACTGTACTCTTTGCTAAACTGCCAGTCATTGTTCAGCATTATCTTTTCAGACATGGGATTCTCCTTTCGTGTGTAAGATCCGTGTGTATTTTATGATATCATAAAAAACTTGCAAATAATACGAATATTTGTTAACTTGTGTTTTGGACTAATACCTACTTTCGGCGGTAGCGATATGCATACACTTCCGTTATAGTTGCATCATGGAACGCTTAAGATTCACTGACAAAAAAATACTGGTTCTTTCGGCGCTGCTTGTTATTACGGCTATGCTTGCGTCCACACAGTCCGTGTCGCTGCTCATCCTTCACAATATACCGGCGACATGCTACTGCATCCTGATCATCATGTGGGCTATCAGCATAAGGCTTAGGATACTCGAACCTCCAGTACGCAGGCGCATGCTCACCGCATGTTTTTTCATGCTGTTTCTTTTTTTCCTCCGGATATGCAAGTTTTCTTTCTTTCCGGAATCCGTATGGATAAACGAAATACTCTGGTATTCCTATTATATCCCCATGACAGCGATACCTCTGTCGGTCTTTATGGCTTCGCTGCATATGGAGCCCGAGGAGCATCCTGAAAAGGTGGCAAGGCTTGAGCGGGTGCTCATATTCTTCGAGCTTGTGATATCCGCAGTGGCAATGACCAACTATTATCATGAAGCCGTATTCAGGATAAGCGTGCATCCGGACAAGGAGTTTACCCACAACTGGTTTTACTTTGTAACTCTCGGCTGGATGGTACTGCTCGGAGTGGGCTCGGTCTTTCTCATGTTCAGAAAATGCATACTCTCTGCCTCGAAGAAGCTCTGGTATATCCCGGCGCTCTTTATAGTCTTTGGCTGCGCTCTGCTGTTATGGTATCTGATAAACGGAGGAGCGCCAAAGATCGCAGGGCACAAACTCTTTCATCTGCAGGAGGCATATTGCCTTCCCTTTATCGCAGGCATGGAAAGCATGCTGCTGATAGGTCTTGTTCCGGCCAATTCCGGTTATGCCAGACTCTTTGATGATTCGGGAATAAATGCCTGCATCTTTGACGAAGCCGGTAAAGCAGTCATTGCCGCAAAGAACTGGACCGAAGAAGAAGGGAATGAGGATCATCGCAGACGCAGTGAGAGAGTGCGCGGAGGCAGCGTTTCCTGGATAGAGGATGTGAGCGCGGTCAACAGGCTGAACCGGGAGATGGAGGAGATCACCGAATCACTGGAGGATGAGAACGATCTGATAAGACAGGAAAACGAACTGAGAGCCGAGCGTGTCTCCTACGAGACCAGGAACAGGCTCTACAACAGGATAGCTACGGCTGTAAGGAGCAGGGCTCTTCGGGTGAACAGTCTGCTGTCAAAGAAAGAAGAGGATGAGGAAAGCTTCAGAGATGATATGGTATATGCAACCGTACTCAGTGCCTATATCAAGAGGATGGGAAATCTCATGCTTCTTACCGACGGGAATGAAGCACTGGACAGCGATGAACTGAGGCTGTCACTGGCAGAAAGCCTGGAATACTTAAAACTCAAGGGCTGCATAACAGAGCTCGACTGCAGCGGAAGCGTACGGATGAGCGCCGGAGCAGGACTCTTGATATATGAGCTTTTCCAGACCATACTTGAAGATGTGTGGACGAGACTGCATTCCTGCGTGATCGTTATGGAGTGCGGAGAAGGCTGGGATATCAGCCTTGCCTTTGATGCGGAGGCCGGCAGTATCACATCCGCCTGGAAGGACAGGGAGATGAAGCATGCCGGAGCAAAGCTTAAGGTGTGGTATGAGGATGACACATATTATGCGAAGATATGCGGGGAGGCGGTGTAGGAGATGGGAGATTTCAGATCGCTGCCCGAAGTGAGCGGAGGCATCATGCTGATGTTCGTGACACTGATCCTGTTTATGTATATATGGCAGTTCATACGGATCATAAGTCTCGGTAAGGGAAAGCTCTCACTTTTGCTCTCGGGAGTACCGCTGGTCATAAGCTACGTGCTTTTCCAGCTGATGACAAAGATACAGTGGGATGAGCCGGTTCCGCCCATCCCCATGCCCACAGTGGGACTGTGCCTTGGCCTGATCCTGCTTGCAGCATTTTCCCTGTGGATACATATCGAAACAAACCGCTGGCAGGAGAGACATATTTCAGCCATGTCCGTTAAGGAAGCCTTTGACAGACTGCCTGCGGGGCTGCTCTTCTATGTGGAGAGCGGTGTGCCGCTGATGGTTAATGAGATGATGCACAGTGTAAGCAGGGATATAAGCGGGATGCCTTTAAGAGACGGGGAAGCTTTTTATAAAATGCTTAAAGAAAAGGGGCAGGAGACGGGAGACCAGATAATGGTCCGCGGTGAGAGCGGAAAGGTGTACAGCATAAAAAAGAGCAGACTGCTCATAAAAGGAGCTGAGGTAGCCGAACTGACTGCCGTTGATATAAGCAGGGAATATGAACTGACAGAAGAGCTTAAGAAAAAGCAGGACAAGGTGCGGCTGCTTAACAACCGCTTAAAGGCGCTACTCGCAAGTGTGGAATACGTGAGCATGAACAGGGAGCTGCTGCAGCTTAAGACTGCGCTGCATGACAATATAGGTCAGAGCATACTGATAGCCAGAAGGTATCTGAGCGCTCCCGGCAGCGTTGACAAAAAGCGCATGCTGGATTTCTGGGGAGAAAATATCAAACATCTGGTGAACGATGAACCCGAGGAATGGGAGCTGCCCTACTATGTGATCTCGAAAGAGGCGGACAGGCTCGGGATAAAGCTCAATATCATAGGTGAACTGCCGGATGAACAGGAACTGATCCCGGTCGTTGATGCAGCCATCTCGGTACATATAGGAAATACGCTTAAGCACGCCGACGGCAGGGTGGCGACGGTTTCGGTGCAGAGGGAAGCCGGGAGAATAGAGCTTTGTTTTACCAATGACGGAAAGCAGCCTGAGGAAGAGATAGTGGAGATGGGCGGTCTGCTCAATCTGCGAAAGGAAGTGGAAAGCGTGGGAGGCAGCATGGAGCTTATAAGCAGACCGGCCTTTGAACTAAAGATAAGCCTACCGGGGGAGGAAGAATGATATGGCCGTAAGTGTGGTGATAGCGGAAGATTTCCGCATGATAAGGGAACTTTTTGAATCGGTGGTGGAACAATCCGACGGATATACTCTCGCGGGCTCTTTTTCGTCTGCAGCCCAGGCTGTCAGATTTCTGGAAAAGGAAGATGCGGACCTCGTGATAATGGATGTGCTGATACCGGGCAGTATGAGCGGTCTGGATGCGGCAGCGCAGATCAAAGCCATGAAGCCGCAGACAAAGATAATAATCGTTACCTCCATGCCAGAGCTTTCCTATGAGAGCAGGGCAAGGGAGATCGGCGTGGAAGGCTTCTGGCAGAAGGAAGTACAGGAGCAGTCCATACAGGAGATAATGGAGCGCGTGAGTGCGGGTGAGACCGTGTATCCCAGCGAGCAGCGGGAGATAGAGATAGGTAATATGAAGAGCACGGATTTCACGGAAAGGGAAGTGGAGATACTGGAGGAACTGGTGGCAGGGCTTTCCAACAAGGAGATAGCCGAGAAGCTTTTTCTTGAAGTATCAACTGTAAAGATGCATATCTCCAACATGCTGCAGAAGACAGGCTATCACAGCCGTCTGGAGCTGGCTGTGAAAGCAAGGCATCTGGGACTGGTGATCAGCAGCTGACGAAAAAAATATAAATACCTACTTTTGGCGGTAGTGCATACCGCCTTCTTTTTTTATTATTGAACATGAATAAAACCATAACTTACTACAGTAAAAAAGGAGGGTAAGATGAAAGCTAAGCAATTCACAAGAAAGCTGATGGCACTTTTCATGAGCATAGTGCTGCTCATGGGTATGGTACCTGAAGCGGGGATCAGAGTTTTCGCTGCAGAAGATGAGGCAGCGGAAGCGGTGATCGAAGGTGACGGAAATGAAGCTGCGGAAGAAGTGGTGGTGACAGCTGATGAAGACACGACAACATCTGACACTGAGGTGGCGGAAAATGAAGAATACGCCGGCGCAGAAGAAGATACCGTCGAAGAAGAGCGGGGAGCGGCGGTCGAATACAGACTCTGGGTATGCGGCACACAGGTCACCGGCGACAACAAGAACGATATCCTCGGTGACGGATCCGTGAGCTATAAGGGAAGTGATACGCAGGGAACCCTGTATATTACAGGCAGCCTTTTTGCAGAAAAAAACGAAAAGAATGCCGTTATATACAGTGAGCTTTTTATGGGACTTACGGTATGCGGCAATGACAGCCGTTATTACTGGATCAGCAGCAAGGGTGAGGACAAAAACAGTTATTCCGTCTATTGTAAAAACGGAAGCCTTACCCTGGAAGGTGATATCAGTCTTGGGAGTTTTACGGACGCTGGTATCAGAACGGATGATGAATTCGGTAATGTAACAATACAGAACGGTACTCTCACCATTCATAACGGGAACGGTAAATACGGTATTCTGGTAAATGACGCTACGTCCAGGCTGCAGGTAGAAAACAGCGCGGAACTGGAATATGAGAATGAGGGTTCCGGCAGTGCAGTGGCGGCAGTCGATGTAACAAATCAGATCACGATAAAAGGAAAAGCCGGGATCATAACACGCAAGGAGACTGCATTTAAAAGCGACACAATGAGTATAAGAGCCGGAGCGTATGTGAAGGCAGAGAGCAGCGCCACGGAGCTGGAGCGGGGAAGCGTTGCAGTATATTCGGCCCCA
>JAIKYA010000081.1 GCA_024683645.1 Lachnospiraceae bacterium
AGCCTTAATGCTTCCATAGAAGCAGCCAGGGCCGGTGATGCGGGCAGAGGCTTCGCAGTCGTGGCTACAGAGGTACAGTCACTGTCCAATCAGTCCAAGGAGACTACCGAACTCATATCCGATAAGCTGAACAACGTTAACGATGCGGTCAGGAACATTCTGCAGAAGATCAGACAGATCAGTGAGAGCATCGCAGACGAGACCGAAGAGATGAACACTATCAATGCGACGATCGAGGAGCTGCACGGAGCAGCCGATGAGATTGCACAGATGGCGGAGACGCTTTATAACTGAGCATTCTTCGGAGGACATATATGATAGATGATTTTTCAAAACAGTTTGAAAAACTGATAGATATATTCGTTGATTACGAGCATCGGTCCAGGGAAAACCTTATCGAGGTTCTGTTTGAGATAGGAAAGATGTTCCGTCTTACAAAGGTGGAATCCGAGTTTTATAAGTCTGCCACTGATCAGAGAGACGGCGTAGGAGAATATCTCTGTGATTATGATATAGGTCCGGCCGACAAGGTAGTTATGAGTAAATGCGTTATTGCGAAGACAGGGGCTATCGTAAAATGTACCGCATATACATCGAATGATCAGCCGCCCTATACGGAGGAAGAATTGCGTCAGCTTGATCTGAGTATACGCGCGCTGCAGAGTTTCATCAGCCGAAACAGGATGCAGAGGGCTATTGAGACCCTTGGATATCATGATGAAGACGGTTATCCCAATTTTCCGTATTATTTCCGTCACCTCGAACGTATGAATACTACCTGCGGATTTAAGGATCAGGTAGCGCTGTTATACAATCTGCGTCAGTTTTCCATAATAAACAGGGATCTTGGGAACTCTATCGGAAATGTGGTGATGCGTGGTCATTATGAAGCAATAAAGGAGATCGTAGGCGACAAGGGTGTAGTCTGCCGTGTCGGCGGTGATAACTTTGCAATGATATTCACGGCTGATATTCTGAAGCCGGTACTCAAAGCCATGGAAGGTATCCCCGTCGTTTATGATAAGGAAAATGACAAGCGCGTGATGGTATCGGCCTGTGCAGGTGTTTTTATCATTCCTCCCGATTTTGTTTTTGAACGTCCGGGCAGCATAGTAGAGCTGATATTCCCCGCATGTCAGAAAGCAAAACTGGAAAAAGACAGTATCATAGAGTACGTAAGCAAAAAGAGTTTTGATGAGAGAGAAAAGATCTTAAGGGTTCGCAGTCGTTTTCAGGAGGGTCTTGAAAAGGGCGAATTTCAGGCATTTTATCAGCCGAAGGTGGATGTACGCAACGGTAAGATAGTAGGAGCGGAAGCGCTCTGCCGCTGGATACGCGACGGACGTGTGGTACCTCCGATGGAGTTTATTCCCATATTGGAACAGAATACGGACATCTGCCGACTTGATTATTATATGCTTGAGCAGGTATGCAAAGATATCAGCAGACGGCTCTCGGAGGGGAAGAAAGTAGTGCGCGTATCGGTAAACTTTTCGCGCAAACACCTGCTGGATCCGGATCTGCTGGAAAACATAGTACGTGTCATCGAAAAGAACAAAGTACCGTATGAGTATATAGAGATAGAGCTTACGGAGACCAATACAGAAGTAGATTTTAAAAAGCTGCAGCGTCTTGTGAACGGCCTGCAGGAAGTGGGCATAAGCACGGCAGTCGATGATTTTGGTGTGGGATACTCTTCACTGAACCTGGTAAGAGAACTGCCGTGGAATGTACTGAAGATAGATCGCAGCCTTCTTCCCGGTATGGAAAATGAGAGAAAGAAATTATCCACGATAGTGTTCGGACATATCGTTTCCCTTGCAAATGCCATGGGTATAGAATGTATAACCGAAGGTGTGGAAACAGCAGAACAGGTAGAATTGTTAAAGGAATACGGCTGTCCGTATGCCCAGGGTTTCTATTACGACAGACCGCTTCCGCTGCAGGATTTTGAGAAGAAGCTGGACGAAGGCGCTTATTGAAAACAGGAGGAAAATAATCAAAGTGAAGAAAACAAAGAGACTACTGGCAATGTTGCTGACTCTGATGCTTTGTATGGGTGAGATAAGCTCTACAGGGCATACGGTGTTTGCGGCCGGGGACGAGGAAGAAACGGAAGATGTATGCCTTGCACCGGTAAACGCAGTGGGGGTTACGAAAGACGGGTTTAAGTATCAAGTAAATGAGGACGGAATAACAGTTACAATTACCGGGTATGAACAGCCGGGTGATTTTAAACAGGGACAGATGCTGAATCTTCCGGATATTGTTACTGTGGATGGTGAAGAACTGAAAGTTA
>JAIKYA010000137.1 GCA_024683645.1 Lachnospiraceae bacterium
AGAAGTTGCAAAGCAGATGAACGGCTGAGAAAAGGCTTAAATGTTTAATATGAAACAGCTCTCGAAAGAGAGCTGTTTTTTTGGCGAAAGATGTGCTACAATAATGAGATGATGATATGACTAAAGATGGAGATTGATTCTGCGTATGTCCGGTAATCCCGCAAAAAAAGAGGCATTTTATGAATTCTTGAGAGTACTGGCCATCATACTTGTAGTACTTAATCATCTGCCCATTGCCACGGCTTTTATGGTTGAAGAAGGCCTTGGCGGCGGGCTTTATCTTTTATTTGCCATTATCGTGCGCGTAAATGTGCCAATTTTCTTTATGATAAGCGGGGCGCTGCTGCTTCGAAAGGATGAGGACCTGAAGACGGTGTTGCATAAGAGGGTGCTTAGGTTCGCGCTTATACTTTTTGTTTTTTCTCTGGGGCTGTATCTTGCGGATATGACAGTTTCTCTGTTAAAGTACGGCTATACAGAAGCTTCTGTCTGGGATTTTATCTGGAAATTCACCGGGAATTCCGTTCCCGGCGCTGACAGCTACTGGTTTCTTTATTCTTATCTTGCACTGCTGTGTTTTCTGCCTTTTTTGAAACGTATAGTTGAAAAGATCACAAAATACGAGTTTATTGCTATACTGATCATGCATTTCATAATAGCCAGTCTGATACCTGTTATAAATCTCGGAGCCGTATATGCCGGGGCGGAGGATATAGGCTGGCCGTCGAGGCTGCAGCTGCCGCTCGTAACGGTTAAACCGTTCTTCTACGCTGTCTGCGGTTATTACCTTGATACAAAGGCTGATATATCGCAGCTTAAAGGAAAACAGAAGGCAGAACTCACCGCGGCCTGCCTTCTTGCCATTATCCTCAGCTTTATCTGCGTAAAGCTTGATGGAGATCTTAACGGCTACAGCGAAAAGTATATCGCTCTTTTCGACTATGTCCTTGCCATATCCATATTCCTTCTGGTCAGGAAACTGTTTTCCGCCGGGAAACCGGATGCCGGGGGCAGAGATATAATACCCGCGCTTGGCAGCCTGTCCTTTGGCATATATCTCCTGGATCCGTTTCTGAAAGCGGCGCTATATTCGAAATATACCGGAATGTGCGCGGACAGACTTAATTTTGCTGTTTTTTCACTTGGCTGGCTTATGATAAGCCTTATACTTGGCGGAGTTCTTACCTCTGTCCTTAAGAAATTGCCGTTAATGAACAAGCTGTTTTAAGGCGGCTTGAATGAAAAGCATTTTATCCGATACTACCATCAATTTTCCATTATTATGACCGATATATATATTAATATGTGGAGCAGGCGGCTTTGCAGCCCGGAACTGTTGCGTGGGAATCGCCCGGCAAAACGGCTTGACGGAGATTTATTGCTTGCGCGGAGTTTGACCATGAGTCTGATTTATGGTAAACTTTATATTAAAAGTGCGGGCGTGTTTTCCGGGCAAAGGCAGCAAAGGAGTGCGAAAATGATTGATTCGGAAAGAGTGAAAACAAACGCTGGTTACGATAGATCAAAAGGCTTCACCCTGGTGGAGCTTATTGTCGTGCTTGTGATAGTAGCCATACTTGCGGCACTGCTCACCCCGGCAATGCTCGGTTTTATTGACAGCGTACATAAAAAGCAGGTCATCAGCCGCGCACAGACAGCGCTTGCCTCCACGCAGGCGGCTCTTTCGGATATATATTCTTCAAATGACAATAAATACACCGTTGAAAAACGCGAACAGACCAGGATAAACGCGGGAGCCGCTGTTTACACGGCGTTTACGGTATGGAACGTGAGGACGCTTTACGATGAGCCGGAAGGCGAGAACCCCGCTACGGTGGCTGTTACGGATGAGATAGGCTCATATACTGTGGGAAAGGCTTTATATAAGGATAATGAATCAGCTTACGCGGTATATGACGGAAGCAGCTGGGAGGTGTATGAGAGCGAGGCGGATGCGAAGACAGCTCTTGCCCTGACCGCAGCCGAAGTACCCAGCATCATACACGTATGGCCTTTCAGCGAGGATTACGCACTGATGCCGGAGGGACCGAAGAAACCGGATCCTGCGGATGATGAGCCGGATAAGCCGGATGCAATGCTCACTAAAACCGTGAAACTTCTCCCCAACCCGAAGAACAGGGCTTTTTTCGCGCTTGGCGGGGAGAAACAGGACGGAGGCATTACCGTTACGTTCTCAAAGGATGATGAGGGAAATATCACCACCGACTATGTATGGCCCGAGGGCGGAAACAGTTTTACGAAAAGCGCGAAGACTTTTGTGCTTAAAATAGCGGAAGCGTATATATTCCGCTTCTGGCAGGAAAAGGGCACCGATTTCACGGCGGTTAAGAAAAGTGAGATCAGCTCGTATATATTTGCCGATGATAAGGAAGGCGTAAACAGCTTTGAGTTCGTGGCGCAGGTACTTGGCGATCCGGATTCGGATCTGACGGCGACCATAGCAAACAAGCGGTTCTCTGATTTTATAGGCTGGAAGCAGACGTACGACATGCAGCAGGTCACTGACGAGAGCTTTACGATCGACTATGTGAAGGACAGCCTTAAGGCCACCCGTGTAGATGATGAAAATACCGGGAGAAGTATATATGCCTGGTATGAGGGCACTACGCTTAAGTGGTGGACTGATGCCGTTATCGCATATATGCCGGCAGACTGCAGCGATATGCTTAAAGGTAAAAGGAATATCACGAAATTCAGCTTCAGGGGCTTTGACACTTCAAAAATGGAACGGGCCGAGAGGATGTTTACCCAGGAAGAAAAGCTTGTCAGCGTGGATTTCGGAGATGAGTTCATAGCGCCGAAACTGACCTATATGAGAGAAATGTTCAGGGACTGTACGGGCTTTACATCGCTTGATCTGAGCGGAATGAAGGAACTGGGGGAATATGTATATCTTGAGGATACTTTCAGATGGCTTAAAAATGCTACTTCGATCACCCTCGGTGACGGTTTTAAAAAGACCAAACCGATGACACTGGAGGGGACCTTCAGGGATAACAAGGTATTGGAAAGCCTTGATCTTTCAGGCTGGGATGTGTCACATGTGCTAAGCTGCGACAAGACTTTTCTGGAATGCAACAAGATCACGAAGATAGATTTCGGAAGCGAATGGGATCTGAAAGACTGCACCACGATGTATGGTATGTTTTTCAGGTGCAAAGCCCTCGATCAGGATATGCATGAATTGAAGACAACGGACAAGCTGGTGGACATGGGCGAGTGTTTCGGAGAGATGGATGAGATCACCAAGCTTGATCTGAGAGGCATCGATCCTTCCAATGTGGAAAATTTCAGATCTACCTTTAAAAAGGATCCCAAGCTTACGGACCTGGATCTCTCGGCATGGAAGGGAGATAAGAGACCCGATAATGTACGTATAATGAGGCAGACCTTCAGCCAGTCAAAGCTTATCAAAGTGATAGATATGTCCGGATGGAATCTGTCAAATATAGAGAACATGTGCCAGACCTTCAGCGAATGCGAAAGCGCAAAGATATTGACGGAGGGATGGAACAGTGAGGAGCTGCGTCCCAAGGGCGGGAAGCTTCACACAATACAGCAGACTTTTAACGTATGTAAGAGTACGGATGGCGTGATAGATCTGTCCGGCTGGGACACCAGCGGGCTTTCAGGGAAGAAGGCCGACTATGGCGGACAATCCGTTGATGGAAACGCTCGCTACTCAGATACCGAGGATGCTCAGGGAACATTTAACGGATGCAACAGCCTGGAAGGGCTGATACTTAAAAACTGGGATCTGTCAAAGGCAACCAATCTCAATAATTTTTTGAACGGCTGCAAGGCAGTTAAAGTGCTGGATCTGACCGGCTGGAAGGTAGATACCTATGCCATGGGCAATAATTTCATAAACAGCTGTAACCAGGCAGAGCGCGTGATACTTAAAGACGCGCACTTTACAAAGCTTACCAGCGCGAAACAATTCTTTAACGGTTTTAAAAAGATGGAATACGTCGACCTGACC
>JAIKYA010000164.1 GCA_024683645.1 Lachnospiraceae bacterium
CCCCATTTACCCTGCCCTCCGCCTTTCTGCATGCTTCATTATATATACGAAGTGCCTCAAGGACTTTGTTCTGATCAGTCTTTTTGATCATTGAAAATACTTTTTTATATTCTGTATACATGTCCTTCTCTATTTTTTCAAATCTGGCGTTTCCTCTCTCGGTAAGTTTCAAAACAACACATCGCCTGTCTGTCTTCGATGGTTCTCTTGTAACAAAGCCTTTTTTCACCAGTTCTTCGACATTCCGGCTCACTCCGCTCTTGTCTATCTTCAGTAACCCGGCCAGTTCTTTTATACAGATTCCCGGCCTGCGTCCGATTTCTACAACCAAAAAACACTCAGCCTTACTGATGCTGCATTGACAGCAATCAGCTTTATTTATATTGTCCAGATGACATTCCAATTCTCTTGTATATTCACGAAACTGCTGTACTTTATCCATAGAGCCTTTCTCCTTGAATTAGATGATATTCACATTTGTTGCTTTTGTCAACTATTTATTTTGTTACTTAAAATGCTCCCAAACAAAAACAGCCGATGAATCTCTTCATCGGCCGTATGGTTCAATGGATCTTCATCCGTTTTATCAATAAAACAAAAAAGCACATGTCTCCTTCTATCACTTCATATCTTAAAGAAATTCTCCTCAAGTCTGCTTAACTCAGCTATGCTGTCAACAATATGATTCGGTCTCTTACTCTCATCTTCTATGCGCTGATATATGGCATAGCCCTGGCGTACCCATACAGTTTTCATTCCCAGCTTTTTTGCCGGGATAATATCATTATCAAGGCGATCTCCGACCATAATTGCATCTGCAGCTTCACATCCTGCCTTATCGAGGGCCATAGAAAAAATCTTCAGATCAGGCTTTACGCACCCTGCTTCTGCCGATCCGATCACAACATCAAAGTATTTGCCTATCCCCCATTTATCGATCCTTTCCTGCGTCCCCGCAGACTGATTTGCAATGATACCAAGTTTGTATCTTCCGTACAACGCGGCAAGCACTGCGGGTACTGCATCATATAGTTTTTCCATGCTGTGATCCCATTCCGGCAGAACTACTCCGCAGGCTTTTGCAGCTGAACGGATCGGCGTCGGGCTTATTGCTGCTTCCTCATACACCTTCTCCATAAACGTTGCAATATCTATCTTCAGCTGCCTGCTTGCATATTCACACCGGCTTTTATATACTTCAGTTTCATCAACCAGTGTTGCTCCCAGATCAAAAAATATCCATTTCATACCATCGACTTCCCTGTTTTCTGATCTCCCGTTGACCATACATGTTTTTTTGATGCATGGTCTGATACAGTTTCTCGCAGGCACTTATGATCTCTTCTTTTCTTGCTGCAGTTCTTTCCGATGATCCTTTTGGCATTTCTATTCTCCTCATACTCTATTCTGACTTTGTGTCAAAATACATTATAATCACATTTTGACATCACTTCAATATAATAATGCACAAACCCCTTCCTTTATATGCCTGTCTATTCCGTTCTGAGTCTCTCCACCACACTCCTTTTACTGATCCTCTTATATGCCGCTGCAGGGATCATAAGGATAATTACCAGTATCACCGGAAGACATATCGCAAGTGCTGTAAGGCTGAATTTCCATGAAAACATCGGAAGATTATCAACCAGTGTCTTTACTGCCGTTACATTTATAATTCCTGATAAAAGCACTGCAAATACTGAAGTATAAGTGAAAAACTCAAGACCTTCTCTTATAAGGCTTCTCTTCTGCTGCCGGACAGTCATCCCTACAGCTTCCAGGACTGCAAGTTCATGGCTTCTTGAGATAACAGAAGCTATCATAGTATTACCAAAATTCATAACTCCTATAATACCCAGTATCACCGCTACCAGGATACCTGCTATTGCAAAGAGATCCCCAAATGCTTTATTATCCTCTGTCACACTCTGCTTTGAAGTATAGCTTAAGGATGTATTCCGGGTATAGCTGCTTATCCATTCCTCGAAAGATGATTCCTTCTTATCCTCAACATCAATAAGTGTACGCATAGGCTTGCATTCACCATAAACAGCCAGATATTCATCTTCGGGAAGAATCAAGCTACACTCTATCGACGCATATACCGGATACTCGATCAGCATAGGTATATCTGCCAGTGCGTATACTGTATATTCGCGTCCTCTTATTTCTACCTTATCCCCGGGGCACACTATATCCAGAAATCCATCACTCGCATACTGCCATCTTTCAGCAATCACATATCTCCCGGAGTTAAATTTTCCCCAGTCAATGTCCGCTGTTCCATCCATGGTAAGCACATCTTCCAGCTTCCCGGCTACCGGCTCAGATATACCGTAAGTATTTCCTTCCATTGTACGTTTATTATGCATTTCCTTAAGATAGGCATTTACTGAATACCCCTCATCAGTATAGAAAGATTCTATCTGCATCTTTACCGTCTCATCCGAAAAGAAACGTTTTTCGATCCCACTCCATACTTCAGAAGAAAAAACATGATCCTCGTGAGTAAGATACAGATTTCCGACTTTTTGGGCAGCTTCCTGCATACTCAGTTCTGTAAGAAAAGTACTGTCAATCGCATTAACATTTTTTTCCTTTGCTCCCGCATTATCGAGAAGTGCGTCCTGAACACAGAAATCAGCGACTGTATATTCTTCTGCAAATGTCTCTGTACTGAAGCTGCTCATTATTGTATATGCACTGTTAAGTACAACAAGTGATAATGTCAGTGACAGGACAAGCGGAATTCTTCTGCTTACTGCTTTGCCGTTCTTCTTAACTCTTCCCGTATATCGGGCTGCTTCGACCGGAGATATCCTGCTAAGCCTTCTGCATGGCTTTCCGGAACTTATTGCTACTGTAAAATATGCAAATAATACTGTGAAAAGGATTATCCATATACTCATGTGAACATGGCCTTTATTTACACATGCCGTGTTAATAAATCTTCCTATCATCGGGAGCAGCCGGCCACCAGCACCGCATCCTATCACTAAACCTATTGGTATAGCAAAAAGACATATATATCTTGCTCTGTGCTTTACCATGCTTCGTATCTGTTTTCCCGAAGTGCCGATCGTTTTGAGAAGACCATATTCCTTCATATCAGCTACTACATTCAGATCAAAGATATTATAGATGATAAGATAGCCTGAAAATATGAATATCACTAATGCTGCCACACATATAAGGAAAGCCGTCGGGTCCAGATAATTATACTGTCCCATGGATGAATCCCTTAATTCACTCAGTACACTTCCCAATATTGTAAAAAAGGATGAGAACAGAACCGTTGTCAGTATGACTGAAAAAGTCATAACTGAATATTTCCCCTTATTTAACTTCATTGAACCGGAAGCAAGTCTTTTTACCGCCTTTTTACTTATATTTGACATAAATTTATCCTACCTTTTGTTTTTTTCTTTCAAAAGGTAGGATAACCCATAAATCTTTCCAGATCATTTCCGAAATATTTCATATTTGAAAGGATTCTTATCTTATCATACTCTGCTCTGTCTCTGAACCGGCAGATCATCGGCAATATCCTTATGATCTTCATAAGCCTCAAAATACGCATCAGCATTTGTGGGTTTATCCTTGAAACCGGTTGTCATAGTTTCGATTTCCGAAAGAGTACTATACAGAGATATATAGTCACCGTAGCCTTCGGGAGACAAACCGCTTTTCAGATATATTTCCAGTATGTTGAGCGAGCGGATATTTCCCTGATAACCGCGGTTAACGCTTTGAATACCATCTGTATACCGGCTTTCCACGCCGTTAAATACACGATAGTTTAACGGATCATCACTGTCGGTATAAATAGCCTTTAACATTTCATTTTTCAGATTCACTGCTTCGCCAAGGAGTCTTTTCCTCAGTATGTCACGTTTTTCATCCGTGTCAGCTTTTTCTGTCCCGACAAGTGTGGTAATGGATTTCAAAGCAATTGGATATGGCGAAGCATTTCGTTCTCAATACTGCCCTCGGGATATTTACCGGAATTAAGAGCCGAAGCTGTTTTTGCAAGAAAGTCCTCTATCTTTCTGTCTGCATCCTCATTGCGGAAAGCTTCTTCACTTACCTGACTCGTTGCCTGTTTCGATCCCGTCGAATAAGAATACTCTTCAAAACTGCCTACGCCGGTGCTGACAGTATTGACTCCTGCATGAAATTCACTTTCATTGCTTATAGGTTTTATTATCGGCAGAATATGTAGCAAAAGTGTAGCAAAAACCACCAGGCCCTCCACGATAGTTCTTTCTATTTATCATACTTCGGAGAACGGAGACGCGTTATCATATCCTCTTTTGAAAGCGGTTTGTCGTAGTAATACCCCTGGATCACTTCTACTCCGAGATGATCCAGTATCCTCACCTGCTCTTCCTCTTCTACCCCCTCTGCAACTATACCTACTTTGATCTCTGCAGAAAGATTGATGATGTGTGTCAGTATTGAAAGATCTTTCGACTTCACCAGATCCACAAAACCTTTGTCTATCTTTAAGGTATCAAACGGTACCTCTCGAAGCAGTGCAAGTGAAGAACCGGCACTTCCGAAATCATCGATCGATACTTTATATCCCAGTTCATGAAGCGAATCAACAAAACTGCTGAGGACTCCTATTGAAAACTCATCACTGCTCTCCGTTATTTCGATCTCTATAAGGTCTTTTGGTATACCGCTTGCAGACACAACCGAATCAACGTGCTTTGCCAGATCCGTGTCTATAAGATTCCGTCTGGAGAGATTTACCGATATCAATGGTACATCGATACCGGCTTTGATCCATCTCGATATATCTTCACATACATCCTTAAGTATGCAGAAATCGAGCTTCCGGATCATATCGGTTGATTCCATTATCGGTATGTAACTTCCGGGCATCCTGATCCCGCCGTCATGGTACCAGCGTGACAAAGCTTCGGCTCCGCACAGCCTGCCGTTTTTTATATTGACCTTTGGCTGGTAAAATGCCCTGAACTCACCTGTTTTAAGTCCGGTACTTATTTCACTTTCCAGTTTCTTTCTCTCTGCCATTGCATCAAGGATTTCCTGTGTGAGCCATACAACATCCTCATTTTTCCTTGATTTTGCGTTAATAAGAGCCTGACCTGCATATATGAGTATATCCTCGCCTTCAAGATCCATTCTGTCTATCATATATACCCCGGCGCGTGAGGATATCTTTACCTTTTCTTTTCTGTCCCTTATTATATCGTGAAAAGGAATTTCCACTTCTTTTAATACCTGCAGCAGCCTGTCAAGATTTGCTTTTCTTACTATGGCAACAAACTGGTCTCCGAACTGTCTTCCCAGTATCTCATCTTTTTCTATCTTTCCAAGCATCATGTTTCCAAAAGCTGCAAGAACCCTGTTTCCGTTCTCAATACCATATTTCCGGTTTACATCGGAAAATTTGCGCAGATCAAAGAATACCACAGCATAGTCCATGATCTCCTGCTTCCCTTTCATGGCATTAAGCCATTCTATATATCCGTGTTCATTAGCAAGTCCGGTCCTGAATTCGGTTTTAGATGCTTTGATCACTTCCTGTTCTTTGTGGATCACATTTTCAAAAAACATTAAAAGAACAGACAGACCAACACATATGTTCATCAGGGAATTACCATAGAAAACAAGCTGAAATATCCCGCCTGCCAGAGGAAGGACCAGATATGATATCAGAACGAGCTGCTGGCTGAGACTGATCCTGTCTCTGAACTGCAGGATGATCGAAGTTACCACAAAAGCCCCCAGTATGGGTATACCTGACGCAAGCCAGAAAAGAGGCCCCCTTTGGTATATATTGTTTTCATCAAAATAATAATATATTCCATTAAACTGCGAAACCGTCACAAGTAAGAGTCCGGCTGCAACCATCACGAATACTGCTATAAACCGTTTTCTGCAGGGCATATCCTTCTTCAGGTCAAACCTTCCGAAAAGCCTGACAGCCACAAGCATGGCATATAACAACAAAAGGATAACTATGAGATAATATACCGCCGCATTGACAACATGCATGATCACAACGTCAACCGGATTAATGCTGCCGAGATAGACATAGAACAGATACTCGCAGATCAGCATTATACCGCAGGAGATATTTAAAGCCAGAACTATCGCTTTTCTGACGCGCAGTGAATCCTTGCTGACAGAATAAACCAGCGCAGAAAGAAAACAGAAAACTGCTTCAAAAATGAGGAAGGATACCTGTGTAGTAAATATGTCTATCATGTCTTTTCCTTCAAACCCCTTTCGTTCAGTGATTTCGCCTGTCGTTATCCATAGACCGATAATATGCCCTCTTTACCTCATACATACGCTCATCTGATTTTCTGATCAGCATTTCTGCAGATGCCTCCGGGAACTCTCTGTGAGATGCGTATCCGACAGATAAGGACAGCCCGTTTATACTGTCTCCCTTCCACTCTTTTGTCAAAGATTCCAGTTCGCTCAGCATTTTTTCAAAAGAGCTCTCATCTGCCTTTATAAGTGCCGCAAATTCATCGCCGCCTATACGATATATGTTTCCGGCCTTTCCGAAGGTTTTACACAGGCACTCACTTGCGCCTATGATAAGCTCATCTCCGGCCATATGTCCAAATGTGTCATTGGTCTGTTTCAGTCCGTTAAGATCCAACGAAACATAGATAAAATCATCGTCTATCTGTTTATCTGAAAACTCTGAAAGCGCTGCCGCATAGGACGTACGATTAAGTCCTCCGGTCAGATTATCTGTATTTGAAAGACGTAACAGGATCACATTTGTATCACGAAGTTTCAATAAAGTACCACTGAATACTCCCACGAAAACCGAAAGGGTCAGTATTAGTATTACCGAAAGAATAACCCTCAAAGCAGATATCCATCCCTTTTCAGGCGACACCGCCAGCTCCCAGGTCAGGTTTCGTACATTGAACTGCAGCTTTACAGCCCTTTTGTCAGACTCTCCCTTAGCATTCATTATATGACTGCTGCCGTCATTATCAATATAAGACAGGGTATAATTAACTCCCATACCCTCCAGATTATCAAGCTTCAGTACGTCTACCAGGTTTTCGTAATCGATCGTGACCGTAACAAGACCCCAGAGTCTTGTGTCATTTCCGCTATTAATCATAACAGGAGATCTGCCACCCATGCCTATCCCACCCTGAACCAGCTCAAACGGATTGGTCAGTATGGTACTGCCTTTCTCATAGGCCTCCAGGGCTTCAATATTCCCGGGCCGTGATGTATCAAGAAAATTAAAACCGATCAGAGACTCATTACCTTCAAGTGGATATACATTCGATACGACACCATCCGGTGCGATCGCAAAATTCTTAAGTTTGACTCCCGTTTCCCTTACCACATCACTATATACGGTCCCGGCAACAGAATCAAAAAACGTTGTATCTCCGTTATGATCCTGTATCATAGCCTCGAGTGTATTG
This sequence comes from Lachnospiraceae bacterium, assembly GCA_024683645.1. Lineage (GTDB taxonomy): Bacteria > Bacillota > Clostridia > Lachnospirales > Lachnospiraceae > NK4A136. Next base: position 7,446 of record JAIKYA010000164.1, read on the forward strand.
GTCCTTGCCATCACACAATCAATGGTCGTAGCGATATGGTCTGCCTCATTCATCGCAATATAACCATATCTCTCCTTTTCGGATTTCAGATCATGCTTTACCAGTTCTATATACAATAAACTAAGCACGAACAAACATATTATTCCTGAGAATACAGAGATAAGATTTCTCTTTTTTACAGCGCCTTCTGTCATCATACTCTTCGGCATCCGTTCATATTCCTCCAATATAGATTACCAACAATATTATAACAGTACAAAGGCTTATATGCCAGTATTTGTTTATATCCGGAATCTGCTCGTTAACCCCCGGGCACTATACGCCCATCTTGCATATTCCGTCTATCTTATGATATCATTGCCCCGTATGCAGCATTTTTGCTGTTTGAGGAGGATATGATAATGAAGAAAAAACTGTTATGCTTTCTTATCTCTGTAACCATGCTCTTTGGTCAGGCTATAACCGTTATGGCAACAGATGACGTTATGATATCAACAAGCGAAAACACTGTCGAGGAGGAAGAATACACTGTTGCCGGGGAATACTTACCCGGCAATACAGCCCCTGTAAATGATATTCCCGACCCTTATGAAAATGTAAGACACCTCACATATAAGCAGATAATTGCCGATAATCTTATGATCAACGATAAAAGCTATCCTCTGGACGCCGATCTGTCATATTTCCGCCAGGTTCTGTATACCGGAAAAAAAATCAAGGCTGACAAACACCTGTTTACCATCATATCATCCGCTTCTCTTGATGCTCTCGCCATGGAATTATCAGGCGCGAAAGATGTCAGGGATCTTGTTAAATGGACCTTTACCGCTAAAAAGAATAAAAAATGCAGCGACAAGGCTTACTTCACGGTAAAGGCTTCTGTAAGGAGCAAAATTGCCAGGAGCATCAAACTGAAAGGCAAGGCTCTCCGGGATTTCAAAAAAGGAATAAAGAAACTCAATAAGGCCGCAAAATCCAAAAAGTTTTATTTCAGTATAACCAAAACCCTCGATCCCGCGGATTCCGTAGACGAGGAAGATATAAATATGGAAATAAAGCCTGCGGTTATCAACTCTGCCAATTTCCCGGATGATACTTTCAGAAATATCCTCTCCGGACCGGATTATGACAAAGACGGAAACGGTACTCTTGATGAAAAAGAGATCAGTGAAATACTGAACATATACTGCGAAGGTAAAGGTATCAAGTCACTCAAAGGTATTGAATACTTTACCGCATTGCAGGGTCTCTGGTGTAAAGACAACGAGATCTCTGAAATGGATCTGTCACATAACAGAGACCTGCGTGGAATATGGTGTTCCGGCAACAGATTTACCGAGCTTGATTTTACGCCCAATCCCAGGCTTGTGTGGGTATACTGCTTTGACTGCGAACTGAAATCCCTTAACGTATCCAACAATCCCAGGATGGCTTATATAGAATGTAATACCAACCCTCTGACCAGACTTGATGTCACTCATAACCCTGAACTGGAACACTTAACCTGCGGTACCTGTGAGATCACATCGCTTGACCTGAGTAACTGCCCTATGCTCTCACACCTGGATGCCTTCCAGAACAAACTGACTTCCATAGATCTTTCGAACAATCCTAAAATGAAGCGACTGGATATCTGGAATAATGAAGGTCTCGGAAATGTAGATATCAGTACTCTGAAAGATCTCGAGTATTATAACTGTGCAAATAACGGCGTAACAGGTACTCTTGACATGAGCAAAAACCCCCACTTAATGATGCTCAACTGTGGATGGAACAGAGGGATCACAGCTCTTGACGTTTCAAAGAACCCCGAGCTTGCATGGATGAACTGCGGAAGCTGCAGTATAGGCACGCTCGATCTTTCCCATAATCCCAAGCTGTATTTCCTCTGGGCGTTTGACAACTCGTTTAAGACCCTGAACATCAGCGATAATCCCCGCCTCATGTACGTCTATAATAACGGAGTGTACGCCGATGCTCCCAACGTAGGCGGCTGGGAAAAAAGCATAGATCACGGCGGCAGTCACGAATACTTTGATGAGCTTGATTACTGGTTCTGTATCGGAAACGGTGTAACTGTAACCACAACGACCGGCAATACTGCCGACGTAAGCGACAGCCATCTGGATACTAACGACGGTCTGACTTCCTCGGACAATATACTTACTCGCGAAGCAGCAATGCAAAAGCTTTATGAAATGGCAGGAAAACCTGCGGTCAGCGGATCTTCGGGCTTTAGCGATGTTGCCGGTGGTTCCGCATATGACACAGCTATTACCTGGGGTAAGCAGAATCATATCTGCTTCGGTTACCCTAATATCTATTCCGATACCTTCGGTTTAGGTCAGGCTGTTACCAGAGAAGATCTGGCACTGATGATCCACAGATATGCTGAATACGAAAAATATAAGAGCGCTTTTGACTATGGACGGACCGATAATTTCTCTGACTTTTTCGATATAGACTTTTATGCCTGGGGCGCATTTACCTGGGCTATACAATGGGAGATTCTCCCTAAAAGAGGTAACTATGTTTATCCTCACGGAAGAGTAACCGTCACGGAATTCAATTCCGGACTGGATACTCTCCTTGAGTTAAACGGGGTGTCAAGATAGAAACGGATCAGTATATCTGTCTTCCCTTTTCGTCGGGAATGGCACTTATCCTGAAAAAGTATGAATTGACCTGATCGCACCATTCACGTGCATTTTCAAGCTGAAGTGCAAACCTCTCCTTCACATTCTCAAATATCTCATCGTCAAGCTTTCCCTTAAGTGAATCCCACTTTTCGGAAAGCCTGACGGCTTCATCATATCCCTCAAAATGTGCATCATAAATATGCTGTATAACAGTCTTACCGCTGTGAAGTACATGCGTATACGGAAGATGATGGAAAAACAGTACCAGCTCGTCCGGACACTTTTCGGGTGAATTGTATATCGAAGCATTCGGCTCATTATACTGCAGCGCATAGCCGGTCCCCTTATCGCTCCTGTCTACACCAAGTCCGAAATGGTCCGCCCGGTGATAGGTCCCCCATCTGTCATATTCATATCCGTCCACGCTGCAGCCGTAATGGGTTGCCGGCTTTACCATCCAGCCTATTCCGAGCGGGCAGGTATATCTCTCATATATCTCTCTTGATGGAAGGAGGATATCCTTTATCTCGCTTACAACCCCGTCATCCGCAGATATCGACATTCTGATAAACTCTTCAGCAATCTGTTCTGCACTCAGATCGTTGTCAAAAGCAAGTCTCCCAAAGCCGAACAGGTTGGCTCCTGCCAGATAATTCCCGGTCCAGTTAAAATCATTTCCTGTATTTGTAACTGCTGCTATTCCGGAATACCTGCTGCCAAAAGTTTTGCCGCTTACTATATCAGCAACCGTATCATCCTGTTCCCTGCAATAAGTCTTAAAAGCAAGTATCTCCTTGAACTCAGGTATCAGGTAACAAACATCTATCTGATGACCTGTATACTCCTGAGCTATCTGCACTTCCAGCATCTGATTGGTTTTTCTTAAGCCGCCCAGAAGAGGCGAAACCGGTTCTCTGATCTGGAAATCCATGGGACCGTTTTTGATCTGAAGTATGACATTATCATGATAATCCCCATCCATCGGCATGAAATTATCATAGCCCGCTCTTGCCCTGTCAGTCTTTTTGTCACGCCAGTCCTGTCTGCAGTTATAGACAAAGCATCTCCATATGATTATGCCGCCATACTCTTTCACTATATCGGCCAGCATATTGGCTCCGTCAGCCTGGGTCCTTCCATATGTAAAAGGTCCCGGCCTTCCTTCCGAATCAGCTTTAACCAGGAATCCTTTCAGGGCGGGTATCATTTTAAATACCTCCGCCATCTTTATCTTCCACCATTCAATAACCTTTTCGTCCAGAGGATCTGCGCTGTCCAGCCCCCCTATCTCTATGGTCGATGCATAGTTTAAGCTGAGATATAATCCGATACCGTATCCTGCAAATATCTCTCCAAGCTGTGCCAGCTTATCGAAATACCTGTCCGTTATCATATAGGATGCTGCTGACTTAACATTAACATTATTGATCACTACGCCGTTTATCCCGACAGAAGCGATAAGTCTGGCATAATCCCTTGTACGTTCATTTATGATGATCTCATCATTTTCATAGAAGAATGAATCACCCGAATAACCTCTTTCTATACTTCCATCCATATTATCCCAGTGATTGAGCATTCTCAGCGGATCGGAGGGACGTACCGTCTTTCCTTCTGCATAGCTTTTTTCCACTTCCTTCTCACATGCTACGGTACGAAGGATATCAAATACTCCATACAGTATCGCAGAAGGACTTTTTCCTTCAATGATCAGACTGTTGTCTTTTATACTTATCCTGTATTCTTCGCTGTCCAGTATCTCCCTGCCGCTCGAACAGACAGTAGAACTATTTACAGTATGATCCTCATATACTATTTCAGGTTCCAGTCCTACCATAGCCATAAGGCCTTTTTTTAATTCGTCAACAGCATTTTTTACGATCGTATCAGTTTTTTCCGCACCTGATATACAGATCTTTCCAAGACATACACTGTTACGGTTTTTCTTTTTTTCCTTATAATCTGTCCATAAGCCGGCATGATCACTCATAGTCCTTCTCCTTTTCACTTTGAACTTTTATAACATTTCTTCTGCCGATCAGCTGTTTATCTCCGGAAAGAGTGCAAACAGATCGTCATAAGTTTCTCTTCTCCTTATCAGCACATCTTTTCCCTCTTTTGTAATAAGTACTTCTGCAGCACGTGGCCGTGTATTATATGAAGAACTCATGGAATATCCGTATGCACCTGCATCCAGTACACATACAAGATCACCTGTCTCGATATGTGCAAGAGGTCTTTCCTTACAGAGCAGGTCACCTGATTCGCAGATATTTCCCGATACACTTATCTCTTCGAGTACATCCCTGCTTACGGCTTTTCCCTTATGAAGTATTTCTATATCATGGTATGAATCATATAAAGTCGGACGTGCAAGTACATTCATTCCTATATCCGTACCCGCATATTTTTTTCCTGCATTCTGCTTGCATGCATGCACCCTGCCCAGGATCACTCCGCCTTCAGCCACACAATACCTACCGGGCTCACTCTTAAAAAGAGGCAGCCTGTCTTTATACTTTGCAGCATATACGTCAAGCAATGCAGTAAATCTCTCTGTGAAGGATGCCATATCGAAACGGGCCTCGTCATCAAGCTTGTGATAGGGTATACCGTATCCACCGCCGAAATCTATATATTCCAAACTATCGAACTTCTCCGCTATTCTCAGAAAATTCTCCACAGCCGCAAGGAAAGGTTCCGGATCAAGATACTGTGAACCGACATGCTGATTGATCTCTGCGATCTTGAGATCGTATTTTTCAGCTATTTCAAATATCTTATCCACATCTTCTTCAGCTACCCCGAATTTTGTTTTCTTACCTGCAGTAACTACCTTTTCGTGATGACCTGCGCCTACTCCGGGATTGATACGCACACTGCATTTTCCTCCCGGATTTAACCGTCCGAAAAGATCGAGCTGGTCAAGACTGTCCAGACTGGTCATGATGCCATTGTCTATCGCAAACTGAAGTTCCGATCTGTCAACATTATTGGGTACAAAGAAGATACGATCTGATGGAAAGCCCGCTTTTATAAGAAGTCTCATCTCTCCCTCTGACATGGCATCAGCATTAAGCCCTTCTTCAAGAGCTATCTTCAAAATAGTAAGATTGCTGTTTGCCTTCATGGAATAATTGGCACGATAAGGATATTTAGTGATAACATTTGCGACTTCCCTCATCCGCTTTCTTATTATCTCTTCATTATAAACGTATGTCGGTGTACCGTATTTTCCGGCTATCTCTTCCGGATCTATTCCTTTAAAAAAATCACATTCTTCAATATACGATCTCATTGCTTTTCCTTTCTGTTTATGAGAAGTCAGCAACCAGTGCTGCTATTCTTAAGAGGAATATCACAAATACTCCCCACATTACCGGTGACACATCTTTTGCCTTGCCTGTCAGAACTTTTACTATGACCCAGGTAAGCATCGCGAACATGATACCGGTTGCTATCGAATAAGAAAGCGGCATCATGATCATCGCCATATATCCGCCGAGCGTATCAGCGGGATCTTCATTGAATTTCATCTGCGTAACCGATGAAACCATCAGCATACCAACATAGATAAGAGCAGGTGCTGTCGCGAAGGAAGGTATGGCCAGAAAGATCGGACTGAAGATAAGCGCCAGCAGAAACCAGAAACCGGTGGTTACCGCAGACAGTCCTGTTTTTCCGCCTTCTGCTACACCGGCAGATGATTCCACAAACGAGGTCACCGTTGATGTACCGAGACACGCTCCGACCGTAGTACCGACAGCATCTGCCATAAGTACACGGTCAGCTCTTGGAAGCTCTCCCTTTTTATCCAGAAGGCCTGCTTTGGACGCCACCCCGACAACCGTTCCGACTGTATCAAAAAGATCCACATACAGGAAAGACACAATGATAGCGATAAACTGGATCACATGTCCTCCGACCCAGTTGAAATCAAATTTAAATGCGGTTTTGGCAATACCGCTGAAATCCAGGCTCATCAGCGTCTTAGGAAATACACTGAAAATGCCGGCTTCGACATCCACTTTATACCAGCCGATAGTCTCAGCTATCATTCCCAGTATCCAGGTAGAGATGATACCAATGAGCACTGCTCCCTTCACTTTGAAATGAGCCAGCACCACTATAATGATCACACCTGCAATTGCAAGCACCATCGCAGCATCCTTAAAGCTTCCCAAACCTACTATCGTTGCGGAATCACTGACTATCATATTAGCGCCCTGCATACCTATAAACGCTATGAACAGACCTATGCCGCTGGTGATCCCAAGCTTCAGATTGGGATTGATACCGTTAACAAGCTTCTCACGAACCTTAAACATTGAAAGCAGCATAAAGATCAGACCTTCTACAAATACCGCTGTCAGGCAGATCATCCATGCATTGGGTACCGGAGTGTTGGGATTTGCCGGATCCGCAAACTGATTCAGTTCACCGATACATACCGTATAAGCAAAGTATGCATTAAGTCCGAGTCCTGCAGACAGTGCTATGGGATAGTTTGCCCAGAGTCCCATGATAAAGGTCGCTATCGCAGATGCCAGAGCTGTTGCCACAAAGACGCCATTCGCATCCATAACCGTTCCCAGTATATTCGGGTTGACCGCAAGTATATAGGCCATGGCAAGAAATGTCGTGGTACCTGCAATGATCTCTGTTTTTACATTGGTTCCATGCTCTTTTAAATGAAATAATCGATCCATTTTCTCCATCCTTTATGAATTTTGCCGGCACTATGATACCGAGATGTACAGAGTCCTGCACAAGGTCTGATTATACATTAAAAAAGGCCGGCTGTCTACGAACAATCACCGGCCCATCTCTCAAAGCACACAGCCTTTCTGCAAAAGTACATTCGCATATTGGCTCGTCTCCGATGTTGCTATGACAGCATAAGCACGTTTAGCCTGCTCATAAAACTCAAATCTTTCCAGCGTACCGATAACCGATATACCGCGCGGTTCTTCCTTTGCTATCAGCTCCTCATATTTTTTCCAAATGGAAATATCCGCCGTATCGCCTGGAACTTTTTCCATAAGATTAACGGGGTTTTCAACATACTGATCCAGAGGAAATACTTTTAGTACAGCCTCCAGTATCTCCGGCACTCCGTGTCCGTCCATCCTTATCACTATTGCATCCTTTCCCATCGATTCCGCCGGGAAATTTCCGTCGGCGATCACGATCGTATCACTGTGTCCCATCTCGCACAGCACTTTAAGAAGTTCCGGTGAGAGCATGGGTGAGATCCCTTTTAACATATTCTTCCTCCTCTTTTTAATCCAGCATATTTGCAATATCCGTTATGGGCTTAAGTCCTTCCAGGCCATAAAACCTGACAGCATTCCCTCCGAGAAACGCATCCTTTTCTTCTTCCGTAAGCTTACTGCTCTGTTGTTTTCAGGTACGGATACGATCTCTGCACTGAACTCATGTCCCGGGATCCTGGGATATGTTGTGAAAGGCTGGTTGCCTGTGTAGCTTGCCACATCTGCACCGCATATGCCTCCGTACATCACCTTAAGAAGCGCTTCCCCTTCCTTCGGTTCGGGTTTTTCCGTATCACCGACTTTAATACTGTATGGTTCATCGATCATTACTGTTTTCATTTTCATTCTCCAATCTTACTTATTTACATATCAACATATTTGGGATTCCATACCACAGCCGTCTTCATCGGTGCGCCCTTTGAATATATCCTGTTTTTATATGAATCAATGGGATCCTTTGTGAATTCGTCACGGTCAATGAGTTCGACTATCTCATCATAATTACTTTTAGCCAGAAGTTCTATAGCCTTCTCCATATGGTCCTGTCTGAAATTGATCGATCCGAATATCAGATGGTTCTCAAAACCGAAAGGCATCGTATCAAACGATATATTGGGGCCTAACGAAAAGCTGTTGTATATGCCGTTGCAGCCCAGCACCTTTTGTTCGAATGCTATCCTGTGCTCGGCATTGCTTCCGCTGACACCTATGAACAGAGTCGCCCTGCCTCCCAACTTCTGTACGATAGCTTTCGCAAGATCCTCATCCTTATCAAAAGTATTCTGAAGATATTCAGCATTTGTCTGCTTAAGCGCAAAGCTTACTTTCGGAGAATCGGCACTGCTTCTTGCCACAAACAATACTTTTGCATTTTTGTGATTCTGAACTATAAGATCACCGATAAACATACCGGTAGTACCCAGACCGAAGATCACGGTCCTGTCAAAGATCTCTTCCTTTGCGGCTTCGCGGGCTTCCTGTTCGGAACAGCCCAGTCTCTTCATGGTACGCCGGAAGTTATGGGCACTTCCCAGATCCTCCATACGTTCCAGCTGGAAAAGCATGCAAGCGTATGGATCGGGAAAGACCATTTTCTTTGCGAACGCCCGATCCAGCTTTCCGTTTTTTACATAACCATCCGGGATACGTAAAAGCATGTCCGGATTAAAATACTGTTTATCGCAGAAAAGGCCGTCTGCACCGTCACAGCCATATTCAAAATATGTTTCATCTTCCGTATAGCGCGTAGGATCCCAGCTGTTACCTCCCCGGATCAGCACGATCGCAAAGCGGTTCTCGGAAGGAACCCATACAATTCCCTCATGTCCGTTGATAAGACGGTTACGTCCTTTAGGAAACTTAGGCCCTAACAGTCCTTTGCTTCCCATGTTCATCAGTTCATTGTCTGTGCCGCAAAAGCCTACCATTACCGGTTCACAGAGTATGCCCTCTTTCTCTTCTTCACCACGCAGTCTCCTGCGCTTAATGTTTTCGATCTCCACATCACCGTACACCAGCGGTTTTTCGGGATCATTCTGAAAATATGTTCCTTTAACCATCATAAGCATCTTCCTCTTTTCCGTATCATTTGCTTTGATCAGCCTGCTTTATTTTACTATCCATATACCGTCTGTCACAGTGGAGCATATGCCCTGTTTTGACATTATATGTCGCATTTTCGCAGATTTTGCTTGACAGACCATTTTTAAAAAACTACCATAAAAGCAGTAAAAAAGCAGGATCATACAGGGAGGAGTCATGAAATATCGCAATCTCAACCTGAATTTTACCATGGATGATGTGAATTTTACCGTTTTGAGCATAAGCAATGAACAGATGCTCGAACCGATCCCGAGGCACAGCCACAGCCGCAATAGTTATGAACTGCATTATATCTCGTACGGATACGGCACCCTTATCGCTGATGATGAGAAATATAAGATAACACCCGGTACTTTCTTTATGACCGGTCCACAGGTCCTTCATGAGCAGATCTCTGATCCGGACGACCCTATGCGCGAATATGGTGTCTATCTCAAAGTCAGACTCCCCCGCAAAGGTACCGGGAGCCGTCTTCTGCGGTCTTTTCTGCAGCAGTCTTTTTACTTCGGTACTGTCGGCATAGAACTCTATGATCTGATGAAAAAGCTCATCGGCGAACTGGAACAGGAATCTGACGGTCAACAGCTTATGCTGTCAGCACTCCTGCAGGAACTGATCGTGCTTATCTCCAGATCATATGAGAATCCGGCTGCAGACTCATCCTCTGATAACACCGCAGGCATTTATCTTCCGGATGATCAGACCTACCTGATCATTGAAGAAGCCTTTCTCTACAATTATCGTGACATTACCCTGGATGGTCTCGCAAAGCTTTTAAACCTGAGCCACCGCCAGACAGAGCGTCTGCTGCGTCAGCATTACAATAAGACCTTTCTGCAAAAGAAAAAAGAGGCCCGCATGTCGGCAGCCTGCATCTTATTACAGGACAGCCAAAAAAGCGTTGCCTCAATAGCTTATGAGCTCGGCTACTCCTCTCCGGAGCACTTTACCCACGCCTTTAAAAACTATTATCACGTATCTCCTTCCATGTACGGAAAATGATGACGGCCAAAGCTGCCTCTTTTATCATGCCATCTTAATCAACCCCCCAGCAGATCCGCAAGGATGCTTCATAAGTATATCACATTCCGCATGTTTTTCTATGCCAGCGGGATCCTTAACACTACTTCAAAGCCTTTACCGTCACTGATACAGATAAGCTGTCCGTTCATTTTCTTCATCAGCTCGGCAGATATATACAGCCCCAGCCCGCTGCCTTCTTTACCGGGACTGTTCTTTCTGCCGCGATAGTACTTATTCGTAAGAAAATCTGTCTCTTCGGGATCTACACCTTCTCCGTGATCCCTGATCCTCATCTCCAGAAAACTGCCGCTGAAGGAATAGCTTATATCGATCTCCGTACCGGCATATTTATATGAATTGCTTATGATATTCCCGATAACCTGCGACATACGGTTTTTGTCTATTCTTAATATACAATCCGGAATATCACCTGCTCTTACCCTGCTGTGAACATCATGCTCATCTACTATAGCTTTAAGTATATCCGAGGTCTCTTCCGTTGGACTGACATTCATCTCGCCCAGATCATCCAGAGCCGAATAAAGCAGGTCATTCAGAAGTTTGTTTATTTCTGCGGTTTTCTGCTCGATGTTTTCTACCTTTGCTTTCAGATACTCATCTTGGATCTTTAGTGAGAGAACGCCGCAAATGGCTCTGATACCCGTGACAGGGGTCTTAAGATCATGGCTTAAGGATGCGATCAGCTCCTTCTCCTTCGTCTTAAGCTCCGTTTCCCTTTGTCTTGACGCTTTGAGTTCCTCTCTCATGATATCGAAGGATTCAGTAAAAACACCGAAGATATTATTCTTGTCCATCACCAGCGGCTCATCAAATCTTCCCTGTGCCACTAAAGCTGCAAATTCCTTCATCTTCCTGAATGGGGCAGCTATGCTTCTGTTTATATAGCGCAGGAAAATAAAATAAGAGATCAGCTGCACCATAATGATGAACACAGTGATCAGAGCAATATCATGGACAGTCTTCCGGTAAGCAGCCTCTTCCGGAGACGGAACGACCACGGTCCCCATAAACAGGTCACCTTCATTTACCGGCATTGTGATCATTCCCTTTCTTACCGCATCAAGCACTACCTTCACATTTTCAAATGTCTTATCCGGCTTTGCATACAGCTTCTTATCACTGCTGTCGAAGATCAGTATATCCGTATCGATATCTTTTTCATCAAGAACTCTCAGATCGTTCCAGTTTTCTTTCACCGTCTGGACTATATGATTCAGCATTATACTGTCGCTTGTGACATAACGATGTGATCCCGCCGCAAATATAAGCAGCGCGACTGAAGAAATAAGCAATATTGCAAAATACAAAAAGAATCTGCGAATACTCTTCATTACTCAATAATATATCCGATACCCCAGATAGTCTTGAGTATCTTTGGATCGTCAGGATCTTCTTCCAGCTTCATCCTGATACGTCTGGCATGAACCGGAAGTGTTCCTTCTCCGATAAACTCATCCTCCCATGCTCCCTTGAGCAGCTCATCCTTTGTAACAACTCTTCCTCTGTTATTGAGGATATACAGAAGCATATTGTACTCACGTACTTTTAATTCTGTCTCGACCCCGTTTTTGACCAGCTTATATGCCTGCGTATCCAGATATATATTATCGCTTATCCTTATCCTGCCGTAGGATTCCGAATCTGCTCCTTCCATGTCTGTGCGATCCTGTTCGCACGCCCCTCCGGCACCCTGTGCCATACTCACTGCTTTCTCATAACGCTTAAGGACTGCCTTTACCTTGGCAAGAAGTATGTTCATGGAAAAAGGCTTGCTGATATAATCATCACCGCCTATATTAAGTGCTGTAAGGATATCATCATCACTCTTTCTGGCACTGATAAAAAGGATCGGCATTTCAAATTCCAGCCGGATCTTCTTGCAAAGTTCGAAACCGGATCTGTCGCCGAGATTGATATCCAGCAGCACCAGTGAAACTTCATTTTTTTCAAGAAAACTGACCGCCTCATCATAGCCTGTCACAAATGCTGTGGAGATATCAAATATATTGAAATACTCAGCTGTATTCTCGGCAATTGTCAGATCGTCATCCACGATCAGGCATTTATACATCATCCCCGGCTCCTTAATAAATCTATCGGCTTATATTTACACTTGATCCGCTTTCTCCGATAAACACTATCATACCACATTCAGGCAGGGGAATGCTATACCCATATCCGCTCATATAGCTTGAATATTTGATATTCATGTATTTATCATAAACATAAACGGCTGCGTTTTGGGGAATATCGAGTCTGATCGTTACATCCTTTATCCCATCGATCTTATACCAGCCTGCTTCTCCGGACGTAAGCTCAACAGATCTCACATCATTCGAAAATACGGGAATATCATTTTCCGATATCAGCTTAAACCCCAGATCATCCAGACAGGCATATTCCTTTCCATTGATCCTTTCCATACGCAGATCGCTGATATCCCTTGAGGCGCTCCCCGGCATGATGGGATCGTACCCTGCATGGTCTTCATCCTGTATCCGATAGCCGTTTACCATGCCTGGTGCCTCCCTGCTCGTGCACAGTTTCAAACGGTTGTTATCGGTATAGGAACTGTCCGAATACGAACCGTTCACCAGGTAGTAGTAAAGACCGCTGCGCTCGTCCCATGCCTTCTGCATCCTTTCATCTGTCTGTTTTTCCGGCAGCTTTACCAGCATGCAGCCCATTTCCGGATGGGAAAGATATATCTGTCCGTTCTTTTCTTCAAACAGATATGCCTGCACTGGCTGTACCGGTATGGCATTTCCGGAGCTTACATCTCCGCTCATCTCCACAAATGTACCATCTGCGGTATACATATACTGCGCTTCAAACTCTTTTTCGGCTGTGACGGAGCGTGCCAGCATGCACTGCTTGTCAGGAAAGCTTATACTCATTGTCATTTCCGTATTTGCATATAAACCTTCATACTTCAGGTACTCATCCGGCACCGTGAGCAGTTCAGGCCTTTCTTTTTCCGGATGCACTATATTTATTCCCTGTTCCGAAAGCGCCACATCCATTAGCTCTAAACATATCTCTTCACAATTAGTACTGGAACCGCCTGAAGAAAGCACCGCCACACTGATCTTTTCATCCGGTGCTACCAGCAGATTTGAATGATGCAAGGCATCTCCGCCCTTTGAAAGCAGATTTACGCCGGCTTTTTTATACTCGTCTTTCTCCACGTTATCCCAACCCAGACCAAAGGCCGGCAGGCAGCCGTCCACACTGTTATTCTCTGCCATTTCACACTTGGCTTTCTCGGAAAGCAGTATATTATTGCCTGTAAAAAAGGCAGTCCCAAACCTGCATACATCCTCTGCATCAGACAAAATACCTCCTGCACCTATCAGCTGCGGAACTACAGGGTTAAGCTTCACATTGCCGTTTATATATACCGGGATCTGCCTGTCCGTATCCATGTCCCACAAAGTTCCCGTATGTTCCAGGCTTAAAGGGATGCTGATGTTTTCTTTCATATATTCAGTAAAGCTCAGGCCGCTTACACGCTCCACAAGGATCTCGAGCAGGGTAAAACCGTCATTACAGTAGCAATTGAATGCACCCGGATCCGCTTTCAGATGCTGTCTTTTCAGCTTCTGTAAAAACGTATTGTGATAATCCCTGCTTTTTTCATCAAAGAGAAGGGCTCCGGCATAGGTCGAACCCATCAGCCCGGAAGTATGGTTCATAAGCATACGAACCGTGATATCCATATAACGTTCGTCTGCCATTTTGAAATCCGTAATGTAATCCGCAACAGCTGTGTCAAGTTCTACCTTTCCGCTGTCGACCAGCTGCATTACGGCTGCTGTAACGTACATCTTGCTGACAGACGCAATATTCAAAATACTGTCATCTGCTCCGGAATACATATCTGCCGTCCCGCTCTCATCAGGCGTATTTCCGGCATTTACTGCTAAAGCACCGGCGGATACCGTCAAGCTCAACCCCATTATTATCCCTGCACAGATTTTTATGATCTTCTTTGTCATTTTTTCCTCCGATCGATAAAGCCTTTGATTTTCTCTGAATGTTTTAACAGTTAATCTGAAATCAGTTCATATACCGATATCTTTTTTATCCTTCTCGCGCTGATGTATGCACAGATAAAGCAATAGAGAAGGATGATGGCATCCATCAATATGATCGAGAATGCCGATATCAGGATCTTGCATACAAAGGTATTTACTACTCCCATAAGCAGCACCGAAATAATGGTTCCCAGGATAACAGCCAGTATGGCAAGCGGTACTATACGGAATGCAAGCTGGAACTTAAGTTCTCCGGATGTATATCCCAATCCTTTCATTATCCCAAGTTCTTTATACTGCCTCCTGATGGCAGATGCCATCAGAATGGACAGGATCAGGCTCACGACAATTGCTGACACAGCCATCATAATGCCTGCGATCCCGGCAAAAGATACAAGGATCATATCTGCTACTTCTTCAATGTCCTCTCTTTCATATGTCAGTGCTTTTATCTTCATGAGAGAGGTGCTGCCGGTAATGGTCTTATCTCCCACACATATCGCATATTCCATGTAGCTGACACCGTGCCTGGTCATGGCCTCTGCCATCTTTTTATCCGCTGCAGCACGGATCTTTTCTTCAAGTGTATCTCCCGTTATCTCATCATCCTTATATTCCGCTATTTCTTTTCCGTATCGATCTCTGAGCACCCCGGCAATTTCCTTACTGTCCGTGCCCTCATTCAGATACAGATCGAAAGTAGAAGGCGTATACACCGGATTCATGCGCTTAAATCCTTCCGTGGTTATATAGATCGTATTCGGATTCACCACCGAATTGATAACACCGCTTATTACATAATCTTTCTTTACTTTTCCGTACTCCAGGGTAATAGTATCTCCCGCTTCGGCCCCGATCATCCTTAGCGACTGAACTGTTACACCCACCTCGTTTTCATGTTCCGGAAGTCTTCCTTTTGTAGGCACGATCGCTGAGGTTTTCGCATAATCATCATAAACCTCCAGGATAAACGATATACTCTCATTGATGATCTTTGCATCAGCAGATACTGCCTTCACTCCTATACCGGCTGCAGGTGTCAGAACCTGTCTTACTTCAGGCATTTTCCCGAGTTCTTCCGCAAAGACCTCCGGATCCACATCCCCTGCAGCTTCTATCCTGATATCACAGAGTTCATGTCCGCAGACGGATCCAAGTATCCTTTCAGGACTTGCAAAAAAGCTTCCCAGTATAAAACCCATCAGTGTCAGTACCGTACAGGCCATAATGCAGACCGTTAAGCCGATATGGTTCCCTGCATTCGAAAAAAGTGCTTTTATGGCAAGACGTATATGAACACTGACTTTTGTCTTATCAAGCGGCAGGATCGACTTTTTGAAGCTGTGTGTTTCGATCCCCTTTCTGAACGCCATTACAGGAGGGTACTTTCGGACTGAACATGCCCTGCTTAACGCTGTTAACCCTACAAAGGCAATGACTGCCGTTGTACAGATGCATACATGAGCTGCCGGAACCGTAAGAGGCCCGCCATAACAGACAGTTGAAGCAGCATTCCTGAGAAGGGCTTTTGTCATCATCACTGCCGGTGCAATTCCGATAAATGAACCGGCAAGAGCGATAAGTACATACTCTGCTATATAAGAAACAGCTATCTGTCCCGATGTGTATCCTATAGCTTCCAGAACTCCGATGGATACTATCTGCTCCTGAATATCACTTACTATGCGGAACCGGATCATTATCATTATTGCGATAACAATCACTGCCGACATTATCATTGTGATGATACTTAAAATCGACATATTTATATTATTGTTATCAAGCGTATCTTCATAAGCTGTCGCATACCATGAACCTGACAGATCATTTATGGAGGCCTCTTCGGCGAAAGCTTTAAAATCTGCGAGCACACTTTGGTCATCGGCACCTTCAGCCGTATTTATACCTATCATCTCATAACGGTCATCCATCGAGTTTTGCAGATAAGCAAAATCGTCTTCGTTTACCACTGCTTTGCTTCCGTAACTCCAGATTCCCGGCTCATAGAAGCCCGCAACCGTGAATGTAAACTCTTTATTATCCCATATGATCGTGAACTCATCCCCTTCTGATAAGCCCAGTCTGTTTCTGTTTGCTGATGCAAGTACGACAGGATGCGCTGCCGCATTAAAACCCGGAACGGTTTCAAATCTTTCCATCCGACATTCACCGCTCAGCGGTACAAAACTCAGATCGATCAGGATGTCACCTTCCTCACTGTCCCTTACTTTCAGCATATCAGAAACAAAACCCGTATGGTTGAAACTTTCTACGTCAGGATTATCCTTAAGAAATTCCAGATATCTGTCCGAATAATGATCCGCCCTGATCTGTACCAGATTTTTATAGCATCCGCTTTCCTCCGCCATTCGCGGTGTGATCTTTTTGATTCCGCTTACAGCTGAAACCGACGACGACAGAAGTACGATCCCAAGTGTGATCAGGATCATAAGAAGGATCGATTCTTTTTTGTGCTTTTTTATATTTGCCAGTGATAATCTTAAGATCTTTTTCATAACCTACCATCCCATTTCATTTAAGAAATCCTGCAGAGATTCCCTGCGTTTTTTCAGATCATCCGTTTCGTAATCCGGCATTCTGTGCTCTCCCACTATGCTGCCGTCTCTTAAATAAATCACCCTGGAACCCCTGAGCACCGTCTTTATATCATGAGTTACCATTACTATGCTCTGTCCTTTTTTGTGAAGTGTTGTAAAAACATCAAGCACGTCCTGACCGGAGGTTGAATTAAGCGCTCCCGTAGGCTCATCTGCAAACAGGATCTCAGGTTCATTGATCACCGCTCTGACTATGCCGACTCTCTGACACTCTCCTCCCGACAACTGGTTCGGATATTTCTTCCATAAATTCTCGGAGATTCCGACTTTATCAAGCAGCTCTTTAACACGATCTGCAAGTTCAGGTGTATTTTTCTGTACCAGGAGCGCAGCCGTCATGATATTATCAAAAACATTCATGTTCTCCAGAAGATATATGCTCTGAAATACGAAACCGCAGTGATTTCTGCGAAATACAGCCAGACGGTCATTATTGTATGAAGAGATCTCATCCTCTCCGAAATACACTTTCCCGAGTGTAGGTTTATCCATCCCCGACAATGCATACAGCAGGGTACTCTTGCCTGAACCTGACGAGCCCATGATCACTGTAAAATCATTTTTCATTATCTCCAGATCCAGATTCTTTATCACATGCTGCTGCAGACCTTCATTCGAAAAAGATTTACAGAGCTTTTCAGTTCTCAGTACAGTATTCATATATCTTTGGTCCTCCCGATACTTTTTATGATCCTACTATATCATCACTTCTCATAAACATCTTTACTTAAATCTTAATAATTCTTACAGAATTCTTACATAAAAAACCACGGGGACGGACCTCGTGGTTCTAAAACGACTTTCATGTTCAGATTATAATCAGGATCATTCGGATATTCCGGCTGCGGAAATCAAACCTGTCGTCTCAGGCCTGAAACTGTTTTCCGAAGTTGTATAAATAGTACTCATACTCTTCATTTTTAGCAAAGATGAACGCATAATGAGCATTCTTCTTTTCTTTGCGGAGCATCAACAAATAATCGCTTCGACATAATATGTGAAACCTTCGATCCTCAAACAGAATGATAAGCGGTACCTCTGTACAGTTCTCTCTATCCGTGACAAACGGCTTTTCATTTTCATCATCTATCAGGCGTAACGGTATCCTGACAAGTTCAGACAAAAAATAGCTGTCACTGTCCGGCACTTTCACGCCCATGGATTCGAGGTATATCCGCACCCAGTCTTCCCCCAAACCGGCATTTGAATAATATCCGGACGCTTCTCCCCAGCCTTCTCTCTTGCTGCGTTTCGGAATATATATAACCTTTCCTTCCGCATACTTCTGTACTTCTTTGAGAAGGCTTGCCGTGAGAATATCCCTGGCATTTTCATACTGCATACTGATCCGTCAACCTGTTCATTCTGTCTTCCAGTTCATTGATCGATCTTGTAATGGATTCACAGGATACCAGATCATCGATGGAAGCATGCCACATGAGTGTGTGAAGTCCCTTAAAATATGCCATGCACAGGAAGCGCTCCTTATAGTTCTTTATCTCTATATTCTTCCTTTTCGCATACTCATACAGTTTCTCGGGAACCAGCAGATAGGGCTTGTTCAGATCAAGGATAGCAAAATCCATCAAGTAATCCATGATCCCTGCGCGCCCCCAGTCCGCACAGTAAGTCTTTCCTTCATCGTCAACGATCATATTGACAAAGAAAGTATTGTTGTTAGCCAGATATCTTACCCCTTCGCAAAATGGCGCATACTGCATGATCTTGGCATATATCTTATCAAAAAAATCTTTCTTTAAGAATGTGGTATCAAACATCTGTGTCCAGTTATGCCAGTAGCCTTCCTGCTGCTCATTAAAGGTCTCCCTGACAAACTCCCCAAATGTTGCAAACGGCGCTTTATTATCTTTATCAAACTCTCCGTATCCGCTTAAAGCAGAAATATCCGTTTCCGCTATTGCATAGATCATATCAAAAAAATTTCCATAACCCTTTTCAAATTCCTCTACAGAAAGCTCATCAGCGCATCTGCCTTTGGGACTCATCTCTATCCTGTCTCCGGTAAGATTTCTTATAAAAATATCTCGGTTCATGATCATCATCCTTTCTTATGCTGTTAGTGCTTTTGTTCCGGCGCCTTACATCTGTAATGATAACAGACATTCCCGGCAGCTCATATAGAAAGAATCGTTATAACAGTTCTTTACTCAGCTATCTTCTCTTCCGGCAGTTCAAAAAAGTCAGACAGCGATATAGGCTCCCGCCTGAACCTTCCACATCTGTGCATATTTTCCGTTCTTTGAGAGCAGTTCTTCATGCGTTCCCTGCTCAACAATGCTTCCTTTTTCAAGCATGATGATCCTGTCTGCGATCCTTGTGGTTGAAAGTCTGTGTGAGATAAATATAACCGTTTTATCTCCGGTAGCTTCTATCATTGCATGATTGAGCTGATATTCAGCTATCGGATCAAGAGCGCTGGAAGGCTCATCAAGTATCATAAGTCCGGCATCTTTGTAGAAAACTCTTGATATAGCAAGCTTCTGGCTCTCACCCCCCGAAAGATTCACGCCCTCCTCAGAAAACTCCGTGGTAAGCTCCGTATCCAGGCCTTTATCAAACCTGTCTATGCGCTCCATAAGTCCGCTTTCCGAAAGAGCTTTTCTGATCCCATCATCTCCGATGCCATCAGCCACATCCAGCACAACGTTTTCTTTTACGGTGCCGGCAAAGATTTGGAAATCCTGGAATACCGTACCAATGGTATCACGGTATTTTTTCGCATCGTATTCTTTGATATCCCTGCCGTCTGTTCTGATCACCCCGCCTTTTGTATCATAAAGCCGCATAAGGAGCTTAACGAGTGTTGTTTTTCCTGCTCCGTTATAACCCACAAGAGCGATCTTTTCTCCGGCTTTAATATGAAGCTCCATACCATTTATAAGCATATCCTTATTCTTTCCGTATGCAAAAGATACCTTATCAAGCTCTATCTCTTTAGCATTGTTCGAAGGAATCAGATTCTCTTTTGAAACGATCTTCGGCTCGTAATTCAGAAACTCTCTGATCTTAGCGACATATAAACTCGTCTCACATGCAAAGGGATAGGTCTCCGAGAACACTCTCATACTGTTCTTAAGCCTTCCGAAAGAGCCATAAAGGATTGCCACCGTACTGTATGAAATACTGTGGAGCACAGCAGCCTGATATACGAGATAGCCAATGAACAGGACATCCGCAAAGAAGCTGTTGCAGACATAGCGCCTCATGAATCCGAAGAACCATTTCTTTAAAGCATATTTCTTCTCTATAGCATAGACTTCGTCATTGGCCTGCTCAAACTGTTCCATAAGAATATCAGAAACATCCGGATTTAACCTGATTTCCTTTGCATAGTCGTTAAGATAATAGATCCTTTTAATATAGTCTCTCTTTCTGGATGCCGGTATGCTCTCAACCCTGACAAGATAATTCTGCCTGTTATAAAGCTGCTCAAAGATCATGGACAGCACGAAAGCCCCCATTGCAAATAATATAGCTGTCTTGTCCTTATAAAGGAAATATATGGCCGTTGTTGTAAATGCCGCAAGACCGCTCAGCGTATCGATAACGAATTTGATCACCCTTTCGATCTGATCGTCTATCTGCGATATGGCAAGTACCTGACTGTTATAGAATTCAGGATCATCATAGCACTCAAGATCCATATCCCTTGCCTTCTCATAAAGCTTCATCTTGATCTTTTCGCGGACCTTAGGCCTTTCACGCGGTGCCACGTAATCGCTTTGATAAACAGTGAAGATCATTCCTATCGTGATCAGTGCAGCCATAAGCAAGATGATCCCCGCTACCCGTTTAAATGGATAACCAAATTCCGCCGATTCCAGTACATAACCTATCAGCACCGTGTGCTCGAAGAAAATAGACAGCTGGCCTCTTACCGCATCGGCCGCCTGGAGCAGTACAAACGAAGGCGAAGCATTAAAGATAAGCCTGAGCATGTATAAGTTATTCGCAAACACTGTCTTTACAGATTGCTTTGTTTTTTCTCTTTCTTCCTTAGGTACGTATTTCATTATGCGATCACCTCCTCTTCATTTTCTATTGCGAGGTAGTTCATCGCCTGTTTTTTATACATAGCTGCATAGCTTCCGTTCTTTCCCATCAGTTCTTTGTGGGTTCCCTCCTCGATGAGAGTACCTTTTTCAAGCATAAAGACTTTATCGCAGTTCTTTACCGATGAAAGTCTGTGGGAGATAAAGAGCATGGTGTGATATTTTCCTTCTCCGATAATACTGTTAAACAGCTCATACTCGGCTATCGGATCCAGCGCACTGGAAGGCTCGTCAAATATCTTCATGGGCGCATCTTTTATAAAAGTTCTTGCAACGGCCAGCTTCTGGCTCTCCCCACCCGAAAGCACACAGCCGTCCTCATCAAATTCCTTTGTCATCACAGAATCGATCCCATTTTCCAGCTCCTCGATACGGTCCATAACATCAGCCTTTTTCAGCGCTTCTTTTACCAGCTCTTCCTCGTTTTCATAATCCCTTCCCATAAGGACATTTTCCTTAACCGTCATTCCAAAAAGCTTGAAATCCTGGAAGGTAGTGGCAAAGATATCTCTGTAGGCCTTAAGATTATATGTCTTTATATCCTTACCGTTATAAAGGATCGCGCCGCTGTCAGGATCATAGAGTCTTAGCATAAGCTTTATAATGGTTGTTTTGCCGGCCCCGTTATGCCCCACCAATGCCGCGATCTCTCCTTTATCGATCCTGAACGAAAGCTTATGGATGATCTCCTTATCTTTATATGAGAAAGAAACATCTTTAAATTCCAGACTCTTAAAATCTCTGTCCGGCATCTCACCGTCATAGTCTTCCGGTATCTTCTCCTCATACTCGAGAAATCCCTTAAGGTTATTTATAAACATGCCGTTTTTCAGGACTTCCATAACATTTTCAAATACCCTTATGAGTATCCATGTCATGGCAACCATCAGGCTTGTCATAATGGTCAGCTCCGCAAGAGAGATACTGCCCGTTACCCGGTTTCGATAGATCGCATAAAGCAGCACGCCTTCAAATATAACGGTAAAGGTAAAGGTTATGCGCCAGAAATTCATATTCGCATTTCTAAAGGCGTATTTATCGGCAACCTTCACATTTTTTACCGTAGCTTCCCCGTACTGTTTTCTCATCAGAGAGAATACATTGGAAAGCCTGATCTCCTTGGCTCCGTCAGGAAGATACATCATACGGCTTACGTAATTAAGCACCTTTTCATTTGGAGCCTGTTCCTTATATCTCTGATATTCATATTTATTCTTAAGATTCCCGAAAATGAAATTTCCGATAAGCGGTGAAATGATAAAAAGCATGGCATAATGATCTATCTCGTACATCATGTAAAACACGGATACGGAAGCCGCTGCACCGATAATCGCGCCTATCATTCCTCTGATAACGGATGCGATCTTTTGCTCTGCTCCATCCATTGCCATAGTGTAGCGGTTGTAAAAATCTGGATCCTCATAACATGAAAGCTCAACATTTTTTGCTTTGGCATAAAGCTTTTTGTATATGCCGCCGTAAAGCCGATTAGTCTTTAAAGGATAAACAACATTATCCACGTACATCGTATAGACCGCCAGAAGACAGAATACCGCGCCGCATATAAGGATAAATCTTAAGATGCTGCTAAACTCCCGTCCTTCCGATAAAGCGTTAACGATCACCTTCATGAATACACCGTCAAAGAATACCCACTCACTCTGCCCGATAAGCCACATAATAAATGTGTGTGCTATAAAACTCGGGCATATTTCTGCCGCAAGTTTTAAGGCAAACCATGAGTTTTTCATCGTAGCTGCAAAAGACAGCTTTTCTTTTTTCTTTTTTTCGTTTTCTTTCACTTTTGCTCCTTTATACCACGGGGTTTACCATGATCTTTCAGATCGCTGTAGAAACGCTGCCTTCCAAAGTCACCTTACAGATCAAATATGCTCATCTGCGGATATTTCTCCGGCATTTCCCTCATAAAGCGGAAACATTCCTCCGGAGTAGACAGAATCCCGTTATCCTTACATATTCTCCGGAATATCCCTTTTAGTTCTTTTGCTTTCGGGCTCGGAAGTTCATAGGCATTCCCGTAGTTCCTGATATATCGCTCTTTCATTCCGGGGAAATGCTTATCCAGTGCGTTGTAATAGTATTCCCTGTCTCCTTCCCTAAGCGTCAGTCCCATGCCAAAGTCGATCACTCCCTTCACTCCTGCTCTTACA
>JAIKYA010000195.1 GCA_024683645.1 Lachnospiraceae bacterium
GAGGAAGAGGAGGAAGAAGAGGAAGGTCCACCTCCTTTTGTCGACGGCAGCGAGATGGTCAGAAATATCATAGTGGATACGGATTATTCAACCGATGTGGATGATGTGGCCTGCATCAAGGTGGCGACATCAATGGCGACGCTCGGCAAGATAAATCTCTGTGCGGTTGGTACCTCCACCTACGGAGATTATTCCACCAGAGGCGTTCACGGGCAGCTGGCCTGCTATGGCTATGCTTATGTTCCGACCGGTTATGATCCCAACGGCATATGGTGTGAGAGTCCGTTTCTTGAATACTTCATAAAAAATTACGGCAATCCCGGAACATATACGCTCATTGATGCCGTTGATCTGTACAAAAACGTCATCAGACAGAATATGGCAAAGGAAGAAAAGACCAGAATAGTAACGACAGGCTATCTTAACAATATCGAAAGACTGCTTCTGGATCCCGAGGGCATGCAGCTGGTCAAAAACGGTGTTGATTCCATCTGGGTAGTCGGAGGCGGTTATCCTGAGCAGGGACGTGATTTTAATTTCTGGTGGAAGGAAGAGTGTACGGTAGCCATACAGACCTGCGTGGCTTATTCTCCCGTGCCGCTGGTATTTATAACCCGAAATACCGGCAACTGCACGGTGAACGGTACTGTGATCGGGACGATATCGGGCGGTATCAATCTCCATAGGCTGGATCCCCAGAGCCGCGATGTTGTTTCGAGAGCATACCGGCTCTTTGAAGAAGCACATGAGGGCACCGATCTGCGAGGCGGCTACAATGCCCAGGATTCGATCGCGGTCTGGGCAGCAGGCTGCAGCTTTGAAGAAAGCCAGATGCACATCCAGCGTATCGATGCGTATATCTACGAGGACGGCAGCAACCTCTTTGTGCCCAATCCTAACGGCCGCCATGCCGTGCTCGAGCGCAACCACGATAACATACCGTGGTATACGATCGAGCTCAACAAATATATAGATTTCGGCCTGTACTGAACCGGCCTCAGTCTGCCCACATCACGGTTCCTTCAGAGTCGCAGATCGTGAGGCTGTCATCGTAATCCGTGCCGTCGGCTGCATATATCACAGCTGAAGTCTGCGTTATCTTGTAGCCGTCCTTAGTGTTTATCTCGATCCTGAAGCTTAAGTCCTTTTCGAGCACAAGTCCTTTTTCAAGAGTGATCTCCGCGCCGCTTACGATCTTATCGCTTATGTCGAAACTCTTCAGCTCCCTGCCGCCGCTCATGTAAGTGAGGGTGGCGGTTTTGATATCTTCGGAATGTGATCCGGCCGTTACGGAGAAGTGTCCGCTGTAGCTTAGTTTTCCGAATTTATAATCGGACTCAAAGCTGCACTGCAGCATTGGCAGCGGCAGATATTCCCAGAATAATTCCTCGGGAAAGTCAAGGTTTTCCGAAGAGATACGGCCGCCGTCATTGATGATCAGCTTTGCCTTTCTATATGAGTCAAAGATACCCGCACTGAGCTTGGTACTGAATTCACCGGAAGCATCCAGGGTGAGGGGGATCGCTTTTCCGTTTAAGTTTACGGATACTTCGGTGTCCTCGGAATATTCCTTTAAGCCGGCATAGACCTTTATATCGGCAGTCTTTGAGGCCGGATCAAAGCTTAGCGGCTCATATGCCGAGTAAGAGACTTTTTTCAGCTGATCGGATATCTCCTGATGCAGTTCGTTTATCTCCCGGTAGAGCTTTTCGTTGGAAGAGCGCAGATCATTAACGCTGCTCTGCATCGGGAGCACTATACCGCTCACGGTGCTGATATTGATAACCGCGAGGATCATCAGAGCCATTAGTACGGTTTTGTAAGTGATATCTGCAGTGGTGCCGGGTTCCGGTAAGGCTGTGTGGGTGCCGCGTTCCACTCCGCGGGCGATGCGGTCGAGCCTTCTGTTGTAGGCGATCAGGCTGATCACCACTATCACGCAGGCGATCCCGATCAGTATAAATATGCTTATTGCCAGATTTGTCATTTTGTTTTCCTCCGATCCTTATATGCTGAAAAATCTGCGGAAGTCGCTGTAGTAGCTTCTTGTAACATCCGCAAGGGTTCCGTCCGACAGCGTCAGTACGTATTTCATTGAAAGTGATGCGCGGATCTTTTTAACGTGTTTTTTTGCTACGATGACAGATTTGCTTATGCGAAGGAATTCCTGCGGATCCAGCAGGGTTTCCAGTATGTACATTCTTTCAGTCGAAAGAAATGTTCCGCTCACAGTATGGATCTCGATCTCTTTTCCGAAAGCTTCTATATAGATCACTTCCTCCGCAGCCACGCGCATACGTTCTCTGTTTTCGTTGCGGACTGTCAGGAAAGAAGCTTTTTCCGAAGCTTCGGTTATCGTGAATTCACCGTCTTCGGAAATCTCTACACCATGTTCTTCAAGATAGGATCTTACGAGCTCGGTTTTGTCATCCGAAAGCCTGATCCGGAATTTCATTCTTATCCCTCCTTTGCTTTACTCTCTCATTATAGCAGATGGAAGAGTGCTGAAAAGCTTTTGGAAACAAGATGCACCAAAATGCGGAATGAAATTCATCCGGAATTCCTGTATAGTAAGAAAAGCCATCCGTGCGGGATGTGCAGCTGTGTTATCATAGCTTTTGAAAATATTTATATTTTTGTAAAACCAAAGCTGCATCCCGGGCGTATTATATGTGTAAGACGTCTTAAAAAATGACAACGGAGATGATCAATGGTTAAGGATTTTGACAGGATATGTGAAAAATACGGAGACCGCCTGTATGCGGCTGCCTTCAATATATGCAGACAGCCGCAGGATGCCGAAGATGCGGTCCAGGATGCGTTCGTCGCATTGTATAAGAGCGATAAGGAGTTTGAATCCGAAGAACATATAAAAGCCTGGCTTCTGAGAGTCACCGTAAACACGGCAAAAAGTACGATACGCCTGTTCTGGAACCGGAACAGAACATCCTATGAAGATTATATGGATAGCCTCGTATTTGAGGATGAGTCTGACAAAACACTTATGGACGAGGTTCTGGCCCTCCCGGAAAAATACAGGATCGTGCTGCACCTTCACTATTTCGAAGAATACAAGACCAGAGAGATAGCGGACATCTTAAGGATATCCGAAAACACCGTAAAAACAAGATTATCAAACGGCCGTAAGTTGCTGAAGACAAAACTGGAGGGATGGGAAGATGATTGAAAACAAAAACAAAGAAAAATATCAGAGAAGTTTTAACAGGCTGCATCTCTCCGACGATTTCCGGGGACGCTTAGACGAGCGTCTGGATCAGGAAGGAAAGGGGAAGATCAAAATGTTTAACAATACGGTACACGGAATAAGCAAAATAGCAGCCGCAATAGCGATAAGTGTTATTACTCTGGGAAGCGCAGGTATCTGCTACGCCTGTGATCTGGGCGGGATCCGTACTAATCTGGAACTCTGGATAAACGGGACAAAAGAGGCGATCGAAGTCGAGGACATAGGCGACGGAGCGTATAAACTGACTTCCGACAGCGGAGCTGAGATACATGTCAAAGGCATCAACATTGATGAGGATGGGAACAGCACTGACATGGATGCGGCTGAGCTGGTAGAGCGGACCAACAAGCAGGCTTCGCTGGAAGTATATCCTGACGGACGCGTAACATTCATTTACAAGAACATCAGTGCAGATGTCACTGACTACGTGGACGAGAACGGAGATCTCTATGTACATGTGGATGACCCGGCCAATGCCGAAACTTATTTCCACATGAGTGCGATCGACAGAAGCGGTTACGAGGCTATGTCCGATGTTAAACCGCTTCCCGGTGTCGATTATGTTGAACTCGGCTCTGTGGATGCTTCGTTAGACGCGGGTTATGAGAGCTATGACTCCGAAGACGTCGAAACGGTCACTACCGTCACCGGGGACTGATGCTCCTTGCCCCACAGCGCAGACGCCCGCGCTCCGCTGAACAGACGCACTGCGCTCCGCCGAGCAAACGCCCTGCGCTCCGCGGTATACAATAAGGCTTTGCTAAGTCGATGTGCACTAAGCTCAGACATCGCAGCAAATGATTCCCGGACGTTGAAGCTTTCCTTCGGAAAGCTGATCCGTCCGGGATCTGCTGCTTGTTTTTGCTAAGTGCTGCGCTAAGCCGCAAAGTCTTTTATTGTATACTCCGGAGCGCGATGCAGCCTTCGCCCCCGGGGATGGCTGCGTGTAGGTAGCAATCGCTTGGCAATGACCGGGCAGGGTGGCGAGACAGCTGTCTGCAGCAGGCGGACAGCATGGGGGAACAATTCTGATACTTGATTTATTATCTAAAGCAAGCTATAGTATCTTTGTAGTATTTCTTATTTGATCAATAGCAATCCGTATCGGGTTGCGGGATCCCTAAATTACTTATGTATGTTTAGAGACACGCAGAATGAAGAGAACGGCTGGAACTGCGTGTCAGCGGAAGAGAAGTAGACACGCAGAATGAAGAGAACGACTGGAACTGCGTGTCAGCGAAAAAGAAGAAGACACGCAGAATGAAGAGAACGGCTGGAACTGCGTGTCAGCGAGAAAGAAGAAGACACGCAGAATGAAGAGAACGGCTGGAACTGCGTGTCAGCGAAAAAGAAGAAGACACGCAGAATGAAGAGAACGACTGGAACTGTGTGTCAGAAAAAAAGGAGGATAAAGATATGGTCGATCTCAAGAATACACTGATGGAACAGAAAGAGGAAATTGAACGTATGATCTCAGAGGTCGAAAAACGTTTGAGATCCGAAAAAAGCGTAGATAGAAAAGGGGTCAGATATTCAAAGCGTAAGAATGGATTCCAGTATTATCTGATGGGGCCTGACGGAAGAAGGGGGTATGTCAGAGCAGAAGACATTGATGTAGTCATAAAAAAGATACAAAAGGGGTATGATGAGGATATTTATGATGTTATGAGGAAACTTCACAGAAGATTGGACGAATTCCTAAGGCACTATGATATAGGAGCAGTCTCTGAAGTATATGAAAGCCTGAGTGATGCACAGAGGAAATTTGTGACTCCGGTGATAGTTCCTGATGAAGTCTTTATCGAAAAATGGATAAAAGAGCACAAGGGTAATATGAACAAGCATTTTGAATCGGGGCATTATCTGACTGACAGAGGCGACTATGTCAGATCAAAGTCGGAAAAAATACTTGCTGATATATTTTATAAAAAAGGAATTCCGTATGCTTATGAACCGCGATTTGAGCTGAAGGACGGCTGTGTGATGTTTCCGGACTTTGTACTTCTGAATATTCGGACAAGAAAGACAGTTTACTGGGAGCATTTCGGGCTTATCACTAACAGTGAATATGCGGTAAAGACATTGCATAAAATGGATACATATGATAAGAACGGAATCGTGATCAATGAGGATATCCTGTTCTCAATGGAGTCGGACGATATGCCATTTGATGTAAACCTTATTGAGAAAAAGATCAAGAGATATCTTATATGACAGCGCCGATGAAACCACTGCTGAAATCACGGAATTTATAGTATTTGACAAAATCCGCACATTCGTATAAAATATCATTCGTTGCAAAAATACATCTACGATGCGTGGCTCAGCTTGGTAGAGCGCTGCGTTCGGGACGCAGAGGTCGCAGGTTCAAATCCTGTCGCATCGATAAAAAACAGTCACCGGAAGGTGGCTGTTTTTTATCGATATATCAGGCCAGCAGACTGCGGCCTCAAAGCGTCCCGAACGCCGTGAGGGCGCAGAGGGCCCACGAGGTCCGGGGGACCTCGGCTTTGGGCCGACCGGAGCGAAGCGGAGACCGCAGGTTCAAATCCTGTCGCATCGATAAAAAACAGTCACCGGAAGGTGGCTGTTTTTTATCGATATATCAGGCCAGCAGACTGCGGCCTCAAAGCGTCCCGAACGCTACTCTTATCCTGTTATTTGACATACTTTTGACATATGTTATCATGGGAACAGCGGTTTTGGAACAACGTATGGGGAACGGTAAGGGTTAACGTGCGTTCCCACATCACCACAGGAGGGCGAGGGATGACCGGAATAATCTGCGCAATGGAAGTGGAACTGGAAAAAATCAGGGCGATGATGGATCCCGTGGAGGGAGAGTTCGAGTACAGCTCTGTCAAGTATTATCTCGGAAAGATTTCGGGGAAAGGCGTGGTATGTGCGGTGTGCGGTGTCGGCAAGGTTTTTGCGGCCATATGTGCGCAGACGATGATACTGAAGTTCCATCCCGACGAGATCATAAATGTCGGCGTGGCCGGAAGTCTTACATCCGAGCTGGATATAGGCGACCTTGTCATGGCCAGGAAGCTTGTACAGCATGATATGGACGTGACAGCACTAGGTGAGCCTAAAGGAAAGATATTGGGCAGTGATATCTGCTATATTGAAACGGATGCGGGGATCAGGGATAAGCTGATATCCTGCGCATTCGGACTGAATGCGGATGGCAGGAGCGTAAAGGCACTGCAGGGCACGATAGCGAGCGGTGATCAGTTTATCACTAAGAGAGCGCAGAAGCAGCTGCTTACCGAGGAGTTCGGGGCGGTCGCATGTGAGATGGAAGGAGCAGCGATCGCGCAGGTCTGCCATGTGAACAGCCTGCCCTTCTGCGTACTGAGAGCGATATCCGATTCGGCGGATGACAAGTCGCATATGGATTATCCGAAGTTTACGAAGATAGCCGCACAGAATACGGCGGAGATCATACAGAAATATATGGCGATGTAGGGTATGGTGAATGCTTTGCGTTATTAAGCCAGAGCATTTGAGAGAAATAGTATCGTAAAATGAAACCACGGGAGCAATCCCGTGGTTTTGAGTATATTGAATAATCGTAAGACCTGCTTGATTCAGCTCGAACAGAATTTGACTGCAGACGGGCTTTATGTGAAAAGAGTCAACCCGGTGCCGGGGATGAGATGACTGCAGATGGTTTTTTTGTGAAAAGAGTCAACTCGGTGCCGGGGCGGAGATGACTGCAGATCGTCTTTCTGCGAAATGAGTCAACCCAGGGGCGTGGCAGAGATGACTGCAGATTGGCTTTTTGTGAAAAGAGTCAACTCGTGGTCGGGGTGTAGATGACTGCAGATCAGCTTCTTGCGAAGAGAGTCCCCCCCCCGAAGCGTAGGCGTAGATGACTGCAAATCAGCTTTTTGCGAAGAGAGTCCCCCCGAAGCGCAGGCGGAGATGACCGCAGATCGTCTTTATGCGAAAAGAGTCACCCCGAAGCCTGAAAAGCGGAGATAACGGCGCCTGAAGGACAGATTTCAGGAAAGCAGAAGCGGCGCAGGGGTAATGGGCTCAAAAAACGGGATAATAAAGACAGGGAAATAAGGATCGCGGTCAGAATACTATTGTATTCCTGCCTTTCTGCTTGCCGGCATACAGATTGTTGTCGGCATCTTTGAGGTTTTCGGTGAGAGTCTTGTTATTGTCGTATTCGGTAAGGCCGTAAGTCAGAGTGACGGAAATGACCTGTCCGCTGCTTTCCACCGAGACTTTGCGGATGGCGCTCTGAACCATGTAAAGGAGGTCTTTGGCGACGTCGCCGTTTGATCCCGGGAAGGCTATGAAGAATTCCTCGCCGCCCCATCTTGCCACGAAACCGTCATCTCCTATGGTTTTGCGTATCGCATCGGCCACAGCTTTAAGTACCAGGTCGCCCACGTCATGTCCGTAGGTATCATTAACATTCTTGAAATGATCTATATCGCAGATGCAGATGCTGGCGAGCATCTCATCGGTCTTCTTTACAAAATCCTGAAGATAGTCAATGGCCATGCTCCTGTTGTTAAGTCCTGTAAGGGGATCAGTGTTGGCTTTGGCCTTAAGGCGCTTGTTATATTCTATCAGTTTGTTTTCAAGATTTAAGCTGTCTTTGGAAAAAGCATGCGCAGCTATGCAGGTGCAAAGTATGATGATGAACATATTACAGTCCCTGACGCAGTTGTGGGCGGCAGGGCTGAGCGAGAGCGCGGGAGCCCTGTTGCCGTATATCATGCTCAGGCCCTGATAGACTATAAAGCAGCAGAAGCCGAAGATGACCTTGCGCGAAAGACTGTCATAGCTGGCAAAAAAGAATATCAGTATCACAAAAGGCGGAAGTAACTGAAAACCCGAATCGGGGCCGAACAGCCAGAGCATCGATACGGCCCACAGGGCGGTGACAGCTATAAAGCACCATATCAGAGGGCTTTTGCGCAGTATATAGGAAGCAAAAAAGATCAGTGCAAAGAGTGCGGCCAGAAGCAGATTGCCGGCTGAGGCAGAATAGCCGCCGGTCACGAAAAAACCGAGGCTCATTATCACAAAAAACAGAAGCAGGACGAGGCTGAGTATACGAAGCAGAACGGTCATCTTGTTTGACTCGTTCTCGTGGCGTGTCTCCTTTGTGATAAGTTGTCTGAAACGATCTGTTATTTTCATGACGTTTACCATTATATTCCTTGTTTTAAAGGGATGCAAGATGTTATAAGCAAGGTTAGAAGCCTTTACATTAAGATAAAAGTAGAGTATAATACTGCATCAGAGTGATAATACAAAAACGGAGGACAGATCGTGAGAGTAGCGGTGATTGGAACGGGATATGTGGGGCTGGTGACAGGTACCTGCTTTTCCGATATGGGCAATGAAGTATGGTGTGTTGACGTAGATGAGAAGAAGATTGAGAACCTGAAAAAAGGCATCATTCCCATATATGAGCCGGGGCTTTTGGAACTGGTACTTAAGAATTTCAACTCCGGAGCGCTCAATTTTACCACAAAGATCGAGGATGCACTGAAGCGCTGCAGTATATGTTTTATAGCTGTGGGAACGCCTATGGGCGAAGACGGAAGTGCGGATCTGCACTATGTGCTCGCTGTAGCCGAGAGCATAGGTAAATATATGGACCACCATATGGTTGTTGTCGACAAGTCAACCGTACCGGTCGGCACTGCAGGCAAGGTAAGGGCGAAGATACAGGAGGAACTGGATAAGAGAAACAGCGACCTGACCTTCGACGTGGTATCCAATCCCGAGTTTTTAAAAGAGGGGACGGCAGTCAGCGACTGCATGAAGCCGGACCGTATAGTCATCGGCGTGGATAACGAAGCTGCGGCGGAGACCATGCGCGAGCTTTACAGACATTATGTGCTGAACACCGACAACTTTATACTGATGGACATAGCGAGTGCCGAGATGACAAAATATGCAGCAAACTCGATGCTTGCGACCAAGATATCATTCATGAACGAGATATCCCGCATCTGTGAGCAGGTGGGCGCGGATGTCAACAAAGTGCGCAAGGGCATAGGCTCAGACAAACGTATCGGCTATTCCTTTATATATCCCGGATGCGGTTACGGCGGTAGCTGTTTTCCCAAGGATGTAAAGGCTCTGGTAAAGACGGCAGCCGAGTACGGTTACGAAGCAAAGCTCCTCGGCGCGGTAGAGGATGTCAATTACGAACAGAAGCATGTGATCGCCGATAAGGTAAAGAAGCGTTTTGGCGAAGACCTTAGCGGGAAGACTTTTGCGGTATGGGGACTTTCCTTCAAACCCGATACCGATGATATGAGAGAGGCTGCGGCCATCACCATCATAAATGATCTGACGGCAGCAGGGGCAAAGATCAGGGCTTATGATCCCAAGGCCATGGAAGAAGCAAAGAAATTCTATCTTAAGGACAATACCTCTGTTGAGTATGTTGAGCGCAAATATGATGCCCTTGAGGGAGCAGACGCCATGATACTTATCACGGAGTGGAAGGAATTCCGCAGTCCCGACTTCGAAGAGATCAAGTCGATACTTAAGAATCCCGTCATCTTTGACGGCAGGAACATATACGGTAAGAAGACAGCCGAAAAGTACGGCTTCGAGTATTACCAGATAGGGGTTAAAGATTGATAACGGTACTGCATAAGCGGCAGATCCGTTTGATATAAAAACAAAGAGGGGGCTTCCCCGTAAATGAAAGGAGAAGGAAAATGGGATTAATATCAGCAGCATTGGGAGCAGGATCTAACGTACTCAGTAACCAGTGGAAAGAGTATTTTTACTGTGACGCCATCCCCAACGATACACTTATCGTTGCAGGAAAGCACAAGGTTACAGGCCGCTCCAGCAACACAAAGGGTGAAGAGAATGTTATAACCAACGGTTCCAAGATCGTAGTCGCTGACGGACAGTGCATGATCATCGTTGAGCAGGGCAAGATCGTTGAGGTCTGCGCAGAGCCCGGCGAGTTCACATTTGATACAACCAAGGCACCGACCATCTTTGCAGGAGGCTTGGGCCAGGGTATAAAGAACAGCTTCAAGCAGTTCGCAGAGAACTTTACCTACGGCGGAATGACAGCCGTAACACAGAAGATCTACTATGTTAATACCAAGCTTATAATGGATCAGAAGTTCGGTACTCCCCAGCCCATCTATTTCAGGGTTGTGGATTCAAGACTTAACTTCGATTCGGATATGGGACTGAGGCTTCACGGATCATACAGCTTCCAGATCGCCGATCCCATCCTCTTCTATACAAATGTAGCAGGCAATGTTGCAGACGTATACAAGATCAGCCAGATCGAAGGCCAGCTGAAGAACGAGTTCGTTGATGCTCTTCAGGACGGTCTTGCTCAGATAAATGAAGACGGTCTCCGTCCTTCGGGTCTGCCTGCAAAGAAGCAGCAGATGGTTGAGGCCATGAACAGCGTTCTTAAGTCAAAGTGGGTTGATACCTACGGTATCGAGATCCGTACGATCACCATGGCACCTCCTACAATGTCCAAGGAGGACGAGGATTCCTTAAAGGAACTCCAGAAGGCACTGTCACTCAGCAACCCTATGCTGGCAGCAGGCGCTATGGTAAATGCTCAGAATACCGCTATGAATACCGCGGCAGCCAATACTGCAGGCGCCATGACAGGCTTCATGGGCATGGGTATGGCTCAGAACGCAGGCGGCATGAATGCAGCTACGCTCTTCCAGATGGGCGCACAGCAGCAGGCAGCACAGCAGGCCGCAGCACCCGCCCCGGCACCTGCAGCAGCACCTGCTCCCGCAGCACCTGCAGCAGATTCATGGACCTGCACGAAGTGCGGCGCTGTCAACACGGCGAAGTTCTGCCAGGAATGCGGCAATCCCAAGCCCGCTGATACCGGCTGGACCTGCTCCTGCGGCGCAGTGAACAAGGGCAAGTTCTGTGCAGAGTGCGGCAAGCCTGCTCCTTCAGGAACACCTGCATACAAGTGCGACAAGTGCGGCTGGGAACCCGAGGATCCGGCTCATCCGCCTAAATTCTGTCCCGAGTGCGGCGATATCTTCGACGAGAACGACAGAGTTTAAGCACCACCCCCATAACCACTACAAAGCCCTCTCCCCGCGGAGAGGGCTTTTTGCAAATGCCGTTTGAGCACCGACGGGCCGTCCGCACTCATTGGCATTATCGTTACAGAAACAGCCGTCAGGGAAAACCACGGGGACGGACCTCGTGGTTTTTTTGTTTGTTGATGCAGATGCAAAGACAGTTCCGTGCAGGACCCGCTCCCTCTTGGGTTCGGACTCGCTGCGGTGCTAAACTCATGCTTACGCATTCGTTAAGCACCGGCGGCCTCACACAGTCCTGCACGGAAGCGGTCTTTGCAAACTGTATCAGAACCGGGAGGTCCGTCCCCATGGTTTTGCCCATGGTTTTGAGCAGGAATGGATCAAAGGGGCGCAGGCAGCCGGAAATAAGACAAAAGGAGCGTCCCCGGTGTCCCCGGTGTCCGTAAGACAAAAGGAGCGTCCCTTTTGTCCGAAAAAGGGGTTTGACAAGAGGGAGGGATTATGGTATGATTGCATTCCGTGAAATATCCTTGCTCCTTCCTTTGAGAGGGGGCCATTCGGCCGGAAAGGGCCAGACCATAAGGAGGTAAAAGCAGCATGAACAAGTACGAATTAGCCGTTGTTGTCAGCGCTAAGCTCGAAGAGGATCAGAGAAATGCTGCCGTAGACAAATGTAAAGGATACATCGAGAGATTCGGTGGTACCATTACGGATGTCGAAGGCGGAGACAA